>NZ_JBFAYO010000012.1:0-202364 GCF_040681325.1 Nocardia sp. NPDC051787
TGCGCAGGCGCGTGCTTTCGTCAGCGTCGAGGTCGAGACCGACAACGTCATCACCTGGGTGACGCTGTGGGGCCAGCCCTTCAGCCTCGGCTGAGCCCGAACACCCACCGCGCAAACGTGAACGGGTCCGTCGTTACGACGGGCCCGTTCCGCTGTGCGGCACAGATGAGGTCATATCTCGTGCCTCCCACCCGCGCTGTTCAGATGGCGAGATATTCCCGCGGGGATGACAAGTCAATGGAAGACGACGGTGAGCGCCGTGCGCAGTGAAGCCCCGGCCACGGTGGTGGCGTGGTCGGCGTCCATCGCGACCAAGACCACGCGTTCGGCGGCGCCCCTTTCGTCGGCCGGCCTCGACACCAGGATGACGGCGGCGTCGGTGGCCAGGGTGCGGGCCGGCCGGGTAGCCGGTCCGTTCGAGTCTTCGGCACCGATCACGTCGACGCGATCGCCCGCACGCAGGATGTCCGCGACGGCGGTGTCGGCGAGACGGATGGGAACGATCCTGGCATCGCGCGCTCCGGTGGCCGCCGCGGCCAACCGTGGACCGATGACGCGCAGGTCGGTGAAGACTTCGCCCTGACGCATCGCGCCGGTCAGCGTCGCGCCGACGAGAGCGGCGGGATCGGCGACCGCGCCCGCGGGCAGTGTGCCCGCTTCGCGTGGCGCCGAGCGCAGGTCACCCGGCTCGAGGAGTCGTCCGGGCGCCAGCTCCCGGGCCGCGATCACGACCGTCGTGGTCTCGGTATCGGGGTCACCACGCAGCGAGAGGACGGCCGCGAGTACGGCGAGGACGGCGGCGAGCAGTCGTCGGGCGAGGACGGCATCGGCCCAGGGTGGGCGCTGCCACCCGGAGGGATTCCAGCCGCCCCGGCCGAGGTCGGCGAGTGCGCGAGTCATGGCCGGATCCTATGGCCGAACTCACACTCAGCCGTCCCGTCTCACCGGGGGCTGTGGATGGCGACGAGGCTGTGGAAAACGTCGAATCAGCTGGCGACGGCCGTGCTGGTAGCCGCGGTGGACCCGCTGGACGCGCTCGAGTCGGAGGATGAACTCGAACCGCTGTCGCCCTTGGCGGGCTCGCTCGCGGTGGACGCGCTGCCGCGGCTGTCGGTGCGGTAGAAGCCGCTGCCCTTGAAGACGATGCCGACCGAGTTGAACAGCTTGCGCAGCTTTCCCGAGCACTCCGAGCAGACGCTCAGAGCTTCGTCGGTGAAGGACTGAACGATGTCGAAGCGGTTGTCACACTGGGTGCACGCGTACGAGTAAGTTGGCACAGGATCCTCCGCGGGTATTCGTCAATCTGGCACTCTACAGCCGACAGTGCCAACATCGCCAATCGGCATTTCATTCCCCGGCGCTATCGCCGAGTCGTCGCAGGCCGCCGCGGGGTGTCAGAGCCCAGCCCATCCGCAGATCGTGCGGCTCCTCGGGCAGCCGCTCGACCAGTTCGTCGTCCCGTACCACCGCGATCAGCCGCGCGTCCGGGCGCGCGGCGGGCAGGGTGCGGTCGTAGTAGCCGGCTCCGCGGCCGAGCCGGACGCCGCGGCGGTCCACCGCGAGCGCGGGGACCAGGATCACTTCGGCCCTGGCCACCGCGGCTGGAGGCAGTACCGTGCCGATCGGCTCCAGGAGCCCGTAGCAGGCGCGGCGCATGGCATCCGCTCCGGTGTACTCGGCCCAGCTCAGCGGCCCGGGCGGCCCGGTGACCGGCAGCAGCACCCGCGCGCCACCGGTCACAAGCGCGTCCAGCATGGCCGTCGAGCCCGGCTCCGGATCGACCGGCACATACGCGCAGACCCACTCCCGCGCACCCAGCGCGCCGACCGCGACGGTCAAGGCGAGCGCCTCGTTCTCCCGGTCAGTGGCACTCATCACAGCTCGCCGGGCTGCCAGTTCGATGCGCCATGCATGTTTATCGCGCTCGGCGGGCATCTTCACAGTGATCACCATAGGCTCACCCCGGTACCGGGTCGGCTCGACGCCGCTCCGGCGGCGTGATGGATGGATAGGGTATGCGCATGACAGCAAAGGCCGGACAGCCCGGTGACACCGCGGTGGTGTCGTGCTTCCGCACGGCCGTGGTGCCCGCGGCCGGGCTGGGAACACGGTTCCTGCCCGCGACCAAGACGGTGCCCAAGGAGCTCCTTCCGGTGGTGGACACCCCCGGCATCGAGCTGGTCGCCAGCGAGGCGGCCGACTCCGGCGCCGAGCGCCTGGTGATCGTCACGTCGCCGGGCAAGGACGGCGTCGTCGCCCACTTCGTCGAGGACCTGGTGCTGGAGAGCACGCTCGCCGAGCGCGGCAAGTACAAGTTGCTGGAGAAGGTGCGCAAGGCGCCTGCGCTGCTCGACGTCACCTCGGTGGTGCAGGAAGAGCCGCTCGGGCTCGGCCACGCGGTCGCCCAGGCGGAGCAGGCCCTCGACGCCGACGAGGACGCGATCGCGGTGCTGCTGCCCGACGACCTCGTGCTGCCCTGCGGTGTGCTCGACGTGATGAGCCGGGTGCGCCGCAAGCGCGGTGGGACGGTGCTGTGCGCCATCGACGTGCCGAAGGACGAGGTCAGCGCCTACGGCGTGTTCGATGTTGCGCCGGTGCCGGATGCCGTGAACCCGAACGTGCTGCGCGTCAAGGGCATGGTGGAGAAGCCCGCGCTCGCCGACGCGCCCTCGACGTTTGCCGCCGCGGGCCGGTACCTGCTGGACCGCGCCATCTTCGACGCGCTGCGCCGCATCGAGCCCGGCGCCGGCGGCGAACTGCAACTCACCGACGCCATCGCGCTGCTGATCGCCGAAGGACATCCGGTTCATGTGGTGGTGCACCGTGGGTCGCGCCACGATTTGGGCAACCCGGGCGGTTATCTTCGTGCTGCGGTCGATTTCGCACTGGAACGAGAGGAATACGGCCCCGCCCTGCGGGAGTGGCTGCAGCACCGCCTCGGTCCGGACTGGGATCCGCAGCTGACTACCGACGACTGACGGGCCCGTCCGGGGTTTCGCCGAGAGTGGACCGTCGGGTACGAATGGTGGTTCACCGCGGTGCGCGCGAACGCGCTTGCGCCGCGGTGCGATCCCGCGCGCCGGCGCAGGCGGAATCGGATGGAGTGCGGAGAGGATCAGGAAGGGCTGGATGCGCTCGGTTGAGGATCAGCAGATCAAGGTGACCGCCGCAGCGGTCGCGCCTCGGCCGGTCCGGGTCGCGATTTCCGAGGCTCAGGGCCTGCTGTGCGCCGAGGACGTCGTCACCGAGCGTCCGTTGCCCGGCTTCGATCAGGCCGCGATCGACGGCTACGCGGTGCGCAGCGTCGATGTCGCCTCCGCGGGTGCCGACATCCGCGACGAGGAGGGCAATCTCGTCGACCTGACCCTACCCGTGGTCGGTGAGGTGGTCGCCGGATCGCGTCAGCCGATCCGGTTGCAGCCGCGCCAGACCGTCCGGGTCGATACCGGTGCGCCGATGCCGACACTGGCCGATGCCGTTCTCCCGTTGGATTTCACCGACGGGGGCAGGGCCAGGATCAAGGTGTACGAGCCGGTGCGCTCCGGGGATTACGTCCGGCGTGTCGGCGACGACGTCCAGCCGGGCGATGTCGCGGTGCGGGCGGGAACCATCATCGGCGCACCGCAAGTCGGTCTGCTCGCCGCGGTCGGACAGGACAAGGTGCTGGTGCACCCGCGACCCCGGTTATCGGTGATCTCGGTGGGCGGGGAACTGATCGACATCGACCGGACGCCCGGCCCCGGCCAGGTCTACGACGTGAACTCCTACGCGCTGGCCGCCGCCGCCCGGGACGCGGGCGCGGACGTGAACCGGGTCGGCATCGTGAGTTCGGATCCGCGCCGGTTGCGTGACGTGGTCGAGGGGCAGCTGGTGCGCTCCGAAGTCGTGGTCATCGCGGGCGCGGTCGGCGGCTGGGCCTCCGAGCAGATCCGGGAGACGCTCGAGGGGCTCGGCGAGCTCGAAATCACTCGGGTGGCCATGCATCCCGGTTCCGTGCAGGGCTTCGGCAAGCTGGGCCGCGACGAGGTGCCGACCTTCCTGCTGCCGTCCAACCCGGTCGGCGCGCTGGTGGTGTTCGAGGTGATGGTGCGGCCGCTGATCCGAATCGCGTTGGGGCGCAGGCATCCCATGCGCCGGATCATCCGCGCGCGCACGATCATGCCGATCAGCTCCATGGCCGGACGCAAGGGATATCTACGCGCGCAACTCATGCGGGACGAGTCGACCGGCGAATACCTGGTGCAGCCACTGGGCAGCGCGAACTCGTCCTCCCACCTGCTCGCCACGCTCGCCGAGGCGAACAGCCTGATCGTGATCGACCCGGACGACACCGAGATCCGCACCGGTGACGAGGTGCAGGTCGCCTTTCTGGCACAGCGCGGCTGAGACGTGGACGCGATGAACGTTTTCCGGGTCACGCAGCATCCGGGCTGGCCCGCGCGACTCGGCCCGGTCCGGGTGGCCGCGGGACAGGTGACGCTGCGTCCGGTGCGGCTGCGTGACGCGGCGACCTGGAGCCGGATTCGGTTGCGGGACCGGGAGCATCTCGAGCCGTGGGAGCCCACCGGCCGCGGGTCGTGGGAGGCGCGCAATCACGCGTCCAGCTGGCCGTCGCTGTGGTCGAGCCTCAAGGCCGAGGCACGCCGCGGCGCGATGATCCCCCTGGTGATCGAAGTCGACGGCGCGTTCAGCGGGCAGCTGACCGTTGGCAATATCGTGCGCGGCGCGCTGCGCTCGGCCTGGATCGGTTACTGGGTGGCCAAGGATCTCAGCGGGCAGGGCGTCGCGACCGCTGCGTTGGCGCTCGGGCTCGACCACTGCTTCGGGCCGGTGGGCCTGCACCGCGTCGAGGCCACCGTGCGACCGGAGAATCTGGCCAGTCAGGCGGTGCTCCGCAACGTCGGCTTCCGGGAGGAGGGGCTGCTACGGCGCTACCTCGACGTGGACGGCGCTTGGCGCGATCACCTACTGGTCGGCATGACCATCGAGGAGGTGGTCGGGACGGTTCTGGACCGGCTGGTGCGAGAGGGGCGCGTCACCCTGCTGTAGCGCGGGCCACCGAAGACGGTGGCATTGGTGGAAATGTGACAGGTGTGGCGGATGTGCACGGCGCGCCTGACGGAACTTGGTGCTACCCGGAATTAGCCTACGGACGTCGATGGTGCGTCTTGCGTCATCGGCAGGGAGCCTGCGGGCGTCCGGCGTCGACGCGCTTGCGTCGGACGGGGAGCCGGACGAGCGCGGCGTATCACGCGCCGCCCGCGGGCCGAGCCGGACAAATCCAGGCAGGGACGGAGGTGCTGACGCGATGCCGAATTCGATCCTGTGGATCGGTCTTGTCGTGCTCTGGGTCTTCGTCCTGTTCCCGATGCTCGCCGACCGCCACCCGAGAATCCGCCGGACCACCGACGCCGCCCTGGCGACCCGGGTCCTGCACCGCGGCGGAGGCAAACGACGTCTCAGAAAAGGCCCGGCAGCCGGGCATGAAACCGACCCGAACTGGCGGCCCCGTGGACGACACGCTGGACGCCGCGTACCGAGAGAGTATCCCCACAGCGATGATGCGGAGGACCGGATGACGACACCGGCCGACGAGCCCGTCACCGAGACCGACGAGGACAACGTGCCCGTGCCTTTCGACGCCGCGGGATCCGACATCGCTGACGCCGGACCGGAGGAGATCGAGGCGGCCGTCGTCGACGCCGACGACGCGACCGACGCCGACGACATGACCGCCGCGCCGGAAGACGACGAGGAAGCGGCCGAAGTCGCTGCGAAGATCGACGCGGCGACCGATGATGACGGCGTGGGCGCACACCACCCAGAACCGGCCGCGGCCAGAATCCCGCCTGCGCGCTCCACCGCGCCCGCCCGCGTGGCCTATCCCGAGGACGACGAAACCGATTCGGACGAATGGGAATTCGTCCCCAGTCGCCGTGGCCGCGGCGGCTTCGACCCCGAGGCCGACGCCATCGCCCGCGCCGCCCGCTACACCTTCCGGCAGCGCGCCGTGCTCGGCCTGGTGCTCACCGCCATCCTCTGCGGCGCGCTCGCGTTCGTCTTCACACCCATGCTGTGGTGGGGCACCGGGCTCTCCTTCGTGGTGCTCGTGACATACCTGGGCTACCTGCGCAAGCAAGTGCGGATGGAGGAGGAGATCCGCCGCAAGCGCGCCGCCCGTCTCAACCGCGGCCACGGCGGAGCCAACCCACGCGCGCGCCGAGCCGGCACCCCGCAAGGCGCCATGGACCGCGACACCGCCCGCGCCCTCCGCCGCCGCTCCGCACTCGTAGACCTCGACGACGAAGACCCCCTGTTCGACCACCTCGACCCCTTCGACCCCGCCACCGCCCGCGCCCTCCGCAGCCGCACCACCGGCGACGCCCGCCGCGCGGAGGGCGCGTAGGCCCCGACATAAGCGCAGGTCAGCGCACCGATTCGGAGTCCAGTGGCATGGCCTGATACAGTGTCACAGCGCGGTTCCCCGGAGCCGCACGGGGCTATAGCGCAGTTGGTAGCGCGTCTCGTTCGCATCGAGAAGGTCAGGGGTTCGATTCCCCTTAGCTCCACCATATGGTCCGTATTAAAACCCTGCCCTAAAGAAAACCGCAGGTCAGGGCTTCAATCAACCTCAGCGACTCGCCACCCTTTCGGGTGGCGAGGTCTGTTTCTGGCAGATGCCGCTGAAGGAGACTCCGTGCCAGCATCGTAGCTTTGCTCGGGTTTTCTCCTCGCTGCACGGCTGCAACTCCGGCTTGGACGGCGTGTAACTCTGCCAACGCCAGCTGTGGCTCGTGCCCAGTGATCTCCTCGTCGAACACGTAGATTCGCCTGAAGATCGCCTGGTTCAGCCTGCGCCGGACCTTATCGCTGGCCCCATGTACATCCTGTGCGGATCACGCAGAAGCTCCAAGCACCCGGTGATGTACTCCACACTGGCGTTGAGATTCTCGGCCACTTGGCCCAGCTCGTTCGCCACCTTCTCCCGCGTGCGTTGGATCTCGGTCAGGCGGGTCTTGATCGTGCTTTCGGCATCGCGCCGTCCTCGGCCAGTTCGACCAGGTTCGCTTCCTTGGTGTCCAGCTCCTCGAGCCGGTCCTGGAGTTGCTTCCCGGGCGGCATCGCTCAGTCACCTCTTCGATCAACAGCAGGTACGCCGCCTCCAAATGCACGATGCATTCGTCCGGATGGTGATGGCGGTGGATATACAGCAGCTCCCTGGCCCGTTCCGCGGTGAGATCAAGCAACTGCACCTGACACATGAACTCGGCCAGCATGCCGTCCGCTTGGACAAACGTCTTGTGGTTGGGCGGTCCCAGGGTCGAGCCTGGTCCGGGTGGCCGAACGGTTCTATACCGGCGGTTGCCAGGGCGAGCCCGAGAACTGTGAGCCCGAGAAGTGCAGCGCGCTCGACTGGTTCGCGCTCGATACTCCGCCCGAGCGCATGATCGGCTACTGCCGGGCCGCGATGAAGCACATCGCCGAGGGCACGCCGTTCTCGGTCTACGGCTGGTAGAGCTATGACGCTCCAGTCCGGCCCGGTGGTGTGCGTCAGCTACTTGGCGCTGGCGGAGCTGTGGAACCTGCCCCGATTTCCGGCAGCGAACCACGGGGCGGAAATCCGAAGTATCGAGTGGTCGGTGGCGGCCGACGGACCGATAACAGCGGTGGCGCTCGCATCCCTGAGAGCGCCCTCGTTGCTCATCGCCAATGACATCGGCGACGACGAGCAAGGCCAGCACGTTCGCCGATGGCTGGAGGAGGGCGGCGTCGGGCGAACCTTTGCGATCCGTTCGGAGGTCGTCACGCCATGGATCGTCGTGGCAGCCGACGACGATCACACCCGTACCTGGTTTGCACATCTGCCATGCGTGGTTGGCAGCCTGGAGCGCGCCGACTTGTCGCCGATCGCCAGTGCATCGCTTCTCTACCTGGACTGCTACCAGCTCATAGAGCGGGCAGCGCTGCGGGTGATCGAGGCGGGCCGCGCGGCCGAGGTGCCGATGCTGCTCAACCTGGGCGGCTGCGAACTCTCGCAGGCGATGGCGTCCGCCATCCGTGGGTGCTCGCAGCTGGTGATCCAAACCAACGTCGATGATGCCGCCCACGCCGCGGCGCCGGAAGCAGCGAGATCGTTGCTGGTTCGGACCGGCGTGGCCTGGGTGGTCGTGACGGCTGGAGTATTCGGCGCGGTCGCCGTCAGCAGATCGGAAACGGTGTCCGCGCCCAGCTTCCCGGTGGAAGTTCGGCACACCCATTGTGCAGGGGCGGCTTTCTCGGCGGGGCTGCTCTACGGCCTGCGGTCGGGATGGCCGATGCATCGTGGCATGCTGCTTGGATCGGCCAGCGGGGCACTGCGGGGCGCACGACACCAGAGTGCCTCGCTGCCGAGCTTGGACGAGTTGCGGGAGGTCATCGCCTCACGCCCGCAGTCCGTCGCCAGCTAGAACAACTGCCACTCGTCCAGGCGGCCGATGAGCTCTTGCAGCCTGGCGGGCGTCATCCGCTTGCGGAGCGCATCTTCCGCCGATTCCTGCGTCGCGCCGTACTGCCACCACGCCTCGCCCGTTTTGCGGTCCATTACCAGGAACTTGTCCTTGACCGCCGGGCCACGGATCACCAGCGACACCGTGTATGGCTCGGCCACGACGGCGTGAACCGTTGTGTGGTGCAGGGCGTAGGTCGTGATCGACATCCTGCAGCACTACCGCGTGTCCGCCACCGAGGACGAAGCCTCGGCGGCCAACTGTCGGCAATGCGCTCCGAGCCAGTTCGTGCTGCCGCGGATCCATCAGGCAGCAGCTCGAAGCTGCGGAAACATCCGCTCCGACAGTGCGCGCACCGGCCGTGCCAGCCGCATCTGCGGCCAGATCATCACCAACAGGCGACCGTTCACCAGTTCCCGCAGATTCTTCGCGGTGCCCTCGTCCAGCACGATTTTGTATACGGCTGCGCGGTCGTAGTCGTCGTCCAGGTCGAATTCTCGGCGGCCGCTCCAGGCCAGCTCGATCGGCAGCCGGAGTGTCCCGTGTTCGGGCCCACGCAGTTCAACTCAGCGAGCCGACGACCTCATACGGTCTGAACTCGCTGAGCTGAACGGGTATTGCTTCGACTGGACATATCCACAGTCTGCCGCAGTCCTTCGCCGCGTGTAAACCTGCCACACTCGAGGTCGAACTGCTCCGCGATTCCCTGCGGTCGGCGGTGACCGACGGCATCTGACCGTTGGCGTCGGCAGCAAACGCGGAACTCGTTTGATCACCCGGGAAAGGTGGTGGCTCAGTGGGTGGTCTCTCGGCGTGAGGACAGGGCGTCACTTGTCCATATCTTTGCGCGATACTCGATGGCCAGTCAAGCGGCTGCGCGATTTACGTGTCCCCACGGACATCGACGGCACCCCGCGATGCTGGCACATCTCTGTGGGGCTCATCCGCAGGAACCGATTCGGCCGCGGCCGCACAGCGTTGGCTGGCCTACCGCGTACCGCGGACGATCAGTATCAGTGGCCGTAACGGTGGCAAGAGACATCGGTTCCATGGAAGTAGGCCCATTTCAGCTTGCTCCTGGTTTCGGGCCCGAAGATACCGTCGGCACCGGCGCCGGCCTCCCGCTGTGCGTGGATCAAGGCGGATTTCGTTTTGGGACCGAAATTGCCGTCGCGAGCAATATTCTGGCCATAGCACTTCCACAATGTGCCCTGGAGCGCCCTGACGGCATCACCTGAGTCGCCCTCACGCATCGAGCAGGTGTTGGGACCAGGAACGCTGACGGTCCCGCCCCGGCCGTCAGTGGATGTGTAAGAGTAGGTACAGGTCCCGGCTGCATTCGCGGGCGCGGCAGTCGCGACGCTCAGTCCGGTGCCGATCAGCAGAGCGGCAGCGATGGAGCCGACCGCCTTGGTGCTCGTGTTCATCATCATTCCCATTCCCATTGCACATTCGCGTAATTGGCACATTCGCAAGCTCGGTCAACGTTCCGCTATGTGCTGGCTACCGTCTGATGGTAGAGCGGACTTGCCTCGGAATCTAGTTCGCCAATCGCGTTTTACACGCCTTTGATATTTCAACGGCGACGGTGCCGACTCCTGATCCGCCCGGCCGCGGCCAGGGTCCATTGCCATGGCTCCGACCCGAACTGAACTCAGGGTCCGGGTCGTGGGTGCCTTCGTCGCCGTTTCCGGTGGCGATGAGTGCTGGGTGGAGTTCATGACCCGAATGCCGGTGGTCGTTGCCGTTCGCCTCTGTTGGCTTGCGCGGCAGTGCGTTTCGGCAAGCTTGAACCGGCGCGGAGGTTCCCTTCGTTTCGTGGTCAAAAGAACTTCTCGGGATCGTGGTGCAGCGACTGTGTGCACATGGCCTCTGGCCATGTAGCACGGCTGCAACATGGATATCGTTATCTCGGAATGGTCCAGTTATTGTCGAGTGGCCGGTCGACCGCCAGGAATTCGTAGTATTGGCATTCGCTCACTATCCATCCACTCAGTTGGCGCAGGCGAAACGTTCTGCCCGAAATGACGAGTCGTCGCCGAGGTGGAAGAACAGGTGTCCCCGGATCGTCTGGTCGTCGATGAGAACCGCCCAGCCGCGTCCGCTGACTTTGTCGCCTTCGTCGAGGCCTCCAGGTGAACGCGACACCGGGCCGGCCATCCTGCCGAGTCGGTCGGCAGTCCAGCTGACCGTGGACCGCGATGAAACTGAACTGGCCGGTCCCGTCCGCGCCGAACTCGATGTCGGGCTCGCCTAGTAGGGATGTCGTGCCGCGGGTTCCCTATCTCGGGCCCGCCTAGTCGCGTTCTTCCAGTCGATAAAGCCTTGTTCCTGGATGGGGCGTTCGGTCATGGCGGCCCAAAGGGGCGCCCATACGAAACGCTCGGCTGGGATACCCCAGCCGAGCGTCTGGAAGGCTCGTGTCCGCCACCGACCGGCAGCGGTGTTGCGCCGACCGCGGGAATCCTGTGGTGACTCGCGGGGATCTACGCGGCGATGGTCGTGAGGCGGAGGTGATCCTCGATATCGGCGGGTGAGCCGGTGTAGTGGAGAGCGCGCAGACCGAGGTGAGCGGCGGCTTGGCAGTTGTCGGCGCGGTCGTCGACGAACAGGACGCGGCCGGGATCGCGAACTCCGGTCGCGGCGAGTGCGCTTCGGTAGGTGTCGGGGTGGGGTTTGTTCATGCCGAGCCGGGCCGAGTAGAGGGCGTCGGTCATCAGAGGGCGCCAGTCGGAGGCGTCGAGGGTATCGCTGACCGGATGGGGTGCGTTGGAGAGCAGCACCATCGGGAGATCTGCCCGCCGGGCATGGCGGAGAAGTGCGACGACGCGGTCGTCGGTCCGGGTCCACAGTGCGGTGTCGACGGCACGCAACCGGCTGAGCAATTCCGGGTCCGGGCGATGGCCGAGCACGGCGGTCCAGAAGTCCGCGTCGTCGAACTCGCCGGAATCGTAGGGTTCGCGGGCGCTCCAAAAAGCATTCTGGAAGAGCCCGAGCTGGTCTGCGTGCCATCCGGCGAGTTCGGCGAGCCTGCCCCACATAGGAACAGTGGGCTGCAGGCCGATGACGCCGTTGTAGTCGAAGATGACCGCGTCGAGTTCCGCGGGCTGGTGAGGTAGCGCAATTACCACCGGTTCTCCAAGGCTTGATGGGACAGGACAGCCACGCCTGCGTCGAGCAGGGCGGGCAGCGTGAGGGGTGGGTGGTGTCGTCGCGGGGGCCAGGCGCCGATCAGCGTCCGGCGTCGGGCATATCTCGCGCGTGTTCCAAAGCCGGCGCGATGGTGCGTGTCATGAAAGCTCCATCGGTGCCGCCACCGACTTCGCCATCGAGAACGACCGCGAAATCGGCTGCGTGGGTACGACGATTCCCGCCTGCTTCCATGACGGAAGAGGCGCACAAACTGTGGATCGAAGGAAGGTTTCGCGAGTCGAAGGCTGGAGGTGATGCGCGACGCTGCGCGAATAAGCCGAAACCTACCAAGGGGTTTGGCGAGGCACCACTCGGAACGGGCCTTGGTGATCCGCTCCACAAAGTGCCGTGCGAAGGTCTCACCGGCGCGCCGTATCCGAGTTCCTCACCGATGTCGGCCAGCAGTCGTCGAAGACCAGGCCCTCCTCCACCTGGATCCCGCGTCGGCGAATGGCCCGGTACGGCTTGCCATCCCCTGATGCGGTTACCGGACCACCGTTATCTGATGCGTCTCGGTCACCGCCGTGGCCGTGTTGAGGAACACGATCCGAGGGTTCAGGGCTCCAGGTAGAGCCGCTCCGATGGTAGGCGCGGCAGTCCGGTGGTGACGGGGGTGTCACCGTGACGGCGTCGATGTAGGGCCGGAAGCAAACCGCCACCTTGCTTGCAGTGATATCAAACCAGCAGGTGCCGCGCTGGTCGGATTCCAAAGCCGGGCGATATGGCGATGATCAGACGGGATCCGGGGTTGTCTCAGCTGCGGCAGGGGGACGGCTGGCTATCAGGGCCCGCAGTGGGAACGCGCCACCACCAATGACTGTCCAGGATTCCCTACGGGGGTACACCTGGCTCGAGCAGGGGCGCGACATCACGGTCTCGGCCGAGGTGCTCGATTCCGGATGCCGGTTTGCGGGCCTGGCTGCGTTCCTACGCGACGAAACACCAGCGGTGAAGATCGCGGTCGATGCTCGACGAGCACGCCCGCGAGTCGCTGCTGCACCTGGTGGAGCGGTCGATCACCGCCGAGAAGCTGATGGCCGAGCTGGAGCAGGTGTTCGCCGCTCGCGGCGGCCCGCCGAAGGTGCTGCGCGTGGACAACGGGACGGAGATGATTTCTGCTTCGCTGCACCAGTTTTGCGCTGATCGAGCCGGCATTGTCTACCTTCCACCCGGGACGCCGTGGAACAACGGGTTCATCGAGCCGTTCAACCGCAGTTTGCGTGCTGAGTGCCTCAACCGCACCCACCATCCCGTGGCCTGCGACATCAACTGAAACCGGGTCGAATACAACCCGGACTCGAGGACCGGGTGGTCCCCGTTATCGGGGCGCGGTCAGGCGGAGCTCATCATCCACAGGCAGCGCCGGATTTCCTGAAAGCGGTGTGGGCGCGATCGGTCAGTTCCCGATCTCAATGGAGTGTAAAAGATTTGGGCCAATTCGGGCGGTGGCCGCCGCTGTTATGTACCTGTTATTTTCCGCTGCTGCGATGGGGTTGCATGTAACCCGATGTGGAGAAGGATCTGATGCGACGAATTGTCTGGGGCACAACTGCTGCCGTACTGTTGAGCCTTACCGGCTCGTTGATCGCCGCTGGACCGGCTAACGCCGCCTGGGTCTACAACAGCAAGCATAAGACAAAAGGTCTGTGCGAGGCCCGCGGAGAGACCATCCTCAACAACGAAGGGTCGTCCGTGTACAGCAAGTACACATGCGTATATGTCCCGATGAGCAGTTATCCATGGCGGCTGTACATGGACTGACGTCTCCGGCATTCTGACAATCGAGTTGAAGGGGAATTATGTCTGATCGAAATTTTGTGCGTTTTACCGCTGTCGGCATCGCGGCCACAGCACTCGTGGCCGTTGTGTGCTCGTCGACGGCCGCGGCGAATCCTGGAAGCGTCGATCCCGCAACGGTGGCGCGGGAGTACGTCGAGGCGATCAAGGGCGGCGAGTCGCGGCCCGACCTGCTCTGTGCAGCGGAGGCCGGCGTCCCGGACGAGGAGCCGTCCACCGACTCTCCCGAGGAATCGGCCACCGTTCCCCAAGCGGTGCAAGCCACCCTGGGCGCGGTCGAGGTCAAGGGCGACGAGGCCACCTTCGATGTCACGGTGTCGCAAGCCGGCGAAGACACCACCACCACCAAGCATCGGTTGATCAAAGAAGGCGGCGCGTGGAAGGTGTGCGGTCCCGCCTAGCAAATGGTTGATTGCCTCGCAGGACCCGACGACTCGATCCCCAGGTCCTGCGAGCTGGCCAGCGATGGGGTGACGATGCCAACCGCACGTTCACCTTCTGCGACAAGGCCGAAGCCATGGAGATTCGGGCGCCGTTGAGCAGGTTACTGTTGAGGGCCTCGGAACGACGGTGGTCGGCGCAATTGACCCGCGGATAGTGTGACCGGATGCGTCGTGACGAGCTGTTGGAGCTCCGGCAAAGACGTCGGCCGCGGTGTCCAACGTTTGCTGATGAACTGAATCACGCTTATCGCGATCGCTGGGTGCGGTTCCATGGCCTGCCCCAGGACCACGCTCGGTGGCATCCCGGCGCCGACTATTGAACCTCGGTTTGCGATGATCCAACCAAGACCGACGCCGAATTCGTTCCCTACACATACCTTTTCGTCAGCCAGATCCCGTGGCGGCGCCGCGCTGTCGATGACCTGCTCCGCGGTCGTGATCGCTGACCTGTCGTTGGAGCGAATTCACCATCCCTACGATGGCGGCACAGATGTTCTGCTATCTACCACCGCCGAACGCGACTCGCTCTCGCGCCGGCACTCGCGCTGGCTCGGCAATCACAGTGAAGGAAACGAATGAGCGACCTCGACGATATCCGCGACATCCTGGGAGTCCCGATGTACCACGGGGCGCGGACCGATTGGGAAGCCGTCAGCCAGGCTCTCGGTGCGTGTGTCCCCGGCGATTTCCGGGAGTTGGTCGACGCCTTCGGTCCGGGGATGATCGGCAATGACACGGTCTTGCTGCAGCCGTACGCGACCGATGAAGACTACGATCAGGTTCTGATCCACGAGGAGCGCATGCGCGGACTGGAGAGCATCTGGGAAGACGAAACCCACAGTCTTCCCGAATTCCGCACCAAACCCACGGTGTTCGACGAACCCGGCGTTCGGCCCGTCCTGTGGGCCTACTCGAGCCTGGGTCTGTATCTCTACTGGCTTGCCGAGCCCGACGTCGACCCCGACTCGTGGCAGATACTGGTCGAACAGGCCCGCGGCTGCGACTGGGAATTCCACCCGGGTACGGCGACTAGCTTCCTGCTGCGTCTGCTTCGCGGCCAGGAGCCGAGCAAGTATCTGGATTACCTGCGGCATCGCGAACAGCATTTCTTCACCCCTGCCCAGTGAAAGCGCTCGTCCGGTACACACCGCACGCGGACGACGAATCGTGGTCCGCGGACTGGGCTCCGTCGTTGTTCTTCGATGAGCACGGTGAATCGCGCGACTGGGATGACCTCGGCGAGGACGAGTTCATCTTCAGCCGGTTCTACGTAGACGTCACCCTGGAGATCGGCGGTGTCGACTTCTCGCGCCATTACCTGCCAGTTCTCGATTTCGCACTGGCCTGGGCCGCCGCGCCGAAGGCTCTGAGAACGCAGGACCGGGTGGAGGTGATGATGAGCGTCGAAGCACTCACCTACCGACTCGAGCGGGACGGCGACCTGGTCCGTGTCCGCTCCAATGTCCATGCCGGACAGGCACTCATCTCCGCGACGGCGTTGGCCGACTCGGTCGATCGAATGGTCGACGGCGCGTTCAGCATGCTCCACCGCCATCATCCGGAACTGCGACACAACCCCTATCTGCTGGTGCTGCTGAAGCGCCTGTTATACCCGGATGTGCAGTACCTCAACGCCTGGGAGTGGGACGTGTGTCGTCGTTGTTACCGTGAATCATGACCAGCGAATCCGCGCAGGGGCGCCGCGAGCAGCTCCGTGATTTTCTGCGCTCTCGTCGGGAGGGGCTCGCACCGGGTGACGTCGGTATCGTCACGACGGGTCGGCGGCGCACTCCTGGGCTGCGGCGCGAAGAGGTCGCCGCGCTGGCCGGGGTCGGGGTGTCCTGGTACACCTGGCTCGAGCAGGGGCGCGACATCACGGTCTCCGCCGAGGTGCTCGATGCGATCGCCGGGGCCCTGCTGTTGAGTGCGCCGGAGCGGGTGCACCTGTACCTGCTGGCCGGTCTCAACCCACCGCCCGCCGGTGGGGCGCCTGCTGTGGAGGTAACTCCCGAAGTACGGCAACTGCTGGATGGGTGGGAGCGACGACCTGCGCTGTTGCGCGACCGGTACTGGAATGTACTGGCATTCAACGACACTGCGCGCGCGGTGTTCGGCTTCGACGACACCGCGCACAACTGCTTGGTCACGTTCTTCACCAATCCCCGATACCGCACCATGCGCGATATTTGGGCGGCGGCTGCTCCCGCGGTCGTGGCCGCCTATCGCGCCGATACGGCGCACTGCGCCGAACACTCCGAGTTCCGCAGAGTGGTAGAGGATCTCAGTACGGTAAGCGCCGAATTCGCGGAGCTGTGGGCGCGCCACGAGGTCGGCGTCCCGATCCAGGCCGTGAACGCGCTGCGCCACCCCGAGGCCGGGGAGTTGTTCTTCGACGCGACGACCCTGCTGGTCGCCGACCATCCCTGCTGGCATCTCGTGCTGTACAACCCGCGACCCGGTACCGATTCCGCTGCTCGACTCGAACGACTACAGCACATCCGTCTCGCCGCCCCCGCCTGACCGGGCATGGCCCGAACGTGGTGGTGCCGAACCCACGATAACTGCGCACTGTTTGTCTGCCGCACGGGTTGACACGCTGGGGCCATGACGTACAACAGCTTCCGATTCGACGGCAAGATCGCACTGATCACCGGAGGTTCCAGCGGCATGGGTTTGGCCGCCGCGCACCGGTTGCTCACCGAAGGCGCGCAGGTCATCATCACCGGGCGCGACAAAACCCGGCTCGATGCCGCCGTCGAGGAACTCGGCGATCGGGTGCTCGGGATCCCCGGTGATGCGGCGAGTCTCGCCGATCTCGACAAGCTGGCAACAGTCATTCACGATCGGTACGGGCGGCTGGATGTGGTGTTCGCCAATGCGGGGATCGGCGCGTTCCAGCCCATCGAAGAGGTCACCGAAGCGGAGTTCTACCGCGTCGTGGACATCAACTTCAAAGCGGCGTTCTTCACCATCCAGAAGGCGTTGCCGCTGCTGCCCAACCACGCCGCGATCGTGATCAACTCGTCGTTCGGGCTGTACCGGGGGATGCCCTCCGCCGCTCTCTACTCGGCGACCAAGGCGGCGGTGCACAACCTGACCCGGACCCTCGCAGCCGAACTCGCGCCCAGGGGAATCCGGGTCAACTCCGTGAGCCCCGGCTACGTCGATACGCCGGCGTTCCGGGCCGAGATCTCCGCCGAGGCCCAGGCTGCCATTGGCAGTGGGGTCGCAGCAGGCCGCATCGGCGAGGCCGACGAGATAGCCGCCGCAGTAGCGTTCCTCGCCTCCGATGAAGCGTCCTACGTCAACGGACAGGATCTGCTCATCGACGGTGGACTGATATCCGCCATCCCGGCGGGGATGCTGTAATCCCGATCCGGCGTTTCCGCACGGACAGCTACCCGTAGCTCGCGGCCCTCCCGAGCGGATGGCGAAGCTCGCGTAGTTCAGAGGTTTCTGAATACAGATTTCAGTGTATTGTTCTGTGGGTGGAGACGTTGCTGCACAGTGACGCGCTGGCTCGGTTCGGGCATGCGTTGTCCGATCCCACCCGGACGCAGATCCTGCTGAGCCTGCGCGCAGGTCCCGGTTATCCGTCGGAGCTGGCCGAGCGGATCGGAGTGTCGCGGCAGATTCTGTCGAATCACCTTGCCTGTCTTCGTGGTTGTGGCTTGGTCGTCGCGGTTCCGGAAGGGCGGCGCAGCCGGTACGAGCTGGCCGATGCGCGCATCGCGGCCGCACTAGGGGACCTGCTGGGGCTGGTGCTTGCGGTGGATCCGGCGTGTTGTCCTGCCGCGGACGCGGAGGCGTGCTGCTGATGTCGGCGGCGCTGGGGATGCCGTCGGGGGTGACGTCGACCGGTGCGTCGGCGGCGCGGCGGGCGGTGCTGTCGCGGCGTATCCGCTGGTTGGTCGCCGCGACAATCAGGGTGGGCAATATCTACACCATCCTGATTCCTGGCTCCGCCACGAACGGCCGCTACACCCTCATTGATATGAGGGTGCCGCCGGGCGGCGGTCCACCCCCGCATCGGCACGATTTCGAGGAAATGTTCACCGTTGTGGAGGGGCGCATCCGCTTCACCTTCCGTGGCACGGATATCGACGTGGTAGCCGGTGCGACGGTGAACATTCCGGCCAACGCGCCGCACTTCTTCCGCAACGTCTCGGACGTGCCCGCACGCATGCTGTGCATGTGCACACCAGCGGGCCAGGAAGAGTACTTCGCAGAAATCGGCGCTGTGCTCGATAGCCCTACCGACACCCCGCCCCCGCTGACCGAGGCCGAGGAGTCGCAACAGCGGGAAAAGGCGCGGCAACTCGCCGCGAAATACCGCAGCGAGCTCGTCTGACACGCGGCGACGAATGAGCAGTTGAGCGTGACCACTCCGATTCCAGGAGCGGTCACGCCGAACCGCGGCCGAACCGGTCTCGGACATCGCTCGGCTCGGCGCGGTCCGAATTCCGTGCGAACCGGCGTTGGCCGGTGTATTCGCGGGCCCGATCGGCCGCGTGAATGCTTAGCATCGGAATGTGGAGCCAGGATCATTGCTGAAGGCGCGGGCCGGCGGGAAGCTGCACGGCGGTAACCATGGGATCGCGCCGGAAGAGGTGGTCGCTGCGCAGCGGGCCCGCATGGTGGTGGGGATGATCGAAGCCGCCGCGCAGAAAGGGTATGCCGCGGTGACGGTCGCGGACGTGCTCGTCCGTGCCTGCGTCTCGCGGATGACGTTCTACCAGCATTTCGCGAACAAGGAAGCATGCTTTCTCGCCGCATACGACATGGCCGTGGAGATCGTGATGACCCGGATCGGGACTGCGCTCACGGCCGACGGTCCCGTGCTGGAACGCATCGACCGCGCTTTGGACGCATACTTCTCGACGCTCGCGCAAGAACCCGAGGTCGCGAAGGTTTTCCTGGTGGAGGTGTACGCGGCGGGAACGGCGGTGCTCCAGCAGCGACTGGCGACACAGGCCGGTTTGGTGGATGGGTTCGCCGCGGCACTCGGCGCGAGCCTGCCGGATCAGCGTGTGATGGCCGAGGCGGTGATCGGCGCGGTCGTCACGCTGGCGACCAATCGAATCGTCGCGGGGGATTTCGACGGCCTACCGGGTTTGCGGGAACCACTGATGTCGCAGCTGATCACGAAGCTGGTGCAGAAGGATCCGGCCGCTCGGTGAGGCGAGCAGCGTCGAGCGGCCGCCTGTGCCGGTCCTCGCGGCGCTCGCCCGAGGACGCCGAGACCGCTGTTTCCTATATGGTCGAACCGTCGCAGTGTCGCGAAGGGATGACGGCCATGAGTCTGCTTGTGCCCCAATCGATCAACGAGGTCTCCGGTACGGTCCGCCAGGCGCGGGCCACGTGGGCCTGGCATGCGCAGCGGGCGGCCGCGCGGCTCACCGAACGTTATCCAGCCCCGGTCCGGCCGCTGGCCGATCCGCCGCCGGGCAGCGGACTGAAACCGGTGCCCGGCGACTTCGGACTGCCTGGAATCGGCTACACCTTGCAGGCGTTGGCCGACCCGATCCAGTTCGCGCGGACGAGATCGGAAAAATTCGGTCCGATCCAATGGTTCGGCCTGCTCGGGCGCCGCATGGTCGGGATCGCCGGCCCGGAGGCGCTGGAGGCGGTGATGCTGGACCGGAACAAGGCGCTGTCGGCCCAGCGCGGCTGGGAATTCCTGATCGGCCCGTTCTTTCGCGGCGGGCTGCTGCTGCGCGATTTCGACGAGCACCTGTTCCATCGGCGCATCATGCAGCAGGCATTCACCCGGCCGCGATTGATCGGCTATTTGGACCTGAGCACGCCGCGGATCACCCGCGGCATCGCGGACTGGCGGCCGGGTGCGGACTTCCGCGTCTACCGCGCGATCAAGAAACTGCTGCTCCAGCAGGCCACCGAGGTCTTCGCGGGCGCCGAACTCGGTGCGGAGGCCGCCCGGCTCGAGCGTGCCTTCGAGGACGCGGTGCGCGGTGGGGCGGCGCTGATCCGGACCAACGTCCCTGGTGGGGTGTGGGCCCGCGGCTTGCGCGGGCGGCGGGTTCTCGAGGAGCACTTCCGCCGCGCGTTGCCCGCCAAACGGGCGGGCAACGGCAACGACTTGTTCAGTGTGCTGTGCCGGGCGAGCACCGAGGACGGCGAGACCTTCACCGACGCCGAGGTGGTCGAGCACATGATCTTCGTGATGATGGCCGCCCACGACACCAGCACCATCGCCGCGTCCATGCTGGTCTACGAACTCGGCAGACATCCGGAATGGCAGCAGCGGCTGCGCGCCGAATCCGTCGCGCTGGGCAAGCCCGCGCTCGGCTACGACGATCTCGACCGGTTGCCCTCGCTCGATCTCGCGTTCAAGGAGGCGTTGCGGATCTATTCGCCGGTGGCCCAGCAGATCCGCGAGACGGTCACCGGCACCGACATCCTCGGCTACTACGTCCCGAAAGGGACGCTCGTCCTGTGCGGCACCTACGCCATCATGCGCACCGAGGAGTACTGGCATGATGCCGACGAGTTCGACCCGGAGCGTTTCGCCGACCACCGCCGCGAAGACAAGTCCCATCGTTTCGCATGGGCGCCGTTCGGCGGCGGCGCGCACAAGTGCATCGGACTCTACTTCGGCGGTATGACGGTGAAAGCCCTTGTGCACCAAATGCTGTTGCGATACCGCTGGACTGTCCCGGACGGTTACCGGGTGCCGCTGGTCGCTGGGACCGGCCCCGTGCCGGTCGACGGCCTACCGATCCGGCTGGAGCGGATCGGCCGATGAGGATCATCGCCGACCGCACCGTCTGTGCGGGCCATGGCATGTGCGAAGCGCTGGCGCCCGACTTCTTCCGCGTCGGTGCCGACGGAATTGCCGCGCCGGTCGCCGACACGGCCGCCGCGGAGCCCGAGCTGCTCGAGCTCGTCGTGGACAGCTGCCCCGTGCAAGCGCTACGCCTGGCCTGAAGTCTCCGAACCAGGGACCACCGCATCCCAGGGTCTGCCTGCCGCGCTCCGTTTTGCGTCGTCTCTTGCGGGTACCGCGAATCTCGACGAGCTGTCCATCGACTCGAGAGGACCGGTGATATCCCATGGCCACCTGCGCGACCTGCGGTAACGAGTACGACAAGACATTCACCATCACCCGGGACGGTGAATCCGCCATCTTCGACAGCTTCGAATGCGCGATCAACGCGATGGCCCCGACGTGCACGCACTGTTCGTGCCGAATCCTGGGGCACGGCGTCGAGGCGCGCGGTGACTACTTCTGCTGCGCGCACTGCGCTCACGAGGCAGGTCACCCTGCCCTGGTCGACCACGTGTGAGCGAGCGTCAGCGGGTGCGGTCGTGAGTCACTGAACCACCGGTCCGGACCGGCTCACTCGCGCGGAGCGGCCGCCGCTGATCGGATGCCGGCGGCCGCGGCCGCGTCGCCGAGCACCGCCTCGAGCATGGCCGGGGTGAGTCGTCCGGTGAAGGTGTTCTGCTGGCTCACGTGATAGCAGCCGAACAGTTGCAGCGGCGTCCGTTCCACGTCGGCCGCGGCCAGTTCCACGTGTGCGCCGTGGCCGAATTTCGGTCGCGGGCGCGGCACGACCCAGCCCGCCCGTGCCAGCACCGGGAACAGCGCCTGCCAGCCGAACGCGCCGAGCACCACCACCGAGCGCAAGGTCGGGGTCAGCAGGCGAACTTCGGTGTCCAACCAGTGGCTGCACCGGTCGCGTTCGGCCGGGGTCGGCTTGTTGTCCGGCGGTGCGCAGTGCACCGGCGCCGTGACCCGCACGCCGGTCAGCAGCAGGCTGTCATCGATGCTCGTCGACGTCGGCTGGTTGGCCAAGCCCACGGCGTACAGCGCGGCGTAGAGCACGTCCCCGCTGCGATCGCCGGTGAACATGCGCCCGGTCCGGTTGCCGCCGTGCGCTGCGGGCGCGAGGCCGACGATGAGCATGCGCGCGTCATCCGGTCCGAATCCGGGGACCGCACGCCCCCAATAGGTTTGGTCGCGAAAGGCGGGGCGCTTCTGCTCGGCCGCGAGTTCGCGCCAGGCGACCAGGCGTGGGCAGGCGAAGCAGTCCGCGACCGCGGCGTCGAGTTCGGCGATGCTGCGGCACACGCGGCCGGAGATCGAGCTGTTGTTCATCAGAACTCCGTTCGGTGGTGCCGTAGGTTCGGCGAACCGGACGATCATGCCCACTATGCATCAAATCGGTTGTTCATAGCCGATCCGTCCCATCCGGACCGACGCCGTCGGACATCTGTCCAGTTCAGCGGCGTGACGGGACGGATATCGAGCCGGACATGTGATCGGTACCACCCGGTCCGGGTTGGTAGCATGGCGGTTCCGACCGACCGGATGCGGGGTAGCTCACCGCCGGCTTCATTCGAAAGAGTCTTCCATGCAGTTTGAAATCGTCGAGCGGGACGAGACGTGGGTTGCCGGGTTGCCGGTGCGCAGCCCAAAGCGTGCGCTCGGGGAACTGCGTGACCGCGACCTGGAGGCCGCCTGGGCGGCCGTGCTGCATCAGGAACTCGGCGGACCGCTGGCCAGCGCCTACACCGATTACAGCGGTGAACTCGGCACCTACAACACGCAGATCGTCGGCTATCAGTGCGCGTCCTTCGACGACGTCACCCGCGGGCACCTGGTGGCACGCCTGCCGCGCGGCGCCTATGCGCGGTTCTCTTCGGTCGGTAACTTCCCGCAGGTGATGACCGACTTGTGGACGCAGATCGCCTACGCCGAGGAGCACAACCAGATCAAACGGACCTATACCGGCGATTTCGAGTGCTATCCGCACGCCTACAAGATCGATCTCTACCTGGCGGTCGAAGCGCGATGAGCTATGCGATCGTGGTGCGCGCCGAGGCGATCTACGGCGGGTTGGTGGTCCCGCGGGTGCGCCCGAGCTTCAAGGTCAGCAACAGCGACCTGATCGAGTTCCTCAAGGACCGGCTGCGCGACCGCGCGGGCGAGGATCGCCCGATGTACACGGTGTACGTGCCGGACCCGGCCGGCAACTACAACGCGGTGGTGTGCTTCGAGTACCCCTCCGCGGATGCCGTGCCGGTGGGCGACGTCCTGGTACGGGTGCCGAAAGGTGTCTACGCGCGTTTCGCGCCGAACGGCGACTATCACGATCCGGTGGAGGACGTGTGGGCGCAGGTCGACGACGCGACGGCGTCGGCCGAGATCACCCGTGCCTACCGTGAAGAGATCGAGATCTGGCACGGACCGCAGTCGGTGGAACTGTTCATAGCCATCCTCGTATAGCTTGCTGGGCGGTAGCTGGAGCAGAACCGACTGGTCTCCCCGTTATTTCCGATATTGATCACAGGGCGTCTGACCTGCGAAAACATTATGTGTACCGCAGAGTTTTCGGAAGATTTGCCGGACGGCTGGTCAATTTCTGTCGGATGACGGATACTGCCCTGGGCAACTTCATCTCGGCTCATGGGCCGTGGGGTGCTGCACGAGGCTGGGCTATCGCGCATAACAGCGCGGCGATGGAGTAGGAACAACATGGCTGTGGATCTGATTGCAGTCGTGCCGACGAACTCCCTGGGGCGGGGAGGGTTTCGGTATTACGACGCGCAATCCGAGTGTGCGTTCTTTGTCGCCGAACCGAGCGTTCAGCCGGAGCTCTGGCACCGGTACCTGGACGGTGCGCTGGAGGTCTACCAGCGCTTCGGAGTCGAGCAGGCGCTCGAATACGAGTCGGTCACCGATGGTCGATCGACATCGCTGTTCTTCGCGGCGCTCGACGCGGGTGGCGAGATGGTCGCCGGCGTGCGGATGCAAGGCCCGTATACCGCGGCGCGGCAGGCGCACGCACTGGTCGAATGGGCGGGTCACCCTGGAGCGGACGAGCTGCGCGGGATGATTGCCGATCGGATACCGGAGGGTGTGGTCGAGGCCAAGGGTGCGTGGGTCGCTCGTGCCGCGCCCAACCGCGCCGAGTTGAGCGCGGCCATCTCGCGCACGGTGCTGCACGCGGCTCGCCTGCTCGGCGCGCGTTACGGTTTCGCCACGGTGGCGTCGTTCACCGTGGGCCGGCATCAGTCCTGCGGCGCGGTGCCCGCCGAGGGGATCCCGGCGGTTCCGTACCCGGACGAGCGCTACCGGACCGTGCCGCTGTGGTGGGATACCCGGTCCTACTCGGCATTTGCCGAGGAATTGCAGCGGTCCCTGGTTCGGGTCGAGCAGAAGGCGCTCGGCATACCGGCTGCCCGACCACCCGATGGCCTGTGTGGGCGCGTCCGGGGAACCGGGGATCGGCGCCGACATGGGTGGTGACCCGAGCCGAATGGCGCCGCACCGGCCACTGATCCTGGACGGCGCCGATCCGTGCGATGCTCGAACGCTCGCCACGCTGCGCGACGATCCGCGCATCGAATTCACCGACCTGCGTGGGTCGCTGCGTGCCGAGCTCGGAAAAATGGTTGCCGCCCCGGATATCTCGGAGGGCCTCGAGGCGGACCGGTGGATCCACTTTCCGTGGCGCGCCGCCGTGATCGGATTGCCCGGCCCGCGGACATTACGAATGATTCGGCTGGATCGCAATCGGAACAAACTCACCAGAGCCGAACAGGATCGTCTTGCCGAAAGCACGATCGGGATCATCGGGCAAAGCGCCGGACACGCGATCGCGCATCTGCTCGCACTCGAAGGCATTTGTGGCGGGCTGCGTTTGGCCGATCTGGACGAAATCGAGTTGTCCAATCTCAACCGCGTTCCGGGAACGCTGTTCGACATAGGCGTCAACAAAGCGGTCGTGACGGCGCGGCGTATTGCAGAACTGGATCCCTATCTGCCGGTGGAGATCTTCGCCGCCGGAGTCGACGAGAATTCGGTGGACGCTTTCCTGGACGGCCTGTCCGTCGTCGTCGAGGAATGTGATTCGCTCGATATGAAGCTGGTGGTCCGCGAGGCGGCTGCTCGGCACGGCATTCCATTGCTCATGGAGACCAGCGACCGTGGTTTGCTGGATGTCGAGCGTTTCGATCTCGAACCCCAGCGTCCGGCATTCCACGGGCTGCTCGGCGACATTCGCGCAGCAGATCTGCGCGGGTTGACGCCGAGGGAGAAGGCGCCGTTCGTGGTGAAGCTGCTCGGCGCCGCCGGGCTGTCGCCGCGGCTGGGTGCCAGCATGGTCGAAGTCGGGGAGACGGTGACCAGCTGGCCGCAGTTGGGCGGCGACGTCACCCTCGGGGCCGCGAGTGTGGTCGCCGCCGTGCGGCGGATCGGCCTTGGTATGAAGCTGGATTCCGGCCGAGTCCGGGTGGACGTGGAACGGCATCTCGACGAGCTGGCCGACCCGCCGCCGACCGACGAACCGATCTGGGCCGAGGTCGCGCCGGAATCGGCCGCCGGGCCTGTTGACAGCGTGCTGGCCTGCGCGCAGCGGGCGCCCTCCGGGGGAAACATGCAGCCGTGGACGCTGCGCGCCGGGTCCGGCGACATACACATCGAGCTGGCTCCGGAGTGCAGCTCCGCGATGGATGTCGGCTACCGCGGCAGCGCCGTCGCGCTCGGCGCAGCCTTGTACAACGCGCGGGTGGCCGCGGCCGCGCACGGCATTCTCGGCCCATACGAGTTCAGCGAGGGCGCCGCGGGGTCCGGCGAGCTTGTCGCGCGGCTGCGGCTGGGCGGTGAACGCAATCCGGCGCTCGCCGCCGACTATCCGGCCGTGCTGCGCCGCGCGACCAATCGCCGGGTCGGTACCGGCGCCCCGCTGGCCGACGGGGTGCTGGATTCCCTTGCGGCGGTCGCCGAATCGGCCGGTGCGCATCTGCGCGCGGTGGTGGACCGGCTGGGAATCGAAGAAGCTGCCCGTTTGCTGGGCGATTCCGATCGAATCCGCTATCTCACGCCCCGGTTATACGAGGAAATGCTTGCCGAAGTTCGGTGGCCGGACGACGATCCGGACACCGGGATCGATGCGCGCAGCCTCGAACTCACCGATGACGAGTGGGCGGCGTTCGAGATCGTCACGCGCGCCGATGTCATGGCACAGTTGCGCTCCTGGTCCGGGGGTGCGGCTCTGGGGAAATACACCGCCGACCGCGTGCGATCCAGCTCCGCCATTTTGGCCGTGACATTCGACGGCAACGACCCCGATTTGAGCGACTACGCCGAGGCGGGGGCGGCGGTCGCGCAGGTTTGGGTGCAGGCCGAGCGCCTCGGATTGTGTGTGCAACCGATTTCGCCGGTATACCTGTACGCCCGACGCCCGGGCGAACTTACCGCGATTTCCCCCGACTTCGCGGATACACTAGCGTCACTTCAAGGTCGTTTCCTGAACCTGCTGGAAGTGCCCGAGCATGAGACCATGGCGTTGGTGCTTCGCCTGAGCTATGCCTCCGCCGCCACCGTACGCAGCCGGCGGCGTCCGGTGCTCGGCGTGGACGCCAGTAGTTAGCGCGATCGGAGACAATGTGCCACGGCGGACACTCGACTCATTGGTGACTCAGGTCGCCTCCGAGCTCATGGGTGTGGACGCCACGACGATGGTCGCCGCCACCGAGCGTGTGCTCGCTCAATTGGTCGAGTACTTCGACGTGGACTTCAGCTATGTGCGACACACCGACCGCGAACGTCGAGCAACCGTACTCATCGCGGAGTGGCCGCACCGGCAGAACGTACCGGACCCCGACCCGCTCGGCGTGATCTATTTCGAGAGCGCCGACCCCGTATTCCGTGCGCTGGAAAACGCGACCGAGCCCTTGGTCGCGCGTCCGACCGCGCAGTTCGCCGATTACCAGGAGACCGTCCGCCGGGCCTCCGGCATCGCGGGAGTCACCTCGGCCGCCGTGCCGCTGCTGTCCCGGGGCGAGCCGACCGGCGCGCTCGGGTTCGTCAAAGCGGGTGATCGAGAATGGAGCAATCGCGAGCTCAACGTGCTGAAGGCCATCGCGGCGCTCTTCGCGCAATTGCAGGCGCGGGTCGTAGCGGAGGAACGGCTCCGATATATCGCGCTGCACGACGATTTGACCGGTCTGGCGAATCGACGCGCGCTGCTCGAGCACATGGAAGAACGACTAGGCGCGGGCAGTCCAGGTCCGGTGGCCGCGTTTTTCCTCGACTTGGATCGCCTGAAGGCACTCAACGATTTCCTCGGTCACACCGCCGGGGACAACTTCATTCGCACGCTGTCGACGCGGTTGCGGGAGAACCTGGACCCGAACGACATGATCGCCCGGCTCGGCGGCGACGAATTCGTCATCGTTCCCGCCAAACCCATGGACGCGGTGGCCGCGGAGTACGAGGCCAACCGCATCCAGCAGTTGATCGCCCGGCGTGTCACCGTCGGCGGCGAGTCCGTCAGCCGGGGCGCCAGCGTCGGAGTCGCGCTCGGCATTCCCGGTGAAACCACCGTCGCGGACGTGCTGCGCCGCGCCGATCACGCGCTGCTGTCGGCGAAGTCGGGTGGTGGCAACGGTGTCGCGGTGTTCACCGACGCCATGCGCGCCCAATTCGAGCTCCAGGACGATGTGGAACTCAATTTGCGCGGCGCGGTGTCGGACGGTTCGCTGCTGCTGCATTATCAGCCCGAAGTCGATCTGCGCACCGGCCGCATCGTCGCGCTGGAGGCGCTGGTGCGCTGGTTGCATCCGACCAGGGGGTTGTTGCCGCCCGCCGCGTTCGTCACCGTCGCAGAGGCCACCAATCTGGCTGGTGAGCTGGGGCGCTGGGTGATCCGGTCGGCCTGTGCGCAATTCGCCGAGTGGCGTCGCCGCGGCATGGCGGGGAATGTCGTGATGCGGATCAACGTGTCGCCGGTGCAACTGGTCAGCCTCGATTTCGTCGAGCGCATCGAAGACATCCTGCGCCTTTTCGGCATCGACGGAAGCTCGGTGTGTCTGGAGATCACCGAGCACGTCGTGGTCCAAGATCTGGCCAGGACCCAGGTCACCTTGCGTGGACTGAAGCGGATGGGCGTGCAGATCGCCATCGACGACTTCGGCACCGGGTACAGCTCGCTGTCGCATCTCAAAGCGCTGCCGGTGGACGCGGTGAAGATCGACCGCGGCTTCGTCCAGCGCCTCGGCGCAAGCACCGACGACCTGGCCATCGTGAAATCCATCATCGGGCTGGCCGGTTCCTTCGGGTTGGGCGTCGTCGGCGAGGGCGTCGAGACGGCGGTGGCCGCGCGCACCCTGGTCGGCCTCGGGTGCTATCGCGCCCAAGGGTTCCTGATCGCGCGACCCATGCCGGCCGAACAGGTCGAATCGCATCTCGAGGCGGGCCGGATTCCGCTCGACCTCGATCTGCCCCGAGCCGGTCGCGGGCTGCCCGCGCACTGACCGGACCGCACGCCGTGGTCGTATTCCCGGGTCGAATCGGCTGGTTTCCTGTTCTTTCACAGCTGTTCACGTGTCGTTCGGCGCAGGTAACGCGATCCGCTGCACGATCGGCGACGTGCGCATAGTTCAGCTGGCGAACTTCTACGGCCCGCGTTCGGGTGGGCTGCGCACCGCGCTGCACCACCTGGGCGAGGGCTATGCCGCCGCCGGGCATGAGGTGGTACTGATCGTGCCCGGTCCGCGACGGTCGGAAGAGATCCTGCCCACCGGGGTCGTGCGGATCACGCTGCCCGCCTTGGCTATTCCGTGGACCGGCGGCTACCGGGCCGCGGACCCGCGCCGGGTGGCCGACGTTCTGGCCGGGTTGCGGCCCGACGTGCTGGAGGTGTCGGATCGGCTGACGTTGCGCGGATTCGGTCGCTGGGCGCGGCGGCGCGACGTGACCGGCGTGATGATCTCGCACGAGCGCCTCGACCGGCTGCTCGGCCAGGTGCTGCCCGGTCCGGTAGCGCGGCGCTGCGCGGACGTGGCCAACCGGCATACCGCCAGCGAATACGACATCGTCGTGTGCACGACGCGATTTGCCCGCGAGGAATTCCTGCGGATCGGCGCTTCGAACGTGGAGCTGGTCCCGCTGGGGGTGGATCTGGAGTTGTTCAGCCCGCGGCGGCGTGACCGCAGGCTGCGTGCCGATCTCGGGGTGCCGGGACATCCGCTGCTGGTGCACTGCGGCCGGTTGTCGGTGGAGAAGCGGGTGGATCGCAGCATCGAGGCGGTCGGCGCGCTGCGCGAAGCGGGCATCGAGGCACGGTTGGTGGTCGCGGGAGACGGTCCGCGGCGGGATGCCTTGCAGCGGCGGGCACGGGCGCTGCCCGCGCTGCCGGGTGGGGTGCCCGCCGTGCATTTCACCGGTTTCATCTCCGACCGGGCGATGGTCGCGAAACTGCTAGCCACCGCGGATGTCTCGCTGGCGCCGGGTCCGCACGAGACGTTCGGGCTGGCCGCGCTGGAGGCGCTCGCGGCGGGCACGCCGGTGGTGGCGAGCCGGTCCTCGGCGCTGGCCGACATCGTGACCGCCGACTGCGGCGCGGTCGCCGCCGACCATCCGTCCGCGTTCGCGCAGGCGGTCACCGACGTGCTGGCGATGCCGCGGGCCGGGCGGCGCAGGGCCGCGCGCAGCCGCGCCGAGCAGTTCACCTGGCCGCGGGCGGTGGCGGGCATGCTCGCGGTGCTCGGCCGCTAGCCGTCACGGTGTGCACGGCCGATCGCGGTTCAGCAGGCCGCCGGTTTCGACGGGCAGTTCAGGTGCACGTCGAGGACGCGCGCGCCCGGCCCTTCGGAGCCGAGCCGGTCGTGCTCGTTGACCAGACGGCAGCTGCCAAGCGACAGGCAGCCGCAGCCGATGCAGCCGGTGAGGTTGTCGCGTAGGCGAACCAGTTGGGTGATCCGGTCGTCGAGATCGGCACGCCAGGCGGTCGACAGGGTCTCCCAGTCGCGCCGGGTGGGGGTGCGGCCTTCGGGCAGCTGATCGAGGGCGGCCCGGATCTCGCTCAGCGGTATGCCGACGCGCTGCGAGATGCGGATGAAGGCGACCCGGCGCAGCGTCTCGCGAGCGTACCTCCGTTGGTTGCCGCTGGTGCGTCTGCTGGTGATGAGACCTTCGCGTTCGTAGAAGTGCAACGCGGAGACCGCGACTCCACTACGCTCGGAGAGCTGGCCGGGGGTCAGCTCTTTCGCTCGCCAATCGGCTGTCGACATGCACACTCCTCCAGTCACCTCAACAATACTTCAGGTTACGTGGAGCCGGAGGCGGATTCGGCAGCACGGGTGATCAGCACACGCAGCAATTGCGTGCTCTCCGGGCCGCGGCGAACTACGGTCTGATCATGGGAGCAGATGCTGTGTCCGCGCGGCGCGAGGGCCAGGGCCCGCAGGGACCCGAGCAGGACGATGCGCGCCTCGCGGTGACCTCCGAAGTGGGTTCGTTGCGTACGGTGCTGCTGCACCGGCCCGGCAACGAGCTGCGCAGGCTGACGCCGCGCAACAACGATCAACTGCTGTTCGACGGCATTCCCTGGGTGGAACGCGCGCAGCAGGAGCACGACACCTTCGCCGACGTCCTGCGCGAACGCGGCACCGAGGTGCTGAAGCTGGCGGACCTGCTCGCCGAGACGCTCGCGGTCAGCGGCGCCGCCCGCATCCAGGGCATCTCGGCCGCGGTCGACGCGCGCAGGCTCGGGCACACGCTGGCCGACGAGCTGGCCGCCTTCCTGCGCGGGGTCCCGGCCAGGGAACTGGCCGAGATCCTGATGGCGGGCATGACGTTCGACGAATTGCCGTTCGGACCGGACGCCGCCTCCCTGGTCCGCCGCATGCACCACGGCGCGGACTTCGTCATCGATCCGCTGCCCAATCTGCTGTTCACCAGGGATTCCTCGTTCTGGGTCGGTCCGCGGGTCGCGATCACCTCGCTCGCACTGCCGGCCCGGCATCGCGAGACCTCGCTGACCGATCTCATCTACGCCTTCCACCCCCGCTTCCTCGGGGTCCGGCGTGCCTACGAATCGCACACCGCTCCGATCGAGGGCGGTGACGTGTTGTTGCTGTCCGACGGCGTCGTCGCGGTGGGCGTCGGGGAGCGCACCTCGCCCGCGGGGGCGGAAGCGTTGGCCCGCAGCCTGTTCGACGACGACCTCGCGCACACCGTGCTGGTGGTGCCGATCGCGCAGACCCGCGCGACCATGCACCTGGACACGGTGTGCACCATGGTCGACGCCGACGCCGTCGTGATGTACCCGGCGGTGCGGGACTCGCTGTGCGCGTTCACGATTCACAAGGAGGACGACTACGGCGGACGGCAGGGGGGCGGCCGGGTCGCCATGCGCGGTCCCGACCCGTTCCTGCCCGCGGCCGCCGACGCGATGGGCATCGGCAAGCTGCGGGTGATCGACACCGGGCTCGACGGCGTCACCGCCGAACGTGAGCAATGGGACGACGGCAACAACACCCTCGCCCTGGCCCCCGGCGTGGTGGTGGCCTACGAGCGCAACGAGATGACCAACGCCAGACTGGAGGACGCGGGCATCGAGGTGCTGCGCATCCCCGGTTCGGAATTGGGTTCCGGCCGCGGTGGACCCCGCTGCCTGTCCTGTCCGCTGTCCCGAGACGACGTGTGAGCCCGCGATGTTCACCATCACGGTGTCGCACGAGTCGGCCGTGCCGCCCTACGAGCAGCTGCGCCTCGGCATCATCGCCCAGGTGCGGTCCGGCGAGCTGACGGCCGGAACCAAGATCCCGACCGTCCGGGCGCTGGCCGCCCAGCTCGGTCTCGCCCCGAACACGGTGGCCCGGGCCTACCGTGAGCTGGAAGCCGACGGAGTGGTCGAGACCCGGGGGAGACAGGGGTCGTTCATCGCGTCGTCGGGTGACCCGACGCGGGACGTGGCAGGACGGGCGGCCACCGCGTACGTCGCGACGGTGCGCAGATTGGGGTTGGACGACGCCGCGGCGCTGCGCTACGTGCGGGCGGCGCTGGAAAGCTGAACAACCAGCGATCAGCCACATCGGCCCAACTCCCGCTTTCGAGCGAAGCGAGACCGAGCATGCCGCGAACACGCAGCGCCGCAGGCGCTGCTGAACACTATCGCCAGCTGGGTAGCCAGAGGTGGTCGTGCCAGTTGCCCGGTGTGATCGGCAGGGCGGTGAGGATGGGCCAGAGCCAGATGAAGTTGGCGATCACCAGCCCGAGATACAGGCATACCGCGAGCAGGCCGAGGCTGCGCCGTTCGCTGGGCGGAGCCGACAGGTAGGTCCCCGCGGGGCTGCGCGGTATCGGGCTCGGGCGCGCCGGGCCCAGGATGTCGCCGAGCACCAGCGCCACGCCCATCACCAGGAACGGAGCCATCGGGACGGCGTAGAAGTAGTACATCTGCCGGTCGAGCGTCGCGAACCAGGGCAGCAGTGCGGCGCCGTAGGCGACCAGCACCGCGCCGTAGCGCCAGTCGCGGCGGACCACGGCGCGCCACAGCATCCACGCCAGCACCGGAACCGCGATCCACCAGAGGGCGGGCGTCCCGATCAGCATCACGGCCTTCACGCACTGGGTCTGGCCACAGCCGGTGACACCGCTGTCGGCGTAGTAGTACAGCATCGGGCGCAGGCCCATCGGCCAGGTCCAGGGCTTGGACTCCCAGGGGTGATGGTTGCCCGCCGAGTTGGTTAGCTCGGTGTGGAATTCCAGCGATCTGGCGTTGAAGTACCACAGCGAACGCAAGGCGCCCGGCACCACGTGCGACCAGAATCCGCCGGTGCCGATCGAGTCCGTCGGAGCCGATGGATTGCCCGGCATGTACCGATACACGCCGGTCTCGCTGGCGAACCAGGCCCAGTAGCCGGCCAGGTAGACCCCGAGCGGCACGAGCACCAGCGCGGACAGCGCTGGGCCGATATCGCGCACGGCGACGCCGAGCCAGGGGCGGCGAACTCCGTAGGCCCGCCGCGCCGAGAGATCGAAGTAGACGCTCAGCAGGCCGAAGGCGGCGATGAAATAGATGCCGGACCACTTGGTTCCGCAGGCCAGCCCGAGCAGCACGCCCGCACCGAAGCGCCACCAGCGCACGCCGAGCCGCGGTCCCCAGTCCGTCAGGCCGATCCGGCCCTCGGCGTCCGCCCGGGCGATCCGGTTGCGGACCTCGTCGCGGTCGACGATGAGACAGCCGAAGGCGGCGGTCACGAACAGCGCCATGAAGATGTCGAGCATGCCGATGCGCGACGAGACGAAGGTGAGCCCGTCGGCGATCAGCAGGATGCCCGCGATCGCGCCGATCAGGGTGGAGCGCGCCATCCGGCGCACGATCCGGATCACCAGCAGCACCAGCACTGTTCCGGCGACGGCGGCGGTGAAGCGCCAGCCCCAGCCGTTGTAGCCGAACATCGCCTCGCCGATCGCGATGAGCTGTTTGCCGACCGGCGGGTGCACCACCAGCCCGTAGCCGGGATTGTCCTCCACCCAGCCGCCGGTGAGCATCTGCCAGGCCTGCGGGGCGTAGTGCTTCTCGTCGAACACGGGGGTGCCCGCGTCGGTCGGATAGTTGAGCATCGTGAACCGCGTCACCGCCGCGATCGCGGTGAGGAACGCCGTCACCAGCCACCCCCGCAACCGGTCGGTCGGCCCGAAGTCGGGCATGGGCCGCAGCGGCGCCGGACTCGACCAGGAGGGCGCGGTCCCGAACCGTGCGGTCGCACGCTGGTCGGTCACCTGAGTCACGCCCCGATCGTATGCTCCCCCGCCTCTCCCGGTCTTCAGGCCGTACCAGTTGGGTGCCGAGGGATTTGCGTTCAGGTGCTGCGTTCGGGATCGCTCGGGTTCTGGGCGTACCCGGTGAGTTACCTATGTACTTGCGAGATCAGGTGTTGCGTGCGGCGCAATCAGTGGCTGCGTGCTCCGGGTTCCGGAGGCAGACTTCGGGTCTGCTGCGGGGGTGAGTGAGATTCGTCTCGGACGCATACATGTTCCGTGGTCGCCCGGGCTGGCGCGTGGAGCTGCGTCGCGGTCGCACGCTGGTCGGCCACCTGGGGCCACGCCCCGATCGTATCTGCGGACCCCGCGGACACGGACAAATCTCACCCGCCCAGGGATAGACCTGAGGCATACCCGGAATCCTCGCCGACGCCGGAATACGTGACCAAATGATTTCGTGAGAACATGGGTAACTCACCCGGGTACGCCCAGAACTCGAGCGGAACCCGACGCAGGACCTGAGCGTAATCCTGCGTCACCCAACTGGTACGGCCTGAATACTCGGAGAGGCGGGGGAGACAAGGTGACGCAGGGCAGGCTGGTACTCGCGGCGACACCGATGGGTGATGTCGGGGATGCCTCGCAGCGCCTGCGTGAGGTGCTGGCGACGGCCGATGTCGTGGCCGCCGAAGACACCCGTCGTACCAGGTCGCTGGCCAAGGCGCTCGGCGTGGAGATCACCGGGCGGGTGGTCAGCTTCTACGACCACGTGGAGACGGCGCGGATCCCGATGCTGCTCGACGAGATCGCGGCCGGGCGTACGGTGCTGCTGGTGACCGACGCCGGCATGCCGTCGGTCAGTGACCCCGGCTATCGGATGGTCGCGGCCTGCGTCGAGCGCGACCTTCCGGTGACGTGTCTGCCCGGCCCCTCGGCGGTGACCACGGCGCTGGCCTTGTCGGCCCTGCCGGTGGAACGGTTCTGCTTCGACGGATTCGCGCCACGCAAATCCGGCCAGCGCCGGGAATGGTTGCGCACCCTGGCCGCCGAGCCGCGTGCCTGTGTCTTCTTCGAGGCGCCGCACCGCCTCGCCGACTGCCTGGCCGACGCGGTCGAGATCCTCGGACCGGATCGTCGCGTGGCCGTCTGCCGGGAGCTGACCAAGACGTACGAGGAAGTGGTTCGCGGCACCCTCGCCGAACTCGCGGCCTGGGCGGTCGAGGGAGCGCGCGGGGAGATCACCGTGGTCCTGGCGGGCGCTGCGCCGGCTTCCGCCGACCCCACCGACCTGGTCGACGTGGTCGAATCCCTCATCGCCACCGGCCTCCGCCTCAAGGACGCCTGCGCCGAAGTCGCCGCCGTGCACGCCGTTTCCCGTCGCGAGCTCTACGACGCGGTCCTCACTGCCCGCCGCGGGTAAGTAATGGGGTGGCGCGCCTCATGTGTGCTCGAGGGCATGCGGCGGGCAAGATCGTCGGTATGACTTCTCTGGAGAACAAGGCCACGACGTTTCTCGGATTGCACGTGCCGGGGGATCCGGGAGTATTCCCGACGGTATGGGATGCCTGGTCCGCGAAAGTCGCCGTGGAGGCTGGTTTTTCGGCATTGACGGTCGGCAGTCATCCGCTGGCCGATTCGATCGGGCGCGCCGACGGGGAAGGGATGACCTTCGACGAGTCGATGACCCGGGTACGGCAGATCACGGCGGCGGTGGATGTGCCGGTGTCGGTCGACATCGAGTCGGGGTACGGGCTGGAGCCGGCGCGGCTGATCGAGGGGCTGCTCGAGGCGGGCGCGATCGGACTCAATATCGAGGACACCGTGCACAGCGAGGGCAAGCGGCTGCGCACCGCGCAGGAGCATGCCGACCTGGTGCACCGGTTGCGCGAGTCCGCCGACACCGCGGGCGTGCACGTGGTGATCAACGCGCGCACCGATCTGTTCCTGCGCAAAGACGGCGACGACGCCGACCGCGTCGACCGTGCCATCGAACGCCTGAAGCTAGCCGCCGAGGCCGGCGCCGACGTGCTGTTCCCGGTGGGCCGCCACGCCGAGGCCGACATGCGCCGCCTGACCGGCGAACTGCCGCTGCCGATCAGCGCCACCGTGCTCCCGGATCAGGCCGACAAGGCGGCACTCGCCGATCAGGGCGTCGCCCGCATCACCTTCGGCCCGTTCCTCCAGGCCGCTTTGACCACGGAGACCAACCGCCTGCTCGATCGCTGGAAGTGAGCGCGTCAGGCCGATACGGAGAGAGGCGGGGGAGCCTAAAGGCCCGGAGAGGCGGGGTAGCGCAAGCCCAGCGTGGTCATGACGAACTGGACGAACAGCGGCGCCAGTTCCGGTACCCGCGCGGGTCCGTCCGCGATGATGACGCGGCGCGTGCGCTCGCCGATCGCATCGGGGATCAGGGCGATCAACTCGTCCGAGACCTCCGGCAGCGTCGGATCCGCCGCGCGCGCCTCGTCGTAGAACAGCCGATACAGCTGGGCGAACCGGTCGACGGCCAGGTCACGGTAGCCGACGGCGGCCTGGTTCACTTTGAAGGACTCCACCAGCACCAGCCGCGCGAAATCCGGCTCGGTGGCGACGGTCCGGCAGAACGTGACGACGATCGACTCGATCTTCGCGTACGCGTCGGCGTCCGGCGGCAGTTGCGCGAGTTCTTCGGCGATCCGGGACGCCACGATGTCCACCCCCGTGTGCACGGCCTCGACGAAGCACTCCTCTTTGTTGGTGAAGTGCTCGTAGAAGGTGGTGCGCGAAACCCGGGCTCGCGCAACCAGATCCGTGAGTGTGGTGGCGGGATAGCCCTTGCTGTCGACACACTCCACCATGGCTTCGACCAGCCTGCCGCGCTGCGACGTGAGCACGGCTTCGCGCGCGGCGCGATGGCGCTCGGCGAAACCGGACCGCTGAACGGATGTCGTCGCCTGCTGCTGGCGCATGGGTGCCCTCTCTGTGCCGGAACCGATCCGAACGGAACGTCGACGTACCGATCGCACACGGCCCGGGGCGCTGCGCGGCCGCGAACCGGTGTTTCATTATCCGACAACGCATTCCACTGCGGGAAGGCAGGTGGTTCAGTGCCCGGCTCAGCCCCGGGAAAACAGTGCGAAAGGTGTTGCGCGCCTTGATATTCCGGCACGCAACACGTCCGCGTCAATCCTTCGGTTCGACGTACTTGGGGAAAACAGGTTCCGGCGCGGGCAGTGTCACATCGGGCTCGATCGGGGTCGCGATGTCGGCGAAGGCGCGGTCGCGCTGACCCAGTTGATCGAGGATGCGCCCCGCCGAACCCGGCATCACCGGCTGCACCAGGATCGCGACGATCCGCAGTACCTCGAGCGTCACGTACAGCACGGTGGCCTCGCGCGCGAGGTCCTCCGGCGTACCGGATTTTGCCAGCGCCCATGGCGCCTGGGCGGAGAAGTACTTGTTGGTTTCGCCGAGCGTCAGCCAGATCGCCTCCAGCGCGAGATGCATCTGCTGCGCGTCGAATTCGGTGCGGCAGCGCTCCAGCAGGCCGCCCGCGAGGTCGAGCAGGGCACGATCGTCGGCGGTGAACTCGCCGGGCGTCGGCACCACGCCGCCACAGTCGCGCGCGACCAGCTTGGTGCTGCGCTGCACCAGGTTGCCGAACTCGTTGGCCAGGTCGCTGTTGATCCGGCCGACGATCGCCTCGTGGCTGTAGCTGCCGTCCTGACCGTAGGAGATCTCGCGCAGCAGGAAGAAGCGCACCGCGTCCACGCCGTAGTTCTCGACCAACTCCAGCGGGTCGACCACATTGCCGACCGACTTGGACATCTTCTCGCCCTTGTTGTACAGGAACCCGTGCACGAACACGCGTTCGGGCAGCTCCACACCGGCCGACATCAGGAACGCGGGCCAGTACACGGTGTGGAACCGGGTGATGTCCTTGCCGATGATGTGCACGTCGGCGGGCCAGAACTTCCGGAACGCGGCGGATTCGGTGTCCGGGAAGCCGACGCCGGTGATGTAGTTGGTCAGCGCGTCCACCCACACGTACATGACGTGATCCGGGTGGCCGGGCACCGGCACACCCCAGTCGAAGGTGGTGCGCGAGATGGACAGATCCTTCAGCCCCGCCTTGACGTAGCTGACGATCTCGTTGCGACGCGTTGCCGGCGCGATGAATTCGGGACGCTCGTCGTAGAGCGCGAGCAGCTTGTCCTGGTAGGCCGAGAGCCGGAAGAAGTAGTTCGACTCCTCGGTCCAGGTCACCGGCGTCCTGGACTCGGTGGAGACGCGGGTGCCGTCCTCCAGCACCGTGGTCTCCTCGTCGGCGTAGAACGCCTCGTCGCGCACCGAGTACCAGCCCGAGTAGTTGCCCAGGTAGATGTCCCCGTTGGCGAGCATCCGCTCCCAGATCGCGGCGCTGGCCACCTGGTGGTCCGCGTCGGTGGTGCGGATGAACCGGTCGAAGGAGATCTCCAGCGTCTTGTCCAGCGCCTCGAACACATCGGAGTTGCGCGCCGCCAGCTCCCGCACCGGGATGCCCTCGGCGGTCGCGGCCTGCTGCATCTTCTGGCCGTGCTCGTCGGTGCCGGTCATGAAGAACACGTCGTACCCGTCGAGCCGCTTGAAACGGGCGATGGCGTCGGCCGAGATGTACTCGTACGCATGCCCGATGTGGGGCGCACCGTTCGGATAGGCGATGGCCGTGGTGATGTAGAAGGCGGGGCGGTCAGCTTCGCTCATGGTGCTGTCTACTGTAATGCGCGTGCATTCCTTCGCTCGCGTGAATATCCCCGGCGTCGCTCCCCGGGGCGACGCGCCCGCGCTGCGCGACCACCGCGCGCTCGGCGACCACCGCGCGCTCGGCAGGGGTGGCCGTCGATGAGCGCCGCACGTCCCGCGCCGGAGCTGCCGGAGCCGCTCGCGCCGATCGTGGACGCGCACACCCATCTCGACGCCTGTGGCGCGACCGACGCGGCCTCCACCGCCGCGATCGTCGACCGGGCCGCTTCGGTCGGCGTCGGCCAGGTGGTCACCGTGGCCGACGATCTGGCCGCGGCGCGGTGGGCGGTGCGGGCCGCGCACTGGGACGATCGCGTGTTCGCGGCCGTCGCACTGCATCCGACCAGGGCGAACGTGCTCGACGACGAGGCGAAGGCCGAGCTGGAGCGCCTGGCCGCCGACCCGCGCGTGGTCGCCGTCGGCGAGACCGGCCTCGACTACTACTGGCCGGGCAAGCTGGACGGCTGCGCCGATATCGAGACCCAGATCGAGGGTTTCCGCTGGCATATCGACCTGGCCAAACGGGTCCGCAAGCCGCTGATGATCCACAACCGCGAGGCCGACCACGACCTGCTGACGGTGCTGCTGGACGAGGGCGCGCCGGACACCGTGATCTTCCATTGCTTCTCCTCGGACACGAACATGGCGCTGTCCTGTGTGGCCGAGGGCTACATCCTGAGTTTCTCCGGGACGGTGAGTTTCAAGAACGCGCACGAACTGCGCGAGGCGGCTCAGGTCGTGCCCGACGATCAGATCCTGGTCGAGACGGACGCGCCGTATCTGACCCCGCATCCGTTCCGTGGCGCGCCCAACGAGCCCTACTGCCTGCCCTACACGGTGCGAGCGCTGGCCGCGTTGCGCGAGCAGGATCCCGCGGAATTGGCGAAGATCACCACCGCCAACGCGCGTCGCGTCTACCGCATCTGAGTACCCGGCGGCCGGGTGCTGACAAGAGCCTGCCATCCCAAATGTGTTCTATGTCACGTTTGGTATCTCGTTCCGTGATTTACCTGCGCAGTCGATATCTGATCGTGATATTGAAAAGCCCCTGTTCCGGAGCTTGCGGTTGTCGGGTCTCGGCACGCTCGTTATCGTGCTGTGACCATGTCACCCTTTACGCGGATCAACCAGTCGCGGTCCCCGCTGCTGTACCTCGCGGTCGGGGCGCTGCTGCTGACGCTGATCGTCGGCGCGGGCCTGGCGATCGTGAACCGCAAGACGGTGACCGTCGTCGTGGACGGCGAGAAGCTGTTGCAGACCACCATGTCGCGCGACGTACGCGGGGTCTTGAAGGCCGCGGGCTTCGCCGTGACCGACCGGGACAAGGTCGCTCCCGCGTTGGCCGCGCACATCGGCAACGGCGCGACGATCACGCTCAATCGCGCTCGTGAGGTCGACCTCTCGGTCGACGGCTTGACGCGGAAGGTGTGGACCACCGGTGTGACCGCCGGGGAGGCGCTCGAGCAGCTGAAGATCCCGAAAGAGGTGTACGTCTCGCCCGCGCGCGAGGAGAAGCTGCCGTTGCAGGGCGCGGCACTGCTCATCGCGACCCCGCGAACGGTTTCGCTGCTCGACGGCATCGGCAACCCGGTGGACGTTCGCCTGGCCGCCCCCACGGTCGGTGAGTTCCTGAAGGTCGCGGGCATCCCGCTGATGGAGCAGGACTCCGTTGAACCCGCCGCGTCCGCCCCGCTGACGAATGGCCTGCACATCACGGTGACGCGCAAGCGGGTCGAGCGGCACACCGAGACGGTGCCACTGGATCCGCCGGAGAACGTCATCGAAGACCCGACCTTGAACATGAGCCGCACCGTGGTGGAATCACCCGGCAAGCCCGGCGTCCAGGACGTCACGTTCGCGGTCACCATGGTCAACGGCCAGGAAGTCGACCGCACGCCGATCGATTCGACGGTAACCGTCGCCGCACAGCCGAAGACCGTCCGCAAGGGCGCCAAGCCGGGCACCGAGGTGCCGCCGGTGCGCGACGGCGCGATCTGGGACGCGCTGGCCCGCTGTGAGTCGACCGGCAACTGGTCGATCAACACCGGCAACGGCTACTACGGCGGCGTGCAATTCGACCAGGGCACCTGGGAGCGGCAGGGCGGTTTGCGGTACGCGCCGCGCGCCGACCTCGCGACCCGGGAAGAGCAGATCGCCATCGCCGAGATCACCCGGCAACGGCAGGGCTGGGGGGCATGGCCCGCCTGCACCAGTCGGCTGGGGCTCGGTTGATAGATTCTCGAGGTGCCCGAACCTGAGATTGCCGCTCGCGGAAATGCCGCGCTGCTCGGTCCCGCCGAGGTGCGCGTGCTGGCCGAACGGTTCGGGATCCGGCCGACCAAGCAGCTCGGGCAGAATTTCGTGCACGACGCGAACACGGTGCGGCGAATCGTCGCCGCCGCGGGAGTGGGGCGTGCCGACGTGGTGCTCGAGGTCGGACCGGGGCTGGGTTCGCTGACTCTCGCGCTGCTGGATGTGGTGGGGTCGGTGGTCGCCGTCGAGATCGATCCCGTGCTCGCGCGGAATCTTCCCGTGACTGTCGCGGATCGGGCGCCGGAACTGGCGGCACGGTTGTCGGTGGTCGAGGCGGACGCGCTGCGCGTCACCGCCGCGGATCTCCCCGCCGTGCCGACCGCGCTGGTGGCCAACCTGCCGTACAACGTCGCGGTGCCCGTGCTGCTGCATCTACTGGCCGAATTGCCGAGCATCGCGGTGGCTTTGGTGATGGTGCAGGCCGAGGTGGCCGATCGGCTCGCCGCGGAGCCCGGTGGCCGCATCTATGGCGTGCCGAGTGTGAAGGCGGGCTTCTTCGGCACGGTCCGGCGCGCGGGCGCGGTCGGCACCCAGGTGTTCTGGCCGGTGCCGCGGGTCGAGTCGGGACTGGTCCGGATCGAACGTTTTGCCGAGCCGCCGTGGCCGATGGATGACGAGCATCGCCGCCGGGTCTTCGAAGTCATCGACGCCGCCTTCGCGCAGCGCCGCAAGACCCTCCGCGCCGCACTCGCCGCTTGGGCGGGCTCGCCCGCCGAAGCCGAACGCCGCCTGCTCGCCGCCGGAATCTCGCCCACCGCCCGCGGCGAGACCCTCGACGCCGCGGCCTTCGTCCGTCTGGCGGCCCAGGCGTAACGCTCCCGAACTGCAGTGGCTCCTCGCGGTGTGCGAGGAGCCACGCGGAGAAGGGGGTCAGACGGCGACTTCGTAGCCCGCCTCGTCGACGGCGGCGACGATGTCGGCCTCGGCGATCGGCGCGGTGCTGCCGACCCGGACCCCGCCGCTGGCGAGATCGACGTCGACACTGGTGACACCGTCGATCTTGCCGATCTCGGTCTTGACGGAGCTGACGCAGTGCCCGCAAGTCATTCCCGTGACGGTGTAGGTGGTAGTGGGCATGTCCGACTCCTTCGCTCCGTGGTGATCATACGGCCGGGGGGTACCCGACCTCTGAAAACATACCCCCTTGGGGTATAGAGCGCAATGGTGATCGATGACCTACACGCCCTCGGCCAGCTCTAGCCAGCGCTCCTCGGCGATCTCCTTCTCCGCGAGGACCTGCTCGAGTTCCGCGCCCAAGGTGACCAGCTTGCCCGGATCGGTGACGGCGTCGGTCAATGCGGCGTGCAGACGCTGCTCGCGGTCGGACAGTTTGTCGATGGCTCGTTCCAGGCGGGTCAGCTCTTTGCGGGCGGCGCGGTAGGCCGCGGAATCGGTGGCGGGGGCGTCGGTGGGCTTGGCCTCCGGTGCCGTCGCGCGGGTTCGCCCGGCGGTGAGCGCGGCGCGCTTGGACAGGTACTCCTCGATGCCGCCGGGCAGGTTGGTGAGCTTGCCGTCGCCGAACAGCGCCCAGGTGGAGTCGCAGATGCGCTCGATGAGGTAGCGGTCGTGACTGATCACGACCAGCGTGCCCGCCCAGTTGTCGAGCAGGTCCTCCAGCTGTTGCAGCGTGTCGATGTCCAGGTCGTTGGTCGGCTCGTCGAGCAGCAGGACGTTCGGCTCGGACATCAGGATGCGCGTCAGCTGCAGGCGGCGGCGTTCGCCGCCGGACAGGTCGCCGACCGGCGTGCGCTGGCGGGCGGGGGTGAAGCCGAGCCGCTCGGCCAGCTGGCCCGCGGAGATCTCCTTGTCCCCGAGCATGATTCGCTGCGCAACCTGCTGCACCGCCTCCAGCACGCGCAGATCGGTCGGCAGGTCGTCGAGTTCCTGGCGCAGCCAGCCGATCTGCACGGTCTGGCCCTGGATGCGCTTGCCCGCGGCCAGCGCCGAGCCGTTCGGCCCGGTGTCTCCGGCCAGCGCGCGCAGCAGCGTCGTCTTACCCGAACCGTTGACGCCAACCAGGCCGACGCGTTCGCCCGGCGCCAGCCGCCAGGTCAGATCGCGGACCAGTTCCCTGCCGTCCGGAGTGGCGAGCGTGGCGTCCTCGAGTTCGACGACGACGCGCCCGAGGCGCTTTCGCGCGAACGCGGCCAGCGAGACGCTGTCGCGCGGCGGCGGCACATCCGAGATCAAGGCTTCCGCGGCCTCGACCCGGTAGCGCGGCTTGGAGGTGCGGGCCTGCGGGCCGCGCCGCAGCCAGGCCAGTTCCTTGCGAGCCAGGTTGCGCCGCCGCGCCTCGGAGGCGTCCGCCTGGCGGGCGCGCTCGGCGCGGGCGAAGATCCAGTCGCCGTAACCGCCCTCGTAGCTTTCCACCTTGCCACCGACCACTTCCCAGGTGTTGGTGGCGACGGTATCGAGGAACCAGCGGTCGTGGGTCACCACGACCAGTGCGCTGCGGCGGCTCAGCAGGTGTTCGGCCAGCCACTGCACGCCCTCCACGTCGAGGTGGTTGGTCGGCTCGTCCAGTACCAGCAGGTCGAGCTCGCGCACCAGCGCGGCGGCGAGCGCGACCCGGCGCCGCTCGCCCCCGGAGAGATTGTCGACCAGGGTGTCCATGCCGAGACCGGCGATGCCGATGCCCTCCATCACCGAGCGGATCCGTGGGTCGGCTGCCCATTCGTGTTCGGCGACCTGGTCGGTCATCGCGTCGTCGGCGAGACCGGCCAGGACCACCGAGCCCACCGTCGCGCCCTCGGGCAGTGTGCCGCGCTGGGTGACCACCGCCATGCGCAAGCCGCCGAGTCTGCTGACCCGGCCGCTGTCCGGCTCCTCGATGCCGGTGAGTACCTCGAGCAGGGTGGTCTTGCCGCCTCCGTTGAGGCCGACGACCCCGATCCGTTCGCCCGCGTGCACGCCGAGCGACACGTTGTCCAGCAACGGCTTGATCCCGAAGCTCTTGTGGACCTGTTCGAGATTGATCAGGTTGGACATGGATCCTTCCGTGTCGTGCGGCGACGCGCCGATGATTGCCCCGAGCCAGCGTACCGACCGGCGTGGACGGGTCGCTGTCCCGGCGAGCGGGAGCGCTTGCGGAACGAACAATGTTCGTTTAGATTCTTCTCGACGAACAACGTTCGTTCCAAGGAACCGATCCGGCGCTCCCCAGAAGTAAGCCGCAGAATGGGAGCCCCACCTCGTTCGCTTCGAGGTGTTCGGTGGGCGGCACTGTTTCCATTCCGCTTTGCTCCCTCTGGAGGATCCCCATGCATGTCGGCCTCGGCCTGCCCATCTCCGATCCCGCCGCTCTGCTCGACTGGGCCCGGCGCGCCGACGCGGGCCCTTTCCGCACGCTCGGCTTGCTCGACCGGTTGGTGTACGACAACCCCGAACCGCTGATCGCGCTTGCGACGATCGCCGGGGCGACCACCAGGCTCGGGGTCCAGACCGAAGTGCTGCTCGCGCCGCTGCGTGACCCGGTGCTGCTCGCCAAACAGGTCGCGACGCTGGACCGGATGGCCGGCGGACGCCTGGTGCTCGGTCTCGGCGTCGGCGGGCGCGCCGACGATCACCATGCCTCCGGCGCCGACCTGCGCACCCGCGGTCGCCGCCTCGACGAGCAACTCGCACTCATGCGCCGACTGTGGTCCGGTGCGCCCTACAGCGACGAGTGCGGTCCGGTCGGACCCGCGCCGCTGCGGCCGGAAGGCCCCGAAATCCTGTTCGGCGGTTTCCGGCCCGCGGCGCTCGAGCGAGTGGGCCGTTGGGGTGGAGGGTTTCTCGCCGCCGCGCCACCATCGTGGGCGGGCGGCCTGTTCGAGACCGTGCGCCGTTCCTGGACGGACCACGGTAGGTCCGGCGTGCCCCGCATCGTCGCCCAGGTGAACGCGGCGCTCGGCCCGCAGGAGGTCATCGATGACGCCCGCGCCGCGATGGGCGCCTACTACCGGTTCACCGGACGCGCCGAGTCCATGGTCTCCGGAATGCTCACCACTCCGGACGAAATTCGCACGGCCATGGCTCAATTCGAGGATCTCGGTGCCGACGAGGTGATGCTCTACTGCTACGGACGCGATGCCGACCAGGTCGATCGGCTGGCCGACGTCGTCTCCTGACCCGATGGGCGTGCGAAGTCAGTGTTTCCCGGACGCGTCGGCGGTCAGAATGCGCGCCCCCGGCACCGGGCCGCTGGCCGTCCGGACGCTGCGGCACACGCCCGCGCCCGCGAGTTCGGCCGCCACCGATATCGCCGATTCCTCGCTCTCGCACAAGAACGCGCAGGTGGGTCCGGAGCCGGACACCAGCCCGGCCAGCGCGCCCGCGGTGACGCCCGCGCGCAGGGTGCGGCGTAGCTCCGGCTTCAGCGACAGCGCCGCCGCCTGCAAATCGTTGCCGAGCAGGGGGGCGAGCTGGCGTGGATCACCGGAGGCCAGTGCCTGCATCAGCCGTTGCGGCTCGCCGAGCCGAGGGGGTTGGCCGTGCTCACGCAGCCGGTCGAGCTCGGCGAAAACGGCCGGAGTGGGCAGGCCGCCCTTCGCGAAGGCGAGCACCCAGTGAAACGTATTGCGGGACAGCACCGGGAGCAGGCGTTCCCCCCGGCCGGTGCCGAGCGCGGTGCCGCCGTGCAGCGCGAACGGGACGTCGCTGCCGAGTTCGGCGGCCACCGCGGTGAGTTCGTCCCGGGACAAGCCCAGATCCCACAGCTCGTTCAGGCCGACCAGCGCCGCGGCGGCGTCCGCGCTGCCGCCCGCCATGCCGCCTGCCACCGGAATGCCTTTGCTGATAGCGATTTCCACCAGGGGTGCGCGGCCGCCCAGGTGCGCGAGCCGGACGGCCGCCTTCCACACCAGGTTCGTCCGGTCGGTCGGCACCTCCGCGGCGCCCTCGCCGGTGACTCGAACGGCGAGCGATGCCGCCGGCGCGATCTGCAGATCGTCACTCAGCGACAGCGCCTGGAATACCGTGGTCAGGTCGTGATAGCCATCGGCGCGCAGGTCGCCGACTCCGAGATGGAGGTTCACCTTCGACGGCGCGCGCACGGTGACGGGACTCGGCACTACGGACAACACGGTGCTCAAGCCTAATGGGCGCAGCCGGACGAAGGCGGCCCGAAGGTCGCGCTGGGCCGAGGGAAGGCTGAGGCACCCGCCGAGCGAAGGCGAGGCAGCCGCCTTCGGATCGTTTACAGCAGCGCGCCGCCGGTGGCGTCGATCCACTGTCCGGTGACCCACCGCGCGTCGTCGGAGGCGAGGAAAGCGACGATGTCGGCCACATCGGCGGACTGCCCCACCCGCTGGAACGGTGACATCGCCGCCACCGTCGCCGCGACTTCGGGATCGCGCAGCCAGCTCGCGTTCATATCGGTGTCGATCACTCCGGGCGCGACCGCGTTCACCGTGATGCCGCGCGCGCCGACCTCCTTGGCCAGCACGCTGGTGAAGCTGTCGATCGCGGCTTTGGTCATGGTGTAGGCGATCAGCTGCGGCATGTGCGCGCCGCGGGTGAGACCGGTGGAGATGTTGATGATCCGGCCGCCCGCGCGCAACCGGTCCAGGCCGAGGCGAGTGATGAAGAACGGCGCCTTGGCGTTGACCGCGAACACCCGGTCGAACGCCGTCTCGTCGGTTCCGGCGATCGGCTCACGGATGCCGTCGATGCCCGCGTTGTTCACCAGGATGTCCAGCCCGTCGGCGTGTGCGTCGAAAGCGGCCCACAGGGTGGCGGCGTCGCCGGGCACACCCAGTTCGGCGCGGATCGCGAACGCTTCGCCGCCCGCGGCCTCGATCGCGGCGACGCTCGTCTTGGCCGCCTGCTCGTTGCCGTTGTAGTGGACCGCGACCCGTGCGCCCTCGCGCCCGAGCCGTTCGGCGATGGCCCGTCCGATTCCCCGGCTGGCTCCGGTGACCAATGCCGTCTTCCCTGTCAGCGTGCCCATACCGGGCCCCTTTCTCTAGCGGTCGCTACAGAAAGAAAAAGTAGCACATTGTCTAGTGACCGCTATAAAATTATCGGCATGGGTACGACGACCCGGGGACGACCCCGATCCTTCGATCGGGACGCCGCGCTGGAGCAGGCCATGCGGCTGTTCTGGGCGCGCGGGTACGAGGCCACCTCCATCGGCGACCTGACCGCGGCCATGGGCATCGGGGCGCCGAGCCTGTACGCGGCGTTCGGTGACAAGAAGACGCTGTTCGGCGAGGCGGTGCGAAGTTTCGGCGCGCGCTACGGCGGATTCGTCACACGGGCGCTAGCTGAAGAGAGCACCGCGGAGGCCGCCGTTCGGCGCATCCTGCGCGAGGCGGCCACGGAGTACACTCGGCCGGATTGCCCGCACGGTTGCTTGGTGATCAGCGCGGGCGTCAACACGACCAGCGCCGAGATCGCCGACATGCTCCGCGATATGCGCAACCGGAACATCGACAGATTCGCCGCCCGCATACAGGCCGACATCGACGCGGGCTTCTTGCCGCGACATCTGGACGCGCGCACGCTCGCCCGCTACGTCGGCACGGTCATGCAGGGCATGTCCCAGGCGGCCAGGGACGGCGCCAGCCGGGCGGAACTCGAGCGGGTGGCCGAGCTGGCGATGCGAGGGTGGGCGGCCTAGTGCCCGGAGGCGCGCCCGTCCTGCACGACCACCGGCAGACAGCTGCGCACGAAGTCGGCGCCGAAGTCGGTGAGTACCACGCTGCGGTAGATCACCTTGGTACCGAATCCGGACCGCTTCAGCTTCTCTCGCACCACTGACTGCGCCTCCAGTACTTGGTAGCGGTTCGGGTTGCCGACCGGCTCGCGCGCGTGCTCGACCAAGCCGAGTCTGCGCAGGTTGGTCAGGTACTGCTGGATTCGGTTCGGGAAGCGCAGGCCGGCATGCTCGCCGATCAGTGTGAGCATCGAGCCGACGCGTTCCGCCCCGAGCGCGCGCGGGCGTCCGGTGCGGATGTCGATCGAGGGCTGTGGTCCATCCAAGTGCAGGAAGCGCAGGATGCGTGCCTCGTCCGGGGTGAGTTCGGCCAGCATGCCCGCGAAGGCCGGGTGGTTGTCGTCCTCGCCGTGGGCGCTGGCCGACAACCGCAGCAGCGCGGCACCCTGCTCGCGCAGCGTCGGCACGCTCTGCCCGGTGGACGGTTGTGTGACGGCCGGGATGCCGAGCGCACGGCGCATCGCGCCACGGACCTCGGATTCGGCCTGGGCGAGCACTTCTCGGGGCGGTGCGCCCTCGATGCTGCGCCGCACGACGGTCGAGGTGACACCGACCGCGGTGCCGACACCCCAGGCGGTCACGCCCGTGACGGCGCTCCACGCGACCCTTGCGACGCCCGTAGCGGCGCGCACGGTAGCCACGGGAACCGTTACCGGTCTGGATGATTCGTCGGAACGAGTGATGTCCGAGGCAGGCCGCCGGGCGATTTCCCGTGATGGCTCGGCGTTCGCCTCCGTCGCATCGCGGTGCTCGACGGCCTGGAGATCGCCGTCGTCCGGACCCGCTACAGCCATGATGTCGCCACTCCCGTTCCGAAGATCAGGATATGAGCGTATCCGGCGAACAGCCCCAGCACACCGCCATGGACGAAAAGCAGCCATTCATCCTGTTTGATCGCGGCACGCAGCATGTCGACGAAGTCCGGTGGCGACAGCGCCGACATCTGCCTGGCGATGTATTCGTTGATCTGCCGGCCCTGGCGGACGTTGAACTCCGGGTCGGCGAACGCGATCGGCGCGATGGCCATGGCCTCGGTGGTCAACGTCGTCTGTAGCGAGTCGTAATCGCGACTGCCGAGCATGAACTTGACCGCGGGCCGCGCGGGTCCGAGCGCGCGGTCGGCGGCGGGACGCAGCGTGTCCTCGAGCATCTGCATGGTGCGATCCGAGCGCGGACCGTTGAGCAACTCGTCGCCGATATTCGCCACCGTGATCACCTGGCTGGAAACCAATTCCGCATAGCCGTCGGTGATTTCGGATTTGCGTTTGATCAGCAGGCCCTGCCGCCACGGGCACCACCACTTCGGATAGGCGGGCGCGAAGATCATATTGATGCCGATCCAGTTGACCACCCAGCCGATGATCACGCCGCCGATCGGGAGCACGACCAGACTCGCCCATCCGGTCAGATGCAGGACGGCGACCAGCACCGCGCCCATGGGCGCGCCGAAGTAGAAACCGAAGTTCTGCATGAAACGCAGTTCCTTGGCGCCGAGCACCTGGAACAGCGTGTTGAGCAGGTGCGGCCTGGCCTGGAAGTAGCGGATCACCATCTGCTTCACATCGAGCAGTTGATCGATATTCGCGCCCAATTCCTCGGTGAGCTCGCGCAGGATCTCCGGCAACTGCTGGCGCACCCGCTCGTGGATCACGTCGCGCACCTGGGTGGGCAGGTTGTACCAGAGCTGCGGATGCTCGCGCCGCAGGATGTCCTCGACGATGTCCTTGATCTGCGTGTCGGCGATGCTCGCGAGGTGCTCGGCCAGCTTGTCCGGCTCGAGCTCACGGTAGAAGTCGGCGACGCTGCCGAGTTTGGCCAGGCCCTTGTCGACCGCGATGCTGGCCATCTTGTCCGCGCGCGAGGGGACGATGCCCTGCCAGCCGAATCGGCCGTCGTAGCTGAGCAGCGGGAGAACTTGAATTCGCTTGGGCAGGAATGGGTACAGCGCGCGCAGGCCGGGAACTCGGAAGCCATGGAAGGCGACCGGCTTGAACAGCATGAGCACGCCGGTCCAGTTGGTGATGTAGCCGATGACACCGGTGAATAGAGGTATGGTGACGAGTTCGAGCAGGATCGTGGGGTGGATTCCGAATACGCTCTCCAACACGACACCCTCCTGCCGACACCCCGGTGATCGCCGCCTCACCGGCACCCAAAACTAGCACCCGCTCGGCAAAGAAACCCTATTGTGCGCCGCGAGCCGGTCGCACTGTCCGAGTCAGGGCGTTGCGAATGACCCGCGACACAAGGGGAAGTAATCTGTGGGGCGGATTCGTTCACCCGGCGATATCGGAGAAAATGTGACAGACGACAGGACCGGACGGGACGTGACCCGGGCCGGTTACCGCTCCGTCGAGCGCAGTTCGGATGTCGAACAGCGGCAGATCAGCAACGAAGCGAGGCTGATCCGCGGCGTGTTCCGCGCGGCAGGACTGGCCGCGGGTAGCGTCGTGCGCGGCAGCCAGTGGGCCGTCGGTACCACCTTCGAGGTCACCAAGGAGATCACCCAGGCGGCGCTGGACGGCGAGTCCTCGGCCGAGATCGCCGAGCGGACCGGAAACGCGTTGCGCTCCATCGCCCGCAGCGCCCTCGGCGTCACCGAGGGTTCGGTGCGGGAGATCGTCAGCTACGTCCCGACATCCAACGGCGCGCAACAGGCGCTCGCGGTCGGTTCGCACCTCCGCTCGGCTACCACCGAGGAACTGCGCCGCCGCGGTGACTCGCTGCTGGCCAGGTCCGCCGACGTCTACTTCACCGAGGACGTGCACCCGGCCTACGACCGCATCCTCGACGAGCTCGCGCCCGACGAGGCCCGCATCCTGCGCTTCATGGCGCTCAACGGCCCGCAACCGTCGGTCGACGTGCGCACCAACCGTCCATTGGGGATCGGCTCGGAACTCGTGCAGGGCGATCTCACCTCGGTGCCCGACCAGGCAGGTGTGCGCTACCCGGACCGCGCGCGGATGTACCTGATCAACCTCAACCGTCTCGGACTGACCCTGACCTCCGATGATCCGGTGGTGCTGAGCCGGTACATGGTGCTCGAGGTCCAGCCCGTGGTGGAGGCGGCGCTGAAGAAAGCGGGCCGGGCGCCGAAGATCGTCCGCAAGAGTCTTCGGCTCACCGAGTTCGGCGAGGATTTCTGCCGCACCTGCTTCACGATCGGAAGCTGACCCCGGGTCCGTCGATATTCGCCGGAATGTTGCCCTAACCGTGATAGCAATCTGATACAACCCTCCCAATTCCAGACTCGGGGTGGGATTGTTGAGGGTATGGATCAGGGAACCGGCGGGCAGGGGCGCGGCGACCCAGCTGTGGGCATCGCTGCGCAAGTGCGTACTGGCCGGGGCGCGGGCTCCGGTGGGCAGGGGCGCGACGACCCGGGATTCCACCCGGGCCGGCAACAGCGCGGCAGCGTGGGAATCGATCCCGGTAGACCGGAGCGGGCAGCTCCGGACGTCGACCAAGGCAGACCGGACCGCGGCGGCCGCGGGACGAGCACCGGTGAGCAGACCCGCGGCGATCGCACGGGCGCGCGGTTGCGCTTCGACGCGGGGCCGATCGACTTCGGGCAGGTGCGCGGCGATCCGAGATCGTCGCGAGGCCGCGAAGACGAGCGGGAAGTGGACGACGTATCGGCGATCAGCCGACTGAAGTACCGGTACCTTCGCACACTCGACACTAAATCATGGGATGATTTCGCGGACACCATGATCCCCGAGGCGACCGCGACCTACAGCGAATATCTCCAGTTCGAATCGCGTGAGGCGTTCATCGCGTTCATGCGGAACACGCTCGGTCCGCACGTGATCACCGAGCACCGATGTGACCACCCGGAGATCGATGTCGACGGTGACAACGCCAGCGGCACCTGGTACCTCGCCGACACGGTCCTCATTCCGGGCCACAACATGCTGCTGCGCGGCGCGGCCTTCTACAACGACCGCTATGTCCGCTGCGACGACGGACGCTGGCGGATCTCCCACACCGGCTACGAGCGCACCTACGAGGTGGTGCTTTCGCTCAGCGATCTGCCGAGCCTGCGGCTGACATCCAGCCGCTGGGGTCTGATCGCCCGGGAAGAGGGCATCGCGTCGGTCGAGCGCGAACCCACCGGCCCGACGGTGCGGACCGAGCCCGAGGCCGGCTGACTCAGTCGGCTGTGGCGACCAGGGGCTCCAACGTGAGCTTCGGGTGCTCCTTCTCGATGTATTGCAGCCGCCATTTGTCACTGAACAGCGCCAGCAGCGCACCGTCTGAGCGGGTGAAGACTTCCACCCCGCGCTGTCGCCCGAGTTCGTCCGCCGACGCGGCGTCGGTACGCCGGGCCAGCGTGTAGCCGAGGTGCTCCATCGTGGTCTCCACGTTGAACTCGGTGAGCATGCGCGCGGTGACCACCTCGAATTGCATCGGGCCGACGGCGGCCAGCACGGGGGAGGCGTCGCCGCGGAGATCGTTGCGCAGCACCTGCACGACGCCCTCGGAGTCGAGCTGGTCGATGGCCTTGCGGAACTGCTTGTACTTGCCCGCGCTCTGGGCGCGCAGCACCGCGAAATGTTCCGGCGCGAACGACGGGATCGGCGGGAACTCCACCTTCTTGTCCACGTACAGGGTGTGGCCCGGGGCCAGGGCGGTCGCGTTGACCAGGCCGACCACGTCGCCCGGGTAGGCGGTGTCGACGGTGGCGCGCTCGCGGCCGAACACGGTCAGCGCGTACTTGGTGGCGAACGGTCGTCCGGTCTGCGCGTGGGTGACCACCATGCCGCGCTCGAACTCGCCGGACACGATCCGCATGAACGCGAGCCGGTCGCGGTGCGCGGCGTCCATGCCCGCCTGCACCTTGAACACCACCGCGCTGAACGGGTCGCCGGTCTCGCGCGGTTTTCCGCCGACGTCCTGGCGTGCTCCGGGCGCAGGCGCGAGCGTGACCAGCGTCTCCAGCAGCTGCCGCACGCCGAAGTTCAGCATCGCGGAGGCATAGATGACCGGTGAGGTCTGACCGGCGAGGAACAGTTCCTGATCGTGGTCCTGGCCGGTGGCCGAGAGCAGTTCGCTCTCCTCGGCGGCGGTGTTCCACGGCTCGCCTTCGCGCGCCTCGGCGGCCTCCGGGGTGAGCGACTCCTCCGGCGCGATGGTCGCGCCACCCGCGGTGCGAGTGAAGTGGATGTATTCGAGCGGGACGCCTTCTGGACCGCGGCGCAGCAGGCCGCGGAAATCGCCCGCGATGCCGACCGGAAGGAACAGCGGGGTGGGGGTGAGGCCGATTCGCTCGTCGATCTCGTCGAGCAGTTCCAGCGGCGCCCGGCCCGGCCGGTCCCACTTGTTGATCACCGTTATCACCGGGATGCCGCGGTGGCGGCACACCTGGAACAGCTTCAACGTCTGCGGCTCCAAGCCCTTGGCCGCATCGATCAGCATCACCGCGGCGTCGACGGCGGTGAGTACCCGGTAGGTGTCCTCGGAGAAATCGGAGTGACCCGGGGTGTCGACCAGGTTGATGACGCTGTCGACATCGGAGCCCGCGGCGCGGTAGTTGAACTGCAGCGCGGTCGAGCTGACCGAGATGCCGCGCGCCTTCTCCATCTCCATCCAGTCCGAGACGGTGGACTTGCGCCCGGCCTTGCCGTGGATCGCGCCCGCCTCGGAGATCATCCTGGCGTGCAGGGCGAGCGCCTCGGTGAGCGTGGACTTGCCCGCGTCGGGATGGGAGATCACCGCGAACGTGCGTCGCCGGGCAACCTCGGCGGGCAACCCGCGGGGCGCGGGCGCGACGACACCCTCAGGGGAGGCGCTCAACGCAAAACAACCTTTCGCAGACGACCGATCGGCAACCACGCCAGCGTACGCGACCGGCGCGAACCGGAGCCGATCACCCGATTCGAGGAGCGCTCCCGCGCTGGGGTATGGTGTTCGGGTTGTCTCGGCGAGGGTGACCGCAGACCAGATTTGCGACACCGTGATCGACGCGGCGCGGCTTCCGGCCGTCCTCGTTCGGTCTTCGCCCCGACGAGTAGACCACCCCGGTCAGGCGTGAGCAACCCCTGACGGGTAAAACGCTGACCGCCAGGAAGAGCCGTAGGAGTAGATCCAGTCATGTCCGACGTCAACCTTCTCGAAGCCGCCGTACGCACCGAGTTCGGCAAGGGCGCCGCCCGCCGCACCCGCCGTGCCGGCAATGTCCCGGCCGTCCTGTACGGCCACCAGACCGACCCGCAGCACCTGTCGGTCAACGCCCAGGAGTTCGCCGCCATCCTGCGTGAGCACGGCACCAACGCGGTGCTGAACCTCGTCATCGACGGCAAGAAGCAGCTCGCGCTGACCAAATCCGTTGTGGTGCACCCGATCCGCCGCTACATCGAGCACGCCGACCTGCTCATCATCCAGCGCGGCGAGAAGGTCACCGCCGACGTGACCGTCACCGTGGTGGGCGACGCCGCCCCCGGCACCCTGGTCACTCAGGAGGCCACCACCGTCTCCATCGAGGCCGACGCGCTGAAGCTGCCCGAGACCATCGAGGTCTCCGTCGAGGGCGTCGAGCCGGGCACCCAGATCACCGCGGGCGCGCTGGAGCTGCCCGCCGGTGTCACCCTGGCCGTCGACCCGGAGACCCTGATCGTCAACGTCATCGCCGCCCCGGCCGCCGAGCCCGCCGCGGGCGAGGGTGAGGCCGAGGGCGAGACCGCCGAGTAAAGCCGGAAGCCAGAGCGCTGAACAACACCGAATCGTCCACTGGGCCCGCGCTCGTGGTCGGACTGGGTAACCCCGGCCCCGAATACGAGCGCACCCGGCACAATGTCGGTTTCCTGGTCGCCGACGTGCTCGCGCAGCGCGTCGGTGGCCGTTTCGGTGTGCACAAGAAGTCCGGCGCCGACCTGCTGCAAGCGCGGTTGGACGGCCGCCAAGTGTTGATCGCCAAGCCGCGCTCGTTCATGAACCTGTCCGGCCGGGCGGTGGCCGGCCTGGCCAAGTTCTTCTCCGTGCCGCCCACGGAGGTGATCGTCGTACACGACGAACTCGACCTGCCGTTCGGCGCTATCCGCCTCAAGCGCGGCGGCGGCGAGGGCGGGCACAACGGATTGCGCTCCGTTTCCAGCGCCCTGACCACCAAGGACTACCTGCGCACCCGGATCGGCATCGGCCGCCCGCCGGGTCGGCAGGATCCGGCCGATTACGTGCTCAAACCGTTCTCGGCGCCGGAACGCAAAGAGGTGCCGGTGATCGTCGAACAGGCCGCGGACGCGGTGGAGCTGCTGCTGCGCGTCGGCTTGGAGACCGCGCAGAACCAATTGCACTGAGCCGCAAGCAGACTCGTTGCCCTGCGGAATTCCGGTTCGTCGTGACCGATTACCCACAGCCGGAAACGGCGTCGGCGGCTCATGCGCGACGGGAATTTCAGCGGTGGTTCACCAGTGCGGCAGATGTATCGCGGTGGCGGACCTGCGCAGCTTGCCGGAGGAGGTTTTCGGCAGTGCGCCGGGGCCGAGCACCGCGACTGTGCGTGGCCGCGCGCCCACCTCGGAGAAGACCGCATGCACGATTTCGTGCTGGATGCGCTTGACTTCCTCGGGATTCTGGTGGCTGTTGCTCTCCACCACCACGGCGAAGGTCTCGCGCTTCTGGCCCGCGTCCAAGCGCACCGCGACCGCGTTGCCGGCCCGGACGCCGGGCACTCTGGTCGCCGCGCGCTCGATGTCGGTGGGATAGATGTTGCGGCCGCCCATGATGATCACGTCCTTCATCCGGCCGCACACCACGATCAGGCCCTCATCGGTGAAGTATCCGATATCACCGGTGTCCAGCCAGCCGTCGGCGTCCTGGGCCGGGCTGAATCCGTCCATTGTCACGTAGCCGGACGTGACCGCGGGGCCGCGTAATTCGATCACGCCCACCGACCGGGGCGGCAGCGGCTGGCGTTCGCTGTCGACGACCCGGCCTTCCAGGTGGTCGACCAGGTAGCCCAGCGTGGGCAACCTGCGAATGTGGGCCGGATGCCCGTGCTCGTCCGGCACCGGCACCGCCTTGCCCAGCGCCTCGAGCAGGTCGGCGTCGATCACGTCGACCACCTGCCCGTGGCCGGGATCCGGGACCGAGACGGCGAGGGTGGTCTCGGCCATGCCGTAGACCGGGGTGAGCGCCATCGGGTTGAGCCCGAAGCGTTTTCCGGCCGCGGCCAAGGCGTCCATGGTGTCCGGATCCACCGGTTCCGCGCCGTTCCACATGTACCGCACGCTGCTGAGGTCGTACGCGCCGTCGTCGGCCTGCCGCAGCCGGCGGGCCAGCAGCGAGTACGCGAAATTGGGTGCGGCGGTGACGGTTCCGCGGTACTTGCTGATCAGCTCCGCCCACAGTAGCGGCCTGGTCAGGAAGTCCAGCGGCGTCACGCACACTACTTCGGCACCGAATTGCATGGGGACACTGAGGAATCCGACCATACCCATGTCGTGGAACAGCGGCAGCCAGCTGACCATCACGTCGCTGTCGAGCTGGAACTTCACCCGGTCGAACATCGCGTGGGCGTTGACGGAGAAGTTCGCGTGCGTGATCCGCACGGCTTTGGGTGACCCGGTGGAACCGGAGGTCAACTGCTGCAAGGCGATATCGTCCTCGCCGGTCGGTACCGGGTCGACGTCGGGGCCGTCGGGCAGTTGGTCGATGCGCACCACAGTGATGCCGCGTTCGCGCAGCAGCGGCTCGGCCGCCTCGAACGGCGCGCCGAGCACGACCGCGCGCGCCTCGATCATGGTCAGTACGGTCTCGGTGTCGCGGGCCCAGATCACGAGATCGGTGCGTGGGGTGGGTTGATGCAGCATCGTGATGGACGCGCCGCGCATCCAGATGGCCTGGCAGGCCGGGGCGATGTCGACCGGCATGCCCGCGAGCACCCCGACGGCGTCGCCGTGCCCGATGCCCGCCTCGGCCAACCCGCCCGCCATACGGCGGGCGATTCGATGGATTTCCGCCCAGGTACGCCGCAGGGGAGCAGCCGGCTCGCCGGTCACCAAACCGCGTTCGGAGGTCTGCGCCGTGGCGTACATCTCGTCGGTGAACCTGCTCAACGTCCAACTCCTCACCGCCAACAATCGGCCGGCAACCGGCCTCCCCCAACTATCCCGCCATGGCGGCGCGACGTTAACCCCCTTTCTGGGCGGCCAGGTCAGGACAGGGTTGCGAGGTCGGGCTACAGCGCAGCCACCGCGGCGACGAATCGGTCGAGTTCGTCGAAGCCGACGAAGCAGTGCGGCGAGGCGCGCACGACCGACGGGAGGCCGCGGCCGGTCATGTCCAGCAGGGTCGAGCCGGCGTGGCTGACCGTGACCGTGATGTCCTGCGCCAGCAGCCGGTCGCGCACCTGCACGGGGTCGACGCCGTCGACGGTGAACGACACGATGCCGCTGTGCCGGATGCCCAGGTCGCGCACCGTCACGCCGGGAATCTCGGGCAGGGCTTTGCGCAGGTGTTCGGCGCGGGCGGCGATCGCGGCGTAGACGTCCTCCGGACCGAGGTCGAGCAGGTACCGCACGGCGGCGCCCAGACCGAGCCGCCCCGCGACGTCGCATTCCCAGAACTCGAAGCGGCTGGCGTCGGGCGCGAGCCGGTAGTCGCTCGGGCCGGTCCATTCGGCGCTGTGCAGGTCGAGCCGCTCGGGTTCCATGGAACGCGCGAGTTCTGGTCGCAGATACAGGAATCCGGTGCCGCGCGGGCCGCGCAGCCACTTGCGGCCGGTGGCCGACAGTGCGTCGACGCCGAGTTCGGCCACATCCAAGGGCAGCTGTCCAGCGGACTGACAGGCGTCCAGCAGCACCAGCGCGCCGACCGAGTGCGCGATCCGGGTGGCCTCGGCGGCCGGGTTCACCAGGCCGCCGTTGGTGGGCACGTGCAGCACCGAGACCAGCTTGACCCGTTCGTCGGCCAGCGCGGCCAGCGCGTCGAGATCGATCTGTCCGCTGCTGTCGCTGGGGATTTTCTCGACGGTTGCCCCGGTGGCACGAGCGCGCTGTAGCGCGGCGATGGCGTTGCTGGCGTAGTCGGCCTCGGAGACCAGGATGCGATCGCCGGGGGAAAGCGGGACCGAGTAGAAGAAATCCGTCCACGAGCGGGTGGCGCTGTCGCTGAGCGCGATGCTCGCGGGATCGGCGTTGATCAGTGCGCCGATCGCCGTCTTGACGTCGGCGAGGTCGTCGAGCCGCTCGTTCGCGGCGCGGTAGCCGCCGACCTCGGCTTCGCGCCGCAGATGCGCGATGACGGTCTCGGTGACGACCCGCGGCGGTAGCGACGACCCGGCGCTGTCGAGGAAAACGGGGCCCGGTCCGGGCCCGGACGGGCATCCGGGAGTGTCGGCTCGTACACGATCGTCATCCAGCATGCAGCCGACCTTAATGGGTGGAATGTTCGGCTTCATGTCGGTTTCTTGTCGGTCGTCGTGGCTACGCTGGATGGATCGTCGCGTGCGAAAGTCGGCCCCGGAGTGGAATAAGCCTTCAGGCGCGCGGCGATAACCGAAGAGCAGCGCAGTACACCCGGGACGCCCAGTGGAGGTTGGCATGGCGGTCACGCTAGAGAGTCCCCAAGCAGCCAGTAGTGCCCCCGAGCAGGGGGAATTGTCCTCGCGCGCGGCGGCCGAGGCGTATATCGGCGGCGTCTGCTTCAAGCTGGGACCACCCACCCTGATCGGCGCCGAACTCGAATGGCTCACGGTGCAGGGTGAGTGTTCGGCGTCCGGCCCTTCGGCCGCTCCGCGTCCGCAGCTGACAGCCCTTGCGGATGCACTCGGACCCTACGCACCACGGTCCATCGCCCCTGATTCACCGGCGCTCGCTCTGCCGGGGGGCAGCCGGGTCACGCTCGAGCCCGGTGGTCAGATCGAACTCTCCAGTGCCCCCTACGGCACCGCCGCGCAGCTGTGCGACCGGCTGCGCGAGGACGCCCGCATGTTGCGGGAACTTCTCCAATCCCGGTCCATCCGCCCCGTTTCGGTCGCCGCCGACGCGGACCGCCGTCCCAAACGCCTGCTCCAGCTGCCGCGCTACCGCGCGATGGAGCGATCCTTCGGCGGCATCGGACCGTTCGGCAAGCTGATGATGTGCAATACCGCCGCCACCCAGGTCAGCGTCGACGCAGGCGCCGACTGCGCGGAGGTCACCGTGCGCTGGACCGCGCTGTACGCGATCGGTCCCGCCCTGCTCGCCGCCTTCGCCTGTTCGCCCGCCCTGCGCGGCGCGCCGCCGGGAGCATGGGCATCCCAGCGCATGCGGGCCTGGCTCCGCCTGGACAATGCCCGAACCCGCCCACCGGTGCTGGACTGGACCGACCCGGTGGCCGCGTACGGCAAATGGGCGCTGGACGTACCGCTGCTGTGTGTGCGCCGGCCCGACGACGCCGACGTGCCCGGTAACGGCGACCAGCGCGGATGGTCCGCGCCGCCCGGCGCGACCTTCGCCGACTGGCTGGCGGGCGCGCTGGACGACGAAGTCGGCCGCCGCCCGCATATCCGCGACCTGGACTATCACCTGACCACGCTGTTCCCGCCGGTGCGCGCTTCGGGCCACCTGGAGGTCCGCTACATCGACGCCCAGCCGGGCGACGGGTGGACCATCCCGGTGCACGTCATCGACGCGCTCCTGTCCATCCCGGTGGTGGTCGCGGAGGCGACAGCGATCGCCGCGCCGCTCGCCGATCGCTGGGTCGACGCCGCCCGCTCCGGATTGGCCGACCCGGACATCCGGACGGCCGCGGTGGCGCTGCTGCGGCTCGCGGCCGAGCACGCCGCGACCGAGCAGGCGGCCCAAGCCATCGAGTCCGCCGCCGAGCGATGTCGTCGCGGTCGCACTCCGACCGAGGAAGACGCCGAGAACGGTGCCGGCGCACAGCCTCCGGAAGGCGCCCCGTGACGACGCACCTCTCGCGCATTGTCGACCGCGGACCGTTCGAGCAGGTCCACATGGGCCGACACGGTCACACCAGGGACGACACCGAGCAGGGTGTGGGCGCGGAACCTCCGGCGGCGGCATGCCCTTCGCCCGTGAGAGCCGTCCCGTGAGGACACACAGCAAGGGCCGAATCACCCGCGGCCGCAGCGAGTCCCGCGGCCGCGACGACGCAATTCAGCACGAATCCCGGAGATGCTTCCCGTGACCACTTCCCACCCAGCCCCGACCGATCATTCCGGCACCGAACAGCTCCGTGACCGGATCGCCGACGTCCTCACGCGCGCACGGCAGCGCACCCTCACCCTCACCGACTGTGTCGACGAAGCCGAACTGGTGGCCCAGCATTCACGCTTGATGAGCCCTCTCGTCTGGGATCTCGCGCACATCGGCAATCAGGAAGAACTCTGGCTCGTTCGCGACGTCGGTGGCCGCGAGCCGGTACGCGCCGACATCGACGAGTTCTACGACGCCTTCAAACACGCCCGCGCCAACCGCCCCGCGTTGCCGCTGCTCGACCCCACGCAGGCTCGCGGCTACGTCGGCACGGTGCGCGACAAGGTGTGGGATGTCCTGGAGCGGAGTGACTTACGGGGCAGGCCACTGGTCGACGGCGGTTTCGCGTTCGGCATGATCGCCCAGCATGAGCAGCAGCACGGCGAAACCATGCTCGCCACCCACCAGTTGCGCGCCGGAGCCGCCGTGCTCTCCGCGGCGGTCGCGCCGACCGCTTCGGCGGCCGTCAGCGGGGACATCGTCATCCCCGCGGGCGAGTTCACCATGGGCACCTCGACAGACGCTTGGGCGCTGGACAACGAGCGCCCGGCCCATCAGGTGTCGGTGCCCGGCTTCGCGATCGATGCCGCGCCGGTGACCAACGAGCAGTACCTCGCCTTCGTCGACGACGGCGGCTACGAGCGCCCCGAACTCTGGTCCGAGCGCGGCTGGGCGCACCGGATCGAGGCGGGGTTGGTCGCGCCGCAGTTCTGGGAGCGCGACCCGTCCGGACGCTGGTGGCGGCGGGTGTTCGGGGTGATGACCCCGCTGCGGCCGCGCCGGCCCGTCGTGCACGTGTGCTGGTTCGAGGCCGAGGCCTATGCGAACTGGGCGGGCAAGCGGCTGCCCACCGAAGCCGAATGGGAGAAGGCGGCCAGGTTCGACCTGGCGACCGGTGCGTCGCGCCGATTCCCTTGGGGCGACGCCGATCCCGACGTCACCACCGCGAACCTGGGGCAGCGTCATCTGGAACCCGCCGAGGTCGGTGCGTATCCGGCCGGTGCGTCTCCCGCGGGCGTGCACCAGCTGATCGGTGACGTGTGGGAATGGACCGCGTCCGGCTTCGAGGCATATCCCGGCTTCCGTGCGTTCCCGTACCGGGAGTACTCCGAGGTGTTCTTCGGCGGCGACTACCGCGTGCTGCGCGGCGGTTCTTTCGGTACCGATCCGGTCGCCTGCCGCGGCACCTTCCGTAATTGGGACCATCCCATTCGTCGCCAGATCTTCGCCGGTTTCCGCTTGGCACGTGATCTGCGACCGGGAGAAGGCGAGTGAACCACCACGCTCGCCCTGGTGCGTTGTGGTCCGGCTGCCCGCGCGAACCGGTGAACGACAGGCACCCCCGATTGATCGCTTCGGCTGGTGCCGATGTGTAGACATCTGGGCTATATCGGCCCGCCGGTGCGCGTCGGCGACATGCTGACGCTCGGATCGCATTCGCTGCGCACCCAGTCGTGGGCTCCGCGGGACATGCGCCGCGGCGGCACCATCAACGCCGACGGCTTCGGCGTCGCCTGGTGGCACACCGTGCAGGACGTGGTCACCGTCAGCCGGTACCGCAACGCCGCACCGATCTGGACCGATCCCGCGGTGGAGGAAGTGCTGCCGCAGCTGGAATCCTCCGCGATGCTCGGCGCGGTGCGGTCGGCGACGGTCGGCATGCCGGTGGAGCGCTCCGCATGCGCGCCGTTCACCCGAGACCGCTGGGCCTTCAGCCACAACGGCGTGGTTCCGGACTGGCGCCGGACCCTGACCGCGGTGGCCGCCGAGTTCGCACTCATCGCGGCCGAACTCGGCGCCGAGGAACTGTTCACCGCGGCGCGGCTGCTGGAGGCGGAGTCCGCCACCGATACCGCGACGCTGTGGGTACTGCTGTGCGATCTGCTGGCCACCAGCTCGCCGGACGGCGAGTGGTCCGCCGCCCCGGCGGCGTTGCGGCTGCTCGTTTCCGCGATTCTCGACCGAGCACCAGAGGCACGCCTGAACTTCCTGCTCTCCGACGGTGCGCAGCTGTGGGCCACCACCTGCCACCACTCGTTGTCGGCGCTGGTCACCGACGACTTCGCGATCCTGTCCTCCGAACCCTTCGACGACGACCCTCGCTGGCAGTCGATCCCGGACCGCAGCCTGGTGACGGCGAGGCCCGGTGCGCTGTCCGTCGACGCCCTCCTCTGACCCGAAAGGCCTCTGCCATGACCGCAGCGACCCTGGACATCCACCTCACCGACGACGACCTGACCGCGGCGTTGCGCGCGGACGCCCGGTTGGGACTGACCGCGGACCCCAAATGGCTGCCGCCCAAATGGTTCTACGACGCCAGGGGCAGCGAGCTGTTCGAGCGGATCACCGAGCTGCCCGAGTACTACCCGACCCGCACCGAGCGCGCGCTACTGGAGCGAGTGGTCGATGAGATCGCCCGTGCCGCGCAGGCCGAGGTGCTCGTCGAGCTCGGCGCGGGTTCGGCGGCTAAGACCCGGTTGCTGCTCACCGCGCTGAGCGCGCAAGGGCCGCTGAAGACGTATGTGCCGCAGGATGTTTCCTCGGCGGCGCTGCGCGCCACGGCGGACGAGGTCGCCGCCGAGTTCCCCGGGCTCGCCGTGCACGGCGTGGTCAGCGATTTCACCGACACGCTGCAGAACCTGCCGCGCGGTGGCCGCCGGATGATCGCCTTCCTCGGCGGCACCATCGGCAATCTGGTCCCCGAGGAACGTGCCGAGTTCCTGGGCAGGATCCACGATGTACTCGACCTCGGCGAACATGTGCTGCTCGGCGCCGGGCTGGTCATCGACCCGGCGGTGCTGGTGCCCGCCTACGACGACGCGGCGGGCGTCACCGCCGAGTTCAACCGGAACGTGTTGCATGTGCTGAACGCCCGCTTGCGCGCCGACTTCGCGCCGGAGAAATTCCGGCACGTCGCGGTATGGGACCCGGAGCGGGAGTGGATCGAGATGCGGCTGGAGGCGAGCGAGGACATGACCGTCACGGTCGCCGACCTCGACCTCACCGTCGGGTTCGCCCGCGGCGAGCAGCTGCGGACCGAGATCTCGGCGAAGTTCCGGGTCGAGCGCCTCGACGGTGAACTCGCCGCCGCCGGCTTCGCCACGCGGAACGTGTGGACCGATCCGGACGAGCGGTTCGCACTGGTGCTGGCCGAACGCCGCTGACCCCTGGGCGGGGCGGCGCGCTCGAACGCCGCGGTGGTCGGCGGCCCGCACTACGACGGCGCGCCGCCGACCACCGCCGCCAGCCACTCGATCAGCGGTCGCATCGTCTCCCAGGCGGAGCGAACCTCCTTCGCCGCACGCGGCGTCTCCAGCCAGGCGGGCGCTCCGAATTCCTTTCCGCAGGTGAGGGATTTGTGCCGGAGCAGATCGATGCGCGGGTGGTCGGCGTCGTAGCCCTTCGGCTTGGTCTTCAGCTGCTCGCCGCCGATGGTGAAGCCCGCCGCGGCCAGTTGCGCGAGAATCGCAACCAGCTCGGGTCCGCGCACGTCGTCATCGATGGTGGCGCGCAACTGCGCGAGCTGGGCGGGCGAACCCTGGTAGAAGCCGCCGCCGACGAACAAGCCACCGGCGTTGATCTGGACGTACCAACCGACACCCGGCGCGGCGCGCACCACGGCGCCCTGCGCGGTCTTGTACGGCGACTTGTCCTTGGCGAACCGCACGTCCCGATAGGGCCGGAAGATCTTGGCCGACCCGAACGCCGGTTCGAGTTCGGCGGCCAGCGCGGTCATCGGCTGCTTCACCGCGCGGTCGTAGATCTCCTTGTTCGCCGTCCAGAAGGCCTTGGAGTTGTCGGCCTCGAGGTCCTCGTAGAAGTCCAATCCGGCCAGCGGGAAGCCCGCGAATCCGGTCATGATCGTGGCTCTACCGCGGCTGGACGGTCTTCGTAGAAACCCAGCGGGTCCACACCGAATCGACGCATACCGGAAAATCTACGTGGTCAGGTCTCCGCCGAACACGACGAACCCGACGATGAAGCCGATCACCATCCCGACGCCCGACGCGATCGCGGCCCATTTACCGAGCGATTCGCCCTTGTTGTGCCCGATCACGCCGAGCACGATCCCGGCCGGGCCGAACAGGATCGGGCAGAACAGCACCGCCGTCACCGCGCAGACGAATCCGATGATCGAGTACACCTGGCTACCAGTCTGCCGGGGCGGGGTGGCATAGGGTTCGTACCCCTGCTGCGGGTAGGACGGATAGCCGTATTGCGGCGGCTGCGGTCCTCCAGGCGGATAGTTGTACGCTCCGCCCGCCGGGTACTGGGATGGACCGCCCGGCGGGTACGGCTGCTGAGCGTCGCTGGACGGCTGCCCCGCCGGAGGGTACGGCGGTTGCTCGTCTGAGGGATATTGTGGCTGCCCGCCCCAGGGGTACGGCGGCTGCTCGCGCGAGGGGTACGGCGGCTGGCCGCCGGGCGGGTACTGCGTTCCACCGCCCGGCCCGTACCGCGCGTGATCATCCGGCGTGAACCGCTTCGTCGATTCGTCGGCCGGGGGTTGCGGCGCGGAGCCGGACAACGGGGTTTCCGGCGGCTGGCCCGGCGAGGCGGGTTCGGCGCCCCACGATTGCCGACCGGTCTCGCCGTCCGCGCCCCATGGCTGCGGTTCGGCCGGCTGACCGCTGGGTTCCGCGCCCCACTGCCCACCCAACGGGCCTGCGGGCGGCGTGCCGGTGGGCTGCCACCATTCTCCAGGCGGCGGAGTTCCGGCCGGCCCCGGCTCGCCTTCAGGGTGCCGCTCGGCGGCCTTCGGCTCTCTTCCTGCGGATTCGTCGCTGGGTGCCGACGAGGTATCGCCGGTCGGCGGCTGCGCGGATTCGCCGCCGGTCGCGTCCCCGGTGGGCTTCGACGACGCCGACGGCCGCGGCGCGTCGTCCGTGGGTTCCGGATCCTTCGGCGTGCTCATCGCACCCTCCTCGTATCGTCCCGGTCACGCCACCTATGCCTACCACGGCGAACTCGTCGTCATACCCGATTGCCCCGGTGTGGCGCGCCGGACCGGCACGGCTCAGAGGTCCTCGTCGCTGACGATCTCGATCGCGGCCACCTCGGCGGATCGGTCGTCGGCCTCGTCCTCCTCGGCGCGGCCGTTGCTTTGCGTCCACTCCTGGTCGAGCTCGTCACCGATGCCGAGCCTGCCGTCGTCGTCGTTCTCGTGGTAGCGGATGGTCAGGTCCTCGGGCGGATCCTCGATGTTGCGCTGATACTCGCGGATCTCGTACTCCTGATCGTCGTCCCCCATCTCGGTTTCCAACGGGTCACGGTCCATACCTTTAGTATCCCCGCCGATCGAAGGAACTAACGGCTGCAGGACACAAACAATCGCAACAGTTCCAACGCAACAGCTGATCTCGTACGAACATGGGTAACTCGCCGGGTACGCCCAGAAGCCGCGCGGCACCCGACGCAGGACCTGAACGCAAATCCCGCGTCACCGACTGGTACGGCCTGAATACGCGGAGAGGCGGTCAAGCGTTGCCGTTGAAAAGGCCAGTGACGGAACCGTTTTCGAAGACCTCGCGAATGGTGCGGGCCAGCAGGGGCGCAATGGACAGCACGGTCAGCTGCGGGAATTTCTTCTCCTCGCTGATCGGCAGCGTGTTCGTCACCACGACCTCCTTGGCGCCGCAGCTGGCGAGGCGCTCGGCGGCGGGCGGGCTCAGCACGCCATGGGTCGCGGCGATCACCACGTCGCCGGCCCCGGCCGCCTTCAGCACGTTGACCGCGCCGGCGATGGTGCCACCGGTGTCGATCATGTCGTCGATCAGGATGCAGGTACGGCCCTCGACCTCGCCGACCACGCGGTTGGACTTCACCTGGTTGGGCACCAGCGGGTCGCGGGTCTTGTGGATGAACGCCAGCGGCGAGCCGCCCAGCGAGTCGGCCCACTTCTCGGCGACGCGCACGCGGCCGGAGTCGGGGGAGACCACGGTGATGTGCTCGAGGCTGTAGTTGTTCCGGATGTACTCCGCCAGCTGCAGCTGGGCGTGCATGTGGTCGACCGGGCCGTCGAAGAAGCCCTGGATCTGGTCGGTGTGCAGGTCGACGGTGATGATCCGGTCCGCGCCCGCGGTCTTCAGCAGATCGGCGACCAGCCGGGCCGAGATCGGCTCCCGGCCGCGGTGCTTCTTGTCCTGGCGGGCGTACGGGTAGAACGGCAGCACCGCGGTGATCCGCTTGGCCGAGCCGCGCTTGAGCGCGTCGATCATGATGAGCTGCTCCATCAGCCACTGGTTCAGCGGCGCGGGGAAGCTCTGCAGGACGAAGGCGTCGGATCCGCGGACCGACTCCTCGAACCGGACGAAGATCTCGCCATTGGCGAAGTCGCGCGCGACCTGCGGCGTGACGTGGACGTCGAGTTCCTTGGCGACCTGCTCGGCCAGCTCAGGATGAGCGCGTCCCGAGAAGAGCATCAGGTTCTTCTGGTTGTCGATCCATGACGCGGTCACTGCTACTTGCCATCCTTTTGCTCGATTGCCTGACCCGACATCTCTTTGGCCGCGATGGCTTCCGCCGCCGCGCGCGCCGCGTCCGTCCCTGGACGGTGTCGCTGCACCCAGCCCTCGATGTTCTTCTGCGGTCCACCGGACACCGCGAGAGCCCCGGGCGGAACGTTTCTGCGCAGTACAGTACCCGCCGCCGTATAGGCGCCGTCACCCACGGTCACGGGCGCGACGAACATCGTGTCGCTGCCGGTCCGCACGTGCGAGCCGACCACGGTGTGGTGCTTGCTCACCCCGTCGTAATTGACGAAAACGCTCGACGCGCCGATGTTGCTGTGCTCGCCGATGGTGGCGTCGCCGACGTAGGTCAGATGCGGCACCTTGGAGTGCGCGCCGATCGAGGCGTTCTTCGTCTCCACGAAGGCGCCCAGCTTGCCCGTGTCGCCGACCACCGTGCCGGGACGCAAGTAGCTGAACGGGCCGATCGTCGCGTCCGGCCCGATGGTCGCGCCGTCACCGTGCGTGCGGACGACCTTGGCGCCGTCGCCGACCACGACGTCGGTGAGCGTGCTGTCCGGGCCGACCTCGGCGTCCTCGCCGATGACCGTGTTGCCGAGCAGCTGCACGCCCGGGCGCAGCACCGCGTCCCTGCCGATCCGCACCCCGGCGTCCACCCAAGTGGAGGCGGGGTCCATGATCGTGACACCGGCACGCATGTGGCGCTCCAGGATGTACCGGTTGAGTGTGCGCGCCGCCGCGGCCAGCTGCACCCGGTCGTTCACCCCGGTGACCTTGGCCGCGTCCACCAGGCGAGCGCCGTGCACCGGATGACCGGCCTCGCGGGCCAGGCGCAGCACGTCGGTCAGATACAGCTCGTGCTGGGCGTTGGCGGTGGACAGCCTGCTGATCATGGTGCGCAGCACCGCGGCGTCGAACGCGTAGACGCCCGAGTTGACCTCGGTGATCGCGGTCTGCTCCGGGGTGGCGTCGGCGTGCTCGACGATCTCGGCCAGCTGGCCGTCGGCGTCGCGCACGATCCGGCCGTAACCGTTCGGGTCCTCGGGCACGAAGGTCAGCACCGTGACCGCGGGACGCTCGGCGTAGCTGCGGTGCTCGTCGAGCAGCGCGGCGAGCGTGTGCCCGTCCAGCAACGGCACGTCGGCGGAGGTGACCAGGACGTCGCCGGTGAAGCCGACCGGCAGGGCGGCCAGTGCGCACTGCACCGCGTGCCCGGTGCCGAGTTGCTGCTCCTGCACGGCGGGGGTGATCTCCCGGCCCAGATCGTCGGCCACCGCGGCCACCGCCGCGCCGACTTGTTCACGGTCGTGGCCCACCACGGTGATGAGGTATGCGGGGTCGATCTCGTTCGCCGCATGCAGCGCGTGCGCGAGCATGCTCCGACCGGCCAGCGGATGCAGTACCTTGGGGGTCTTCGACCGCATTCGCGTTCCGGCACCGGCTGCGAGAACGACGACGGCGGTCTGCTGTGGCATGGATCTCCCTCGGCTGCCTGTCCTCGTGCTGGGCTGTCGTCGTACTTGGTCAGCGATATGCGGGCCAACGATAGTCGTTCGTGCTCTCGAGCTCCGCCGCCAGGACTCGAACCTGAACTCTCTGAACCAAAATCAGATGTGCTGCCATTACACCACGGCGGATTGCCACACCGGCGGTTCGGTAAACCCCCGCCGCTGTGCCACGGCACGGGATGAATCCTCGCATACTCTCCCGCCTCCCCGCGAATTGTTCGCGCTGGCTCCCCCGCCTCTCCGGTCTTCAGGCCGTACAAGTCGGGTGGCGCAGGAGGTTCGCTCAGGTCCTGTCGGATGCTCGACGATCTGGGCGCACGCGGCGAGTCACTCGTGTCCGGGTGGGTCGAATGATGTGGGAGCCCTGATCGAGGGTCGATCGGGGGCGTTGCCGAGCGGTCTGGAAAAGTTGCATACGAACATCGGCTCGTTCGTCGGAGCTTCCCGACACCCGACGCAGGACCTGAACGAAACTCCTGCGCCACCCAACTTGTACGGCCTGAAGGCCCGGAGAGGCGGAACCGTGTCAGTGTCTTCGGGTGAACCGCATCGGGTACCCCGGCCGCGCATGACCGGCACCCAGCGGCGCCAGCAGTTGATCGAGATCGGTCGCGCGCTGTTCGCCGAACGCGGGTATGACGCGACCTCGATCGAGGAGATCGCGCAACGTGCCCAGGTCTCCAAACCCGTGGTGTACGAACACTTCGGCGGCAAAGAGGGTTTGTACGCGGTCGTCGTCGATCGCGAGATGTCGATGCTGCTGGACATGATCACGTCCTCGCTCACCCAGAACCGATCCCGGATCCGGCTGGAAAAGGTCGCGCTGGCGCTGCTGACCTACATCGAAGAACGGACCGACGGGTTTCGAATTCTGGTGCGCGATCAGCCTGCCGCCGCAGCGGAAGGCCGGTACTCCAGTTTGCTCAACGAGGCGACCAATCAGGTGGCGCACATCCTGGCGAACGATTTCGAGCGTCGCGGGCTCGACGCCAGCCTGTCCACCCTGTACGCGCAGGCGCTCGTCGGCCAGGTCGCCACCGCCGCGACCTGGTGGCTGGATGAACGCCAACCGTCGAAAGAGGTGGTGGCGGCGCATCTGGTGAACCTGTGCTGGAACGGGCTGAGCCATCTGGAGGCGGATCCGCGACTGAGCTCGGAATGGCGTGCGGAGGCCGGGGAGTGACCCGGATTGTTAACCAGCGAATTGCGCGGTAGGTCTGGCCGTATGCGCGAATTGGCTGCTGGGCGCGCTCCTGGTGGTACGGTTCACCCATCCTTTGGGTGCTGTTCGGGCGGTAAGTCGGTCAACTTCGGGATGTCGGTCTACTTCAGGATGGCTGGTTTTGGGATGACAGGCGGATCTGATGGCTAGGCAAGCGCGCGCGGAGATCACCCGCGATTCCGTCCTGGCAGGCGCTGCCGATGTCTTTCTGCGCTTGGGATATGCGAATGCGAGCCTGAGCGAGATCATCGCGCAGTCCAATGTGACCAAGGGCGCCTTGTACTTTCACTTCGGCTCGAAGGAAGAGCTGGCCCGCGCCGTGGTCGACCAGGGCAACGAGAGACTCATCAGCTCGTGTCAGGGCTTCTTCGATCCCCGGGTGCCCGCGCTGGAAGCGTGCATCGGGATCACCTACGTCGTCGCCGATCTATCGATGAACGATCCGATGGTCGGCGCCATGCTCAAGCTAACCCACCAGATCGGCGACTACCGGGGCGCTCAGGGCGACAACATCGCCAAGACCTGGGGCGACACCTACCGGCTGCTCGCCGAACGGGCGATCGCCCAGGGCGACCTGGTCCCCGATCTGGATGCCGAGGTCATCGGCCTGCTCTTGCAGGAGATGGCCGCCGGGGTGCACATCATCGCCGTCGGCACCGAATCGATCGATCAGATGGCGGTGCGGATGGAGCGGGCTTGGTACTTCCTGCTGCCCGCCCTCGTGCCACCCGAAAAGCTTTCGTATTTCAGGGAATTCGCGGCCAGGCGGTTGCGGCGCTACGTGCCGTGACTTCGGCGGCGGCGGCGCGGCTGCGGGTTCGCGGCCCCCTTGTGGCTCGCATTCGAGCGACCGCCGCTGGCGACTTCGTCGCGGACGCGACGGCCACTCGGATGATCTTCGCCGACGGCGTCCGAGGGTAGGTCCGCCGAGTCCGCGGCGCGCCTATGGCTCGAGCGGGAGTGGTCGCGAACGCCTAGCGCCGTAGGCGCTGCAAGTCGGACATAGACGCTTACTAGACTCGGTTGGCTGCTCGAACCGCCCGTCTGCGCTCAGGAGTCGACGATGTCCACCCACCGCCCGCCGTTGGCGGGACTGGCCGCCGCGGCCGGTGCCGATACCTCGCTACGGACCGTCGCGGAGCTGATCGGCACCTCGTCGGTCGAGTTGGTGGCGCCGTCGGCGGTGCGGCCGTTCGTCGCCGCGACCATCGCGGCGAGCAAACCGCTGGTAGTGGTCACCGCGACGGGGCGCGAGGCCGATGATCTGACCGTCGAGCTGGAGGAGATGCTCGGGCCGGCGGTCGCACAGTTCCCGTCCTGGGAGACGCTGCCGCACGAGCGGCTCTCGCCCGGCGCCGACACCGTGGGGCGCAGACTGGAGGTCTTGCGCCGGATCGCGCACCCGGACGATCCGCATTTCCCCGCGCCGCTGCGGGTGGTGGTGACCACCGTGCGGTCGTTGATGCAGCCCATGGCGGGCGGGCTCGGCGATATCGAGCCGATCGTGCTGGGCATCGGCGTGGAGCTGGACTTCGACGAATTGCTCACGCGGCTGGTGGAATTCGCCTACACGCGGGTCGACATGGTGGGCAAGCGCGGTGAGTTCGCGGTGCGCGGTGGCATCCTGGACGTCTTCCCGCCCACCGCGGACCACCCGGTGCGCGTCGAGTTCTGGGGCGACGAGATCACCGAACTGCGGTCGTTCGCCGTCGCCGACCAGCGCTCCCTGCCGGACGTCACGGTGGACGTGGTCGTCGCGCCGCCGTGCCGCGAACTGCTGCTCACCGACGCCGTGCGCGAGCGCGCCGCCGAGGTGGCCGTCGCCAACGCGGCCGACGCGGCGCTGGTCGAGATGCTGGAGAAACTGGCGCAGGGCATCCCGGTGGACGGCATGGAGGCGCTGTTGCCGGTGCTGCAACCCGGCGACCTTCGCCTGCTCACCGAAGTGCTGCCCGAGGGCACGCACGTGCTGCTGTGCGACCCGGAGAAGATCCGCACCCGCGCGGCCGACCTGGTGCGCACCGGCGAGGAATTCCTGGAGGCATCCTGGACGGCCGCCTCGTTCGGCGGTGCGGCCCCGCTCGGCGGGCACGGTCTCGACCTGGCGGCCTCGGCCTACCGCCCGCTGCCCGAGATCCATGCCAGCGCCGACCGGGAGGGCCTGTCCTGGTGGACGCTGAGCCCGCTCGCGTCCGGCGACTCGTCCGAGGTCGTGCTCCCGGTGCTGCCCGGCCCGGCCGCGCGCGGGTCCGACGAGCTGGTGGCTACCCTCTTCGCCTCGTTGCGCGCACACGTGTCCACCGGCGGCAAGGCGGTTGTGGTCGTCGCGGGTCACGGTACGGCGCAGCGCATTCTCGAACGGCTGGCCGACGCCGATGTCCCCGCCGCCGCGCTGGAGACGGGCGCCGAGCCGAACGAAGGCGTGGTCGGCGTGCTGTGCGGTTCGCTGCACGACGGCTTGGTGTTCGAGAACGCCGGGTTGGTGGTCGTCGCGGAGTCCGACCTCACCGGCAACCGGGTTACCGCGCCAACCGAGGGCAAGCGGATGCCCGCCAAGCGCCGCAACCAGGTCGACCCGCTCGCGCTGAGCGCGGGCGACATGGTGGTGCACGACCAGCACGGCATCGGCAAGTTCGTCGAGATGATCGAGCGCACGGTCGGCGGCGCCCGCCGCGAGTACCTGGTGATCGAGTACGCGCCGAGCAAGCGCGGCCAGCCCGGTGACCGGTTGTTCGTGCCGATGGAATCACTCGACCAGCTCTCCCGCTACGTCGGCGGCGAGATGCCGAGCCTGTCCAAGCTCGGCGGCTCGGACTGGGCCAACACCAAACGAAAGGCGCGCAAGGCCGTTCGCGAGATCGCGGGCGAGCTCGTGCAGCTGTACGCCGCCAGGCAGGCCGCGCCCGGTCACGCGTTCGGGCCGGACACGCCGTGGCAGCAGGAGATGGAGGACGCGTTCGCGTTCACCGAGACCGTCGACCAGATGACCGCCATCGCCGAGGTGAAGGCGGACATGGAGAAGGCGGTCCCGATGGACCGGGTGGTCTGCGGCGACGTCGGCTACGGCAAGACCGAGATCGCCGTGCGCGCGGCGTTCAAGGCCGTGCAGGACGGTAAGCAGGTCGTCGTGCTGGTGCCGACCACGCTGCTCGCGCAGCAGCATTTGCAGACCTTCTCCGAGCGGGTGGCGGGCTTCCCGATCACCGTGAAGGGCCTGTCCCGATTCACCGATCCCGCCGAGGCCCGCGCCGTGCTGGAGGGTATGGCCGACGGCAGTGTCGACATCGTGGTGGGCACGCACCGGCTGTTGCAGACCGGTGTGCGCTGGAAGGATCTCGGCCTCGTCGTGGTCGACGAGGAGCAGCGGTTCGGCGTTGAGCACAAGGAGCACATCAAGGCGTTGCGCACCCACGTCGACGTGCTCACCATGTCGGCGACTCCGATTCCGCGCACGCTGGAGATGAGCCTGGCCGGTATCCGCGAGATGTCGACCATCCTCACGCCGCCGGAGGAGCGCCACCCGGTGCTGACGTACGTCGGCGGCTACAACGACAAGCAGGTCACCGCGGCCATCCGCCGCGAGCTGCTGCGCGACGGCCAGGTGTTCTACGTGCACAACCGGGTGTCGTCGATCGACAAGGCGGCCAAGCGGATCCGCGATCTGGTGCCCGAGGCACGAGTGGTCGTCGCGCACGGCCAGATGAACGAGGACGCGCTGGAGTCCACCGTGCAGGGCTTCTGGCAGCGCGAATACGACGTGCTGGTGTGCACCACGATCATCGAGACCGGCCTGGACATCTCCAACGCCAACACGTTGATCGTGGAACGCGCCGATGCGCTGGGACTTTCGCAGCTGCACCAGCTGCGCGGCCGGGTCGGACGCAGCCGGGAGCGCGGGTACGCGTACTTCCTGTACCCGCCGGAGAAGCCGCTCACCGAGACCGCCTACGACCGCCTGGCCACCATCTCGCAGAACTCCGACTTGGGCGCCGGCATGGCGGTCGCGATGAAGGACCTGGAGATCCGCGGCGCGGGCAACGTGCTCGGCGCCGAACAGTCCGGCCATGTCGCCGGCGTCGGCTTCGATCTGTACGTCCGTCTGGTTGGCGAGGCGGTCGAGGCATACCGCGCCGCCGCCGACGGCAAGCCGATCACCACCGAGGAAGTCAAGGAGGTGCGTATCGACCTGCCCGTCGACGCGCACATCCCGCCCGACTACATCGCCAGCGATCGGCTTCGCCTGGAGGCGTACCGCAAACTGGCTTCGGCTCAGGACGATCCGGCCTTGGCACTGGTCGTGGAGGAGCTCGTCGACCGCTACGGCCCGCTGCCGGTGGAGGTCGGGCGCCTGGTCTCGGTGGCCAAGCTGCGGCTGCTGGCCCGCGAATACGAGGTCACCGAAATCGCGGTCACCGGGACGACGTTGAAGATCTCGCCGCTGCACCTGCCCGATTCCAAGCAGCTGCGTCTCAAGCGGCTCTACCCGAGCGCCGGGTACCGCGCCGCGTCCGGGGTGGTGCAGCTGCCGCTGCCGCGCGTGCAGGACAGCGTCGGCGCCGAACGGGTTCGCGACGTCGTGCTGCTCCAGCTCGTCGCGGACCTGCTCCTGGCCTTGGACGGAAAGGCGCAGGGCGCGGTCGACCTCACTGTGGCCGCCGAGCTGGCACCCCGATGAGCTCGGCGGATCGCGGCGAATCCGGGCACGGGGCGCCATCCAACGGTGTGGATCGTCCCGCGCCTGGAGGCGAGCTGACTTCGCGCACCGACACGGCGGTGGTCGCGGCAGGGCTGGCCGGTGCCGTCGAAGTCATGGATCGCCTCTGGCATTTCGGCGGCTGGGAGGTCACCCAGACCCACGACTCCCTGCGCCCGTACCTGCTCGAGGAGACCTACGAACTGCTCGACGCCATCCAGCACGACGACGCCGAGACGATCAAGGAAGAACTCGGCGACCTCCTGCTCCAGGTCCTCTTCCATTCCCGGATCGCCCAGGCCGCAGGCGAATTCACCGTCGACGACGTCGCCGCCGCCCTGGTCGCCAAACTGGTCAACCGCAGCCCGCACCTCGCCGACTCCGCGATCGATCCCGCCGCTTCGGTAGCGGAGAAGATCGCCGCCCAGGAACGCGCCTGGGAAGAACGCAAATCCGCCGAAAAATCCCGCCGCTCGTGCCTGGACGGCATAGCCATGGCCCAACCCGCCCTGGCGCTGGCCGAAAAGATCATCTCCCGCGCCACCAAGGCGGGTCTTCCCGCCGACCTCATACCCGAAGCCCTCCGCGTGGTCCGTCTCGGTGGCCCCGGCAGCGCCGAGGAACGCCTCCGCAAAGCAACGCTCACCTTCGCCGCCGCCATCCGCGCGGCCGAGGATGCCGCGGAGAAGACTCGGGGCCAACGCCTTTCGCTCGCGACCGAGGATTGGCGCAGACACTGGCCTGCCTGATCCGAACGCATAACATCAGACGGTCGTAAAAACGTGGCACGTTCGTTGCCAGGGTGGGCACGCGGCCCAATAATTCATTGGAACATGGAATATCGTATGGTCTCCAGCGGGGTTTGCGACGTGTGTGAGAATTCGCCGCAGCTCGGCTTCCTTGTGGCTCGGCGAGAGGACTTCATGAACTGATGAGGGGCAGACCGGTCGCGCTCACCGTGCTGCTCGTACTGCTATTGGCGGGGTGGACCTGCGGGTTGAATTATTGACCCACACACGGAATGGCTCATGTCAGACCCTCGGGATTCGGTGATCGGCGAGTGGCGTGATGAGGTGCCCCTATCGAATATCTGCCTCGGCTCAACGAGCGGCGAGTTGCGTGATATCCCGGATATCGGGATGTTTTCGCGGCGCAACTCGGCTTGTTTTATGTCGATGCGAATGCAGACCAGGTTCTTCCTGTTGCGGACGTTACGAAGGGCGCTGCAGAATGTTGGGCAGTATCGGCGACATCTTCGGCAAGGAGAATCTTGCCACGGCCGTCCTTTTCGTTGGCGCAGCAGGTCGCTGCGGTGACCCTGCGGGTGCACGACCTACTCGCCGACACTTCGCCAAACGGGCGGTGCGCTGGTCCCAGCGGCGGCTCGGCCGCGCGGATGCTCGCGGTCGGCGCATCCTCATCGGCAGGAGTAACGGTGATGGTCGATGCCGGAGTCTCAGTCAGCGACCAAGCGGGCCCACGGTGCGTTCGCCGCGGTTGGGGACCGAGGTTCGGTGGTCCTGGTGGGATTCGTTGTCGGCGGATCCTGGGTGGTGGCGGCCGAGTGTGCTCGCGCGACGGTTCCCGGGCTGGGTGGCGGCCTCGCGTGGGCGGGCCAGGGTGGTGTGGTTTCTGGTTGCTCGGTGAGGTCTTGTCCTCGCACGGGTTGTTGGCTCAGGGGCGTGATCTGGGTATCGCGGTGGCGGCGGGGTTGAACGGCGATAACAGCCCGGAACCTGGGCGGTTGGTGGTGACGATGCAGGGGGATCTGGCTGATAACTTCGCCCGCCGCCCGTTGCAGGTGTGGAACTTCGGGCACGTGATCGATCAGTCACCGCGCTGTGCGGCCGCGTGGTCGGCGGGTGTGCGATCCGGTGATTCGCAGGTGATCGACGGTATGCGTGCTTGTGGTGACATCGCCGCCCATGACGAGGCCGACAATCCGAGCATGGCGCAGATCGGATCCGGGTTGGTGCTGCTGTTGTGCGGGACGATTCTGCTGCTGTTCGGGGCGTATCTGGCGATCAAGATCATCTGGGCGGCGTTGGATTCGATCTATCACGGGTTCATGGCCATCCTCGGTTTCGCCGCGGGCGGATTCGTCTACGGGCCCACGCAAACCTTCCTGGTCCGCAACGTGGTCGACAGTGTTGTTGCGGCCGGGCGCATGGCGGCTTACACCATCTTCGTCGGTGTCTACGTGCTATTTCTGGGTAACCTGTTCGCCCAGGCCCAAGGCCAGGTCATGGTGGTGCTGGTGCTCGGCGCGGTGGTGGAGATCATCGCCATCCTGCAACTACGGCGGCTCAGTGCCGGGCTGTCCCGAGGCGACAACTGGATCGCCAACCGGTTCGCCCTCGCCATACAGAACGGCGGGTCGGGTTCGGGTTCGGGTGCCGGCGGTGGGCAGGCCCTGGGGATGGGGAACGCGGGCGCGAGCAACTCGATGTCCATGCTCGGAGTACTCGCCGCGGCCAGTACCATCAACGGTTCGCCGATCACGGCATGGGCCGCTGGGGGCCGTCTCAACCCGCTCAGCCCCTTCTCGTGGATGGAATACGTCGACAAGAAGACCAAGGCGAAAGGCCTGGCGACCAAGGACCTGAGAGATGCTTCGCACGGCGGCCTGTACGACCGCGTTGCCGCGGCCGAGTTCGCCAGGAGGGGAGTCCACGACTCTGGGTTCCGGCACAATAGCGTAGACGCTGCGGCTTTCGCCGCGGAGAATGTCGCGCATGAGTCGGGTTTGGTGGGTGCTGCCATGCCGCACGCCCTCAAGATGGCCAAGATCCCCTGGAAACGCGCGACCAAGGCCACCAAGGTAGAAGCGGACATCGTGCGGCACGCGGATCGTGAGTCGCTGGCATCGGGACACCTCGCACGCGTCGTTGCTGCTCACAAACATTTCGAGCGGTATCACCTGAATTCGGAATGGGTGAGCGAGAGTTTGGCCGGGTTGAAGGCCCATGTCGCGCGCTACCGGGGTGATTATGGCGGCGGCGTCAGGATTTCCCCTGAGCTGCAGGCGCTCGGCGCAGAATACCTGAACAACCCCACCAAGCAATGGATCGACGAGCTGCAGCAAATTGCGAACGGCGATACCAGCAATATCCGATCCGCGCTCGCCGGGCATAACTGGACCATGAACGAGACGGACCCGGATCGGTTGAGGGACTGGATCGCGAACGAGCACGCGCTCCGGGTCCAGGCGGCTACCGCGTGGGTCGCCGAAAATCCAACCGACTTCGAACGGATTCGGGTGCTTCGTTCGGAGATCGACAGGGCCGCACAGACGGACCAATGGCAATCAGGCCGGAATGTGACGGGTGCTAACTCGCTCGCGCAGCCGGACTACGTTGCGCGGCCACTCTCGCCCATTCCGGACAGGTTGCTGCGCCATTACAGAAACCCGGGCAAGCCTTGACCGGCAGCAAGATTCAGAGCGTCGGACAACGGGCCGGATTTCACACATCTTGCGGCAGCCAGCGAAGGAGTTTGCGGCGTGAGCATCGATCTATCCGCCGCCAAGTGGTTCAAGAGCACTAAACAGCGCAGGAGGTTCGGAATGCGTCGAGGTTGTATTCCTCGACAGCGGCGTTGTCGGCGTTCGCGACTCGAAGAACCCGGCCGGCCCGGCGCTGATCTTTGCTCCTGCCGAGTGGGATGCTTTACCGGCGGGGTGCTCGGGGCAAGTTCGATCGCTCATGATCGCGGTATCAGCTGGTGGTGCAGGTTAGGTTCGGCCTGCACTGAGCAGGCACCATGCGGCCCTTCCGGAACTCCATGCTCGAACCGACCGGAAGACCCGCGCGGTGTTGGGAAACTCGATCACGTCGGCGTCGTGGATGGAGACGGGAAGTGCGGTCGCCGCAGCACGTACAGCGGCTGCTATGATGGTCGCATACATGTCTGATGTATATGGCCAACATAGACAGGTGGCGAGTGATGGCGATCACGCAGATCGACTTGGACGATGAGGCGCTCGCGGAGGCGATGCGCCTAATGGGGACATCCACCAAAAAGGAAACCGTCAACGTCGCACTTCGGGAGTATGCGAAGCAGCTCAAACGGCTGGAAGCATTCGACAAACTGCTGGAAATGGGCCGACGGGGCGATTTTGATCAGGCCGCGGCGGCGCATGCCGCGGCGCGGGCAGCCCGCAAACAGGCGTGGTCGGAGGAGCCCGCCGAGTGATCGGGTACCTGCTGGACACTACGGCCATCTGGTATCTGCTCCGAAACCCCGACGCGGCGGATCACTGGCGCGAGCCGGCACGAGCCGGCGCTTTGCGCATCTGCGAGCCCACCCGTGCCGAATTCCTGTTCTCGGCCGCCGGGCCCGCGAACCGAGACGAGATGACCGACGCACTGGATGAGCTGTGTGGCCTGGCGGCAGTTCCGAAGTCGGTATGGCGCTGGGTCGACGCTGCCCAGTACAAACTGACTCAGCGCGGTCAGCACCGCTCAGCGGGAGTGATCGACCTGGTCGTGTGTGCAACGGCGGTGCACCATGGGCTGACCGTGTTGCACACCGACAACGACTTCACCGCGGTGGCCGGTGTTATCGCCGAGTTGAGTGAACATGACATTCGAAGGTGAATACCCGCTCGCCAGGTGAACATTTACCCCCGCAAGGGCCGCAATCTCCACACGAAGTTCGGGGAGCTTGCGGAGTACACGGCTACGGCCCGAGTTGGATTGCCGCTTGTACAGGCGGCAACAGTCATTTCGGCCGGTACTGAACCGACACCGCCCGGGTCTTCCGGAACTCGATCAAGTGGAAGACCCGCGCGGCGTTGGGAATTCGATCAGACATTGACGCCGTAATCGCGGGCGATTCCCGCGAGACCCGACGCGTACCCCTGCCCGATGGCCCGGAACTTCCATTCATTGTTGTGGCGGTACAGCTCGCCGAAGATCATGGCCGTTTCGGTGGAGGCGTCTTCGGTGAGGTCGTAGCGGGCTAGTTCCACGCCCGTGCTGGCGTCGACTACACGGATGAAGGCGTTGCGGATCTGGCCGAAGGACTGGCCGCGGGCGTCGGCGTCGTGGATGGAGACCGGGAAGAAGATATTCGTGATGGTGGGTGGGGTGGCGGTGAGGTCGACGTTGATCACCTCGTCGTCGCCCTCGCCGGCGCCGGTCAAGTTGTCGCCGGTGTGCTCGATGGATCCTTCGGGCGAACGCAGGTTGTTGTAGAAGATGAAGTGCTGGTCGGACAGCACTTTCAGATTCGGCCCGCACGCGAGCACACTGGCATCGAGGTCGTAGTCGGCGCCGGTGGTGGTGCGGACGTCCCAGCCGAGACCCACTGATACTTTCGTGAGATTCGCGGCCTGCTTGGACAGCGAAACATTGCCGCCTTTGGCCAAAGTGACGCTCATGATCCCCTTCCGCGCGGCACGGCCGGTGCCGCGTCCTTCCTTCTTTTTGCTAACGGAAAATGTTGAGGTGGTTCAGTTCTGGTCGTCCACCCAGGATTGCAATGTGCTCACCCGGCCTTTCAGCGCGCGCAGCTCGCTCTCGTCGTCGAGCACCGTGCGCTGGATGCCCTGCACGATCGCGAAGGCCGACTGGCGGTGGTCGTCGATCACGTCGACGTCGATGCGTACGGCCACATAATCTTCGGCGTCGGGCATACTCTCCGCGACCACGTGTGCGATGCCGCGCGCGCACATCGCCACGTTGTCGCCGCCGAGGATCAGCAGCGCCACCTCGGGCCGCTCGCGCAGCCGGGCCAGCGAGCCGCGGTCGAATTTCAGGCTGATGAGTATTTGCCGATCGCCCGCACGCACCGGCCAGGACACCGGAATCGCGTGCGGCGCCGGATCGGTCGTCACCAGCACGCCGATCGTTTCCAGGGGCCATTCCGGTAGCACGTCCAGCTCGGGATGATCTGTCGAGTTGTGTAGACGTTGGGCGGGGCTCGCTCCGGCTGCCATCTTCGTCACCTCATGCATCGTCACGCACGGTGGGCTGTACCGCGCTTGCTAGCAGTCTAAAGCGCTGGGCCCGTGGTCCGCTGGCGCTGCGCCCTTTGTCCGGACTGCTGCCCAAGTCACGGCATGACGACAGCCGGGCGGCTACAGCATCCGGCGTGGATTGTTCATCGCCTTGGCGCGGCGCACCGACACCCGCGACCACACTGCCTGCTGTACCGCCAAGGTGACCCAGCCCGCCAGCGCCATTCCGGACAGGTTCACCACGAGTTGCAGAGTGCTGCCCCAGATCGCCGACCCGACACCGAAGGCGGCGCCGAGTGCGATATTGCCCGCGGCGGGCACGGTGGTCACCGAGATGAAAACGCCGGCCATCCCCCCGGCCTTGGCTGAGGTCAGCGCGAGCACTCCGGCGGCGGCCGCGATGACGGCGACGATGAACGACCACTTGTCGGGGGTGTAGATGAAGGCCGTTCCCGGACGCGGACCGGTGACGTCATCGAGAGTGATCCAGCCCAGTGCGCGCCCGATCAAGGCGAGGACGAAGGTGACGACGATGGCGGCGGCGAATCCGAGCAGCAGCGTGCGCACGGCGAGGCCGAGCAAAACGAATCGGCGGCGCACCAAGGCGACACCCAGCGCGGCGACGGCCCCGAATTCCGGACCGAGGACCATCGCCCCGATGACCAGAATCTGCGAATCCAGCACGATCGCGATCGCGGCGATCACCGTGGCGAAGGTCATGAAGCTGAGGTAGGTCCAGTTCAGCTCGGTTTCCTCATACGAGCGCTGCGCGACATCGGCCCAGATCACGGAGTCCGCGCTGCTGCCCGGCGTGCGGACCTCGGCATCGAATCCACTGCGAGACAGCCAAGTACGCACCGGCTCGATCTCGATGCTGCCCGCACGGTGCAGGCCGATCGCGCGCAACCGCTGAATGACGTCGTTCGCCGCCTCCCGCGCCACGTCGGCCAGCACCACGTCACCGCTGGGCCGAAGGGAGGCGCCGCGCATCACCGCGAGACCACTGACGGCATCCTCCTGTTCCAGGATTCGGATCACGTCATCGGTCATCTCGGCCGGAGCCAGCATCCGCAGGTGCAACACCCCCATAGTGTGCCGCGCTCCGCCGCATATCTCGCCGCGACCCGGTCACAACACTCTCCGGGCCGCGGCCGAGCGATTTGGGGTGCTATGACGTAACGTGCTGCGCCACTGATTCGCTGGCGCACCCTTCGACCGGACTGCTCTCAGGTGCCGATCAGGCCGCGACCAACGCGGGGATGTCCAGCGTGGCGGCCCACTGCTGCGCCATGTCCGCGACCCGGATCTCCGTCGACGCGTCGTGCCGGGCGTGCTCGCCGACCTGGGTGGCGCCGCATGCGATGAGCTTCTCGGCCATGATCTCGCCGCCACGGTTGAAGGTGTCGCCGTACACCGTGTCGCCGAGCCCGAACACGGCGAACCGCAGGCCGGTCAGTTCCGGCGCGTGACGGTCGAGCGCGTCGGCGAAGGGTTCGGCGCCGGTCGGCAGGTCGCCATCACCGTAGGTCGAGCACACGATGACGTGGAAGTCCCGCACGTCCAAGTCGTCGATGTCGAAGTCCGTCATGTCGTGCACCGAGACGTCGTGCCCTCCGGAGAGCTCCGCGGCGATGCTGTCCGCGGCGGACTCCGCGGTCCCCATCTCGGTTCCGAACAAAATGACGACGTGCACCAGCACTGCCCCTTCCTTCCATCGATATAGTGAGGCTATCCTAACTATCTAGCTCGGGATGTGCTACGGCCTGGCGCGTGGCACTGCTCAGGGGCAGCAACGGACGGGCAAGGGAAGGCGAGCTGCACCGATTGACGGAATGTCCTCCGCGATGCATCATTCGTAACGGTGCCCGTTGTTTTCTGGGCAGACCACTTTCTTGCCGGCCAATGTCCGTCCGGCTCGGCGACTGCCACGCGTGCCCTTCGACCTCGCCGCGCACGAGTGCAGCGCTTCCAACCATGACGCTTCGGCGTCCGGCCGTGAGTGAGGTGAAACGAAATGATCTACCAGTCGTCTGTATACCGGGTGATCAATTCGTACCCACGCCTCGGCACCCTCCCGCATTTCTGAATTCACCGCGCCGAGCGCGGTCATCTCGCGCCGATGCCACGGCATCGGCGGATTCACTGCTCGGCGCGGCGCCCCGGATGCAATCGGAAACCGGTGGATGGACGGATGCGGAGAGAGTCATGGTGGACAGGGGAGTGAATGCGGGGGCGGTAGAAGTGGTGACGCGACCGACGGCAGGCAATCTCGCCATGTCGGCCGCGGTGATCGAGGATCTGGGCTACCTGCGCGAGGAATTGGCGGCGGCGGAGGTGCCGTTTCTGCTCGTGCGCGACAGCGGCCACCGGTTGGTGCTCGCGGCCGACGCGGCGCATCGCATGATGGTGCGCCGGGTGACGGCCGCGGCGGTCGCGGCCGGATTCTCCTGTGTGGAATTGCGGCAGAACGTGTTCCGGCTCGGGCGTGACCGCGACGCGGCCCATCATGTCGACCTGGAACTGTGGGAGTACCACGGGGACACGGTGACCTGCCCGCGCCCGAACGCGCTCACCCGGACGGTCTTCGACCTCGCCGACGTCGAGCGCACGCAGGTGCGGCTGTTCGACCGGATCTGGCCGACCCTGGCGGACATGTTCGCGCCGCAGTCCACCGACGTCGATTTCGACATCGATCTGGTGTTCTCCTGGGTGGACGGCTCCGATCCGGAATTCCGCGCGCGTCGCGCCGGGATGCTCGCCCAGGTCGTGGTCGGCGAGGGCGACGACGCGGACGCCCGGATCCGGCAGATCGACGAGCTGAAGTACGCGCTGCGATCGGTGCAGAAGAACGCACCGTGGATCCGCAGAGTCTTCATCGCCACCGACTCCGCGACGCCGGAGTGGCTGTCCGCGCACCCGAAGGTGACGGTGGTGCGGGCGGTGGACCATTTCCGCGACACCAGCGGCTTGCCGGTCTTCAACTCGCACGCGGTGGAATGTCAGTTGCAGCACATCGAAGGGCTCAGCGAGCACTTCCTGTACTCCAACGACGACATGTTCTTCGCGCGGCCGGTGCACCCGTCGATGTTCTTCACCCCCGCCGGGGTGAGCCGGTTCATCGAGGCGGACACCAGAATCGGTCCGGGGCGCAACAACGAGCGCCGCAGCGGTTTCGAGAATGCTGCGCGGGTGAACCGAGCGTTGCTCGCCGACCGCTTCGGCCATGTCATCACGCGGCACTTGGAGCACACGCCGGTGCCGCTGCGGCGCAGTGTGCTGCTGGAGATGGAAGAGGAATTCGCCGCCGAATTCACGCGCACGAGCGCGAGCCGTTTCCGGGCGCCTACCGACATCTCGGTCACCAATTCGCTGTATCACTACTACGCGCTGCTGACCGGTCGGGCTGTCCCGCAGGAATCGGCGAAGATGTGCTACGTCGACACGACGAGCTACCGCGGCCTGGCCTTGCTGGGCGGGTTGGCGCGATGCCGCGACGTCGACTTCTTCTGCCTCAACGACGGCAGTTTCCCCGAGGTCGCCGAGGCCGAGCGGGTGCGGATCGTGTCGGAGTTCCTCGCCGACTACTTCCCCGAGCCGGCGCCGTGGGAGCGGCTCAGCGCACCGCCTCGTCATCCGATTCCGGAGTCGACGCCTGGCGCCGCATGACGTGCGGGATGCGCGCGGCGGGCGGGATCACGATGCCCTCCTCCGCCAGCCGCTGCTGCGCCTCCTCGGGCGTCGCCGCAGCGCCGACGGTGGTTCCGCGCTCGATGGGAACCACTGAATGCACCACGGTGTCCGGGTAGATGTGCACGTAGTTGAAGGCCTGCGCGCCGTCCCGTCCGCGCAGGCCGCCCTGCGCGACGCCGAGATCCTGGCTGTAGCAGGTCGCCGACGCCACCGAGACCGGGATGCCCGCGAAGGTCGCGCTGGTGGAGAAGTGCAGGTGGCCCGCGAGTATGGCGCGCACATCGCTGCCGTCGAGCACGTCGGCCAGCCTGCGCTGATCGCGCAACTCCACGGTGACGGCCAGATCGATCACGCACGGCACGGGCGGGTGGTGCATGGCCAGGATGGTGCCGAAGGGAGCGGGTTCGGCCAGCACACCGCGCAGCCACTCCAGCTGATCGTCGGAGATCTCGCCGTAGTGGTGACCGGGCACCGAGGTGTCCAGGGCGATGATGCGCAAGCCGTCGATCAGGTGGACGCGGTCCAGCGGGGAGGTGGTGGCGCGCTCGCCGAGTAGCCGGGCCCGCAGCGCGGCGCGGTCGTCGTGGTTGCCCGTGACCCAAACGATAGGCGCCTGCAAATCTCGGGCAAACGGCTCGACAATCGACTCGAGCTTGCTATATGCCGCGGGTTCCCCGCGATCGGTGAGGTCTCCGGTGAACACGATCGCGGTCGGACGGATCCGGCTGGCCGCGGCCTGGTCGAGTAGTTGCCGCAGCCGCAGGTCGGGGTCGACATCGCCGTACAGGGGGTCGTCGCCCGCGATGAGGTGGGTGTCGCTGAAATGGAACAACACGTGATCCGGACGCGGGTGCTCCGCGACTCTTGTGATGGGCACCGGACCGAAAATCCCTCCTGGCGGTTTGCCCGCCATTGGCTTGGCTCCGCCGCCAGAATAGCGTCGGTTACGAACAGGTTTCCCGACGGCTGGTGACGACATGCTTGCGGGAAGGTGAGGGTTCGGTGTCGAACGCAGGGGAAATGGCCGGTGTAGTGGCGTTGGTCACGCCTTGCCGATGGCGTCCGCGGTGCGCAGCGCGTCGACCACCATCGCGGCGTCGACGGTGAACGGCTCGTTGTGGATCGTTTCGCCCGGGGCGGTGGCCCGAGCCGCGATGGACGCCAGCGTCTCGTGATCGGCGTCGGGCAGACCCAGCGCGGCGAGGGTGGTCGGCAGCCCCACCTCGGTGCAGAAATCCAGGACCGTGTCGATCTCGGACGTGGGCGCGCCTTCGAGCACCAGCTGGGTGAGCGTGCCGAAGGCGACCTTCTCGCCGTGCAGGAACGGGTGCGTCCCCGCGGCGGCGGTGAGGCCGTTGTGCACCGCGTGGGCGGCGGCCAGCCCCGACGATTCGAAACCGAGTCCGGACAGCAGCGTGTTCGCCTCGACAACGCGCTCCAGCGCGGGTGTGACGCTGTGCTCGCGGACCGCGGCCAGCGCCTGCGCCCCGTCTGCGAGAAGGGTGCGATAGCAGAGTTCCGCGAGCGCGGTGGCGCTGCGCGTGGACGCTCCGCCACGCATATTGCGCACCTGCGCCGCACTGCACGTGCGCGCCTCGAACCAGGTGGCCAAAGCGTCACCCATGCCGGCGGCGAGCAATCGGGCGGGGGCCTGCGCGATGACCGAGGTATCCACGAGCACCAGCGCCGGATTGCGCCGGACCAGCTGATAGGCCTCGAATTCGCCGGACTCGGTGTAGATCACCGATAGGGCGCTGCACGGCGCGTCGCTGGAAGCGGCGGTGGGGCAGCTGATCATCGGCAGCTCCAGATCGTCGGCGACCGCGCGCGCCGCGTCCAGCACCTTACCGCCGCCCGCGCCCAAAACGACTGTGCTGCCGGACTCTTCGACGGCGTGGGCGATCTCGGCGATCTCCGCCCTGCTGCATTCACCGCCGGACAGGCGGATCGAATAGGCGATCTTCGCGTCGGTGAGCGACCGTTCCCACGTCGCGGCGAGCAGCCGGAAAGCGCTGCCGCCCGATACTATCAGCACCGGACCGCCGATCCCGAGACGGGTCATCTCCGCGCCGAGCGCGGCCGTGGCGTCCCGTCCCTGCACATAGTGCCCCGGCGAGGAGAACACGCTCAGCATCCGACACCTCCCGATCCCGGACCGCGAACCATGCCGAACGTGCACACCCCAGCCCGACCGACGACTTTCTCAAACGCTACGCGACCCACGCCTGCCACCGGCCGTGGTTGACGAACTCGGCCGCGTCCGAACCAGCGCGGGGAAGCGCTGCACCGTTATCCGGAGGCCTCGGGCGCGCTGATGCCCGCGACCGCGCCGCCCGGGCCCCGGTCATGAACCGAGCTTGCGGACGACGCGGTCAGCCGGGGATCAGCTCGGTGTGCTGAGGGTTTCCGGGACCAGACGGGGGCGGTCGCGTTCCTGCTCGTCGAGCAAGGCGAAGTAGCGGCGGAGCATGAGGATCGCGGTAGTGGCCAGGCCCGCCGTGAGACCCCACCAGACCCCTGCGGCCCCGAGCCCGAGCGGGAACGCGAGCAAAAGGGCGACAGGCAGGCCGACGCCCCAGTAGCCGATCAGGGAGAGGCGGAAGCCCGCGTTGGTCGCTTTGAGGCCGCGCAGCAGGCCGGTGCCGATGTTCTGGGCGGCGTCGAAGAACTGCAGCACGATGCCGATCAGCAGCAGCGTGTGCGCGATTCGGATGGTGTCGGCGTCGGAGGAGTCCAGGAAGGGGAGCAGCACCAGATCCGGAGCGAGTACGTACACCGCGCCCGTCACGGCCGCGACCACCGCCGCATGCCGGAGCGCGAGCCAGGCCAGCGCACGGGCGTGGCTGTGCTCGTCGCGGGCGACGGCGTGGCTGACCAGGATCGACGCACCGTGCGACAGGCCGATCGCGACCTGGAACACGATGTAGATGATCTGGTAGACGACGTTGTGCGCGGCCAGCGCCGCTGGCCCGATGCTGCCCATGACCAGGGCCAGCACCGAGAACATGCCTGCCTCCGAGCCGTAGGTGAGCGCGATCGGCGTGCCCAGCTTCAGCTCCGCCTTGACCGTCGCCAGGCGCACCGGCAGCGGGCTCATCGGCAGGGTGCGGCCGAGCCGGTCGTCGCGCCACACCATCGCCCAGAACACACCGAAGGTGATCAGGAAGACCAGCGATGTGGCCACGCCGATGCCGGTGAGTCCCAGCGCGGGCAGCCCGGCCTTGCCGTGGATGAAGCCCAGGGCCAGCAGCAGGTTCAGCACCACCGATCCGAGCGTCACCAGCAGCAGTGCCTGCGGGCGCTGCATGCCGACGGTGTACTGGCGCAGTACCTGGAACCACAGGCACGGCAGCAAGCCCGGCGCCAGTGCGACCATCAGCGGACGGGCGTCGGCGAGCACCCCCGGGTCCTGCCCGAGCCAGGGCAGCACCCAGCCGAGCCCGATCAGCACCGCGCCGCCGACGAGTCCGGCGACCGTGGCGATCAGGAAGCTCGACCGCAGCAGGTCCCGGATCTCCGGATCCGGCGAGTCGCCGCGCTTGCCCGCGGCACTCACCGCCGTGGCGATCTGGTTGCCGCTGGCGGTGATCAACCCGACGCACATGGTGCGGATCTGGTTGAACAGCACGATCGCCAGGCCGCCCGCGGCCACCTGCCGGACGCCGAGCGTGCCCATCAGCGCGATATTGGTGGTCGACACCGCGATCTGCGCCAGCTGGGTCAGCGCGATGGGCGTCGCCAGTGCGGTCAACCGCCGACCGTCGCCGTACCTCACCGCGCCTCCACGAGGGTGCCGCGGGCGGCGGGCGTGTAGCGCCGCAGCATGTCCCGCACCTCGCGTTCGGTGTCGGGGCTCAGCAGGTCTCGTTCGTTCATCCACTCGTCGTCGAAGACGGTGTCCAGGTACTTTTCCCCGCCGTCGCACACGATGGTGACCACGGTGGAGCCGGGCGGGAACTCCTCCAGACGGGCGAGCGCGGCGTGCACCGAGCCGCCCGCGGAGCCGCCGATCATCAAGCCGAGTTCGGCCGCCACCGCGCGGGCGGTCGCGAACGCGGCCACATCGGAGACCTTCACGCCCTCGTCGAGCAGCGAATAGTCCACGGCGGTGCCGATGGTGGCGCCCGGCGGGGTGCCGGTGCCCGACTGCCAGTACGGACCGCCCGGCCCGCCGAAGGCGATCGAACCGACCGGCTCGACGCCGATCACGTACGGGACGCAGCCGAGCTGGCGCAGGCGGGTCGCGGTGCCGAACAGCGAACCTCCGGTGCCCACCGCCGACAGCAGGATGTCGACCCGCTCGATGTCTTCGAGCAGCTCCTCGGCCACCGCGTAGTAGCCGACCGCGTTGGCGTCGCTGTTGTGCTGCTCGGTGAAGTACGCGTCGTCGCGTTCGGCCGCCATCGCCTCGGCGAGATCCTCCCGCGCCGAGGTGGCCAGGTTGTCGTCGCCGTCGTCGGCGACGTACACCAGTTCCGCGCCCATCGCTCGCATCGCCCGCAGTTTGTCCTTACATGCGTGGTGGTCGACCACCGCGGTGAAGCGATACCCACGTTCGGCAGCCACTACCGCGAGGCCGAGCCCGGTGTTCCCGGACGTGGATTCGATGATATGCCCGCCACTGCTCAGCAAACCCCGTCGCTCGGCGTCGAGCACCATTTCACGCGCCATCCTGATCTTGGCTGCGCCCGTCGGGTTGAACTGCTCGAGTTTCAGCAGTAAGCGGGTGCCTGTCGCGGTGGCCGCGAGCTCGAACAGCGGCGTGCGGCCGATCAGATCCGTCACACGCGTGACGAGCGGCATTGATTTCTCCTCGTTCGTATCGGCGGAAGTGGGGTCAGCTACCGTCGCGGGTCCAGCGGAAGCGGCTGTCCGGTGCGTCGTGCAACACGACTTTCGGTGGGATGGGTAGTTCATGAAAGGCGGACTCGTTCGAATCCATCTGGTAGCCAGCCGTATTCGGATAGACCAGCAGATCGCCGACCTCCGCGGGACGGGGCAGCGGCACCCGGCGCCAGCTGAGCATGTCGGAATCCAGGCAGGTGGCCGCACCGACGCTGGTGGGCGTCGATGTGCCGGGGCGCGCGGGCCACAGCAGCGGATCTGGCAGATACTCGCTGTCGAACCACTGCTCGGAAAGGCTCAGGCTGGTGCCGTCGACGGTGAGCAGCCGGTAGGGGTGACCGTGCGCGTGCCTGGTCTTGCCGCCCTGCACGCGGAAGACGGTGCATCCCGCGTGCGCCAGCAGGGCGCGTCCTGGTTCGATCGCGAGCCGGATGGCGTTGTCCCGCAACCGCCGGGCGAGATCGTCGTGGTCGAAGATCTGTGCGAGCATGGCCGCGCCCGGCACCGCGAAGTGGTAGGGGTAGTAGGAGTCGAAGAACTTCCCCGAGTGGAACCAGTGCCTGCCGACGTGCTCGCCGAACGCCGTCGCATCCTCCGCCGGGACGTAGTCGACGCCGAACCCACCGCCGATCGACACGGTTGACGCCGGATGCCCGAGCGTGCGCGCGTGCAGACAGCGCGCGATCAGCTCGCCCGCCTGTTCCGCGCGTGCCACCGCGTCGTAGCCGGACAGGTGAAAGCTGAAGCCTTCCAGTCGGATCGACTTACGGACGCCGAACAATCGCAGCGCTGCGGCGATTTCGTCGCTGGTCATCCCGAACCGGCTCGCCGAGGCGGCGGGCAGGACGCGTAGCAGCACGCGCGCGGGCGTGGCGGGCGAGGTCAGAGCCGCGAGCCGGTCGAGTTCCCCGAGGTCGTCCACCGCGAGCAGCGCGCCATGCCGGGCCGCCAACCAGAGCAATTCGTCCGACTTGGCCGGGCCGGTCACCATGAGTTCGTCGCCGCGGACGCCCTGCGCAAGCGCGGCGGTCAGCTCACCGACGCTGGCCACGTCCACGCCCGCACCGTTTTCGGCGCAGGCACGCGTGACACACGCGGCCTTGTTCGCCTTCTTGCCGTAGTAGATCGTGCCCTGCACCCCGGCCTGCTCGAACGCGGACCGGAACTCGCGGATGTTGTGCGCCACGCGCGCCGGATACATGACGTGGAACGGCCCGCCCGTCGCAAAGGCGATGTCGCCCAGCAGGGTCGGGTCATCGAGGAGGCGACGCTCCCACGGATCGAGATGCGCGGGCATCGGCGTCGCGTTGATCGAGTCGTACGTGTCGCGTGCCACGGTGATCGAGTCGTGCGTGTCGCGCGTCGTGCTGATCGAGTCGTCTGTTCCACGCACCGTTTCGGCGCCGTCGTATTTCCGGCATCCGACGCCGATCGGCTTGTGCGCGCTCGAGTGCACTGCGTCATCGCCTGTCGCCGCGACGACCACGGGTCCGTCCGGTGCGGAGGAAACGCTGCCGACATCCGCCTCTAGTCCCATAGTGGCACCTCCGTCCCGCGGCCCTCGGCGATCGCCCGCTCGGCCAGGGCGTGGGCGACCGCGATATCGGTGAGCACCAGTCCGCTGTTGTAGACGAAGATGCGCTCGTCGTCCGAGCGTCGCGCCACCGCGCGCCGGCTCAGGATCTGCGGTAGCTCGGCGTCCACCGCGCGCAGTTTTCCGTCCGGACCCACCATGTCGGTACCGGTGAGCGCCATCTGCTCGGCGCTGGTCGCGATCACCCGATCGGCGTCGGCCAGCGTCGAGGGCGCGAGCCCGTAACCGACCAGCACCGCCACTGAACCCGGTGCCAGATCGGTGGATTCGAGCGCGACCTCGGTGCCGGGTCCCGCGGTGGCCAGCACGACGTCGGCGGTCGCCGCCGCGGCGCGTGGATCCGGCACGGTCTCGAGCAGCGCGTGCGGATAGTGCTCGGCGAGCCCGCGGTGCACGGCCGCCAGTCCCTCGGGGTGCGTCCCGTACACCATCAGCTTGCGCAGCTGCGGGTTCGCGGCGAGCAGATGCGGAAGGGCGTTGCGGCCCTGGGTTCCGGTGCCGATCAGCAGCACGCTTTCCGCGCCGCGGCGGACGGTCTCGCGCACCAGCAGCGCCGACACCGCCGGTGTGCGCAGCGCGCCGACCCTGGCGCAGTCCATCATCGCGATCGGCGCGCCGGTGGTGTCGTCGTAGAGGGTGATGGTCGTGTAGTACCGCTTCGTGCTGCGGTCGTGGCCGGGGTCGAACTTGTAGGAGGTCTTCATCGCGACCACGCGCCTGCGGCCGTCCCGGCCGAGCATGGCGTAGGCGACCGACCAGCCGTCCGGGTTCGCGACGCTGAGCTTGCGCGGGTTGTCCGAATCACCCGCCGCGAAGGCCAGATACGCCTCTTCCACCGCACGCACGACCGCGGACGGCGTGATCGGCACGTCGGCCAAGTCGCTGCGGCTCAGCACCCGCAGGGGTGTGCTGCGGTCACGGATGTTCAACGGGTCCTCGATCATTCGGTACTGCTCGCTCTCGAGTGCCGCTCTCGACCGGCAGGGTGCCCGCCGCTCGGAACGGGGCAGCAATTTGTTGCCCGTAGCCATTCTCGTCGGCTTCCTCGGCCCGTCGCCGTCGTTCCGGAAGCCGGACGTTCACTCGCTTGAGCCATCGGTCGGTGCCGTCGTACCGCGCGGTGAACGGCACCCGGCCGTGCACGGCGACGTCGTTGTCCACCAGCAGCAGTTCGCCGGGCGCGAGCACGGCGGTCACGCAGACGCGTTCGAGTTCCGCGGTGAGTTGTTCGTAGGCCGCGCGGAATTCGGGGTCGGCGTCCTCTAGCGGGGTATATGCCGGGTCGTAGCGCATGGTCTGCTCGGCTGGGCCCGCGGCGCTCCATAGCGTGGGAATCGGTGTGGCGGAGTGCCTTTCGTGTCCGCAGCCGTAAGAGACGTCCGGCAGGATCGGCAGTGTGGGCGTGCTGAGCAGTTCTTGCTGTTCACTGGAGAGTTCGGCGCGGCGCACCGACGAGACCGTGGTGCCGACCAGGTCCGGGTTGCGCAGGCAGGCGAGCATCAGCAGGTTGGCGCGCCGTGGGTGGAACGCGTCCTCGGTGTGCGGGCTCAGCAGTGTCGTGCTGCTGGCGCCGGACTGTTCGTGCTCGTGACCGGCCGCCGGAACGATGTTGTTGACCAGCCGCCCGTCCTGTTGGCCTTGCCAGCCGAACGGCTCACCGGCGCTGCGGGCGAGCAGCAGCATGACGAGGTCGAATTCGAACGAGTGTGCGCGCGTCGCGGGATCGCCACTCCATCGCGCGGCTTCCCGCCAGCTCGGCGGCGTCGGCCCGAATTCGTTGTCGGACAGCGGAACACGGCTGACAATCGCGGCTCCCGCCGCGCTTGTGGGCGGGCGCATGGCATGGCGCACCTCGGCGGGGAGTTCCTCGACGCGGGCATCGATCTGCTCGATCAGCGCCGGATCCGTGAGCGTGCGAGCGGCGGCGGCCGGATCGGCGAGCCTGACGTCGAGTGTGGCGGAAATCTCTCTGGCGAGTGCACGCACCGCCGAGCCCGCGTCGGCGGGCAGCTCGCGTCGTTCGAGATCTTGTGGGTGAAGCGTCTTACGTTCGGAGAGAACGCTTTTCACCGGGATTCCCTTCTTCGCATCGGTTCGAAAAGCAGGGGTGAGGATCGAACTGCGAAGGTAACCGTTTCGGCCGGGTGAAGCAAGGCTTACCTAAGCGCGTCGGCTGAAAAATAGCCGAAATGCATAACTCGGATCCGACGAGGGTAGGTCGTGGACGGGCGTTTTGGTGCTGGTTCGCCGGTTTGCCGGTAGTGCGCCATTGTGCCGCCGTTTTGCTGCCGGTATCGGCGAGTCGTTCGATGGATTAGGCTAGCCTGTCCTGAACTGTAGTGATTCTGCGGTACAGCGGTTGCGTGCGTCCAGGAATGAGGGCAGGACAATGGCTTTGAATCGGCGGCAACTATTGCGGTCGAGTCTCGGAGTGGGGGCGGTGCTGCTGGTCGCCGCCTGCTCCGATGGCGCGGACTCGTCCGGACCGGTCCGGCGCGGCGGCACACTGCGGGTCGGCGCGCTCGGCACCTCGGCTCGGCTGGAACGCGATCCGCACGCCAACCTCAGCAACGACAGCGACTTCCTGATCACCTCGCTGGTCTACGACGCCCTGACCGTGCCGGGTGCCGACCCGAACGTCGCGCCACGCCTGGCCACCCGGTGGGAGCCGGACGCCGACCGGCGTCGCTGGAGCTTCGCCCTCGCCGAGAACGCGACCTTCCACGACGGATCGCCGGTGACCTCCGAGGACGTCGTGTGGTCGCTGCGCAGGCTGCGCACCGTCGGCGGCGCGTCGAAAATGCCGGTGGCCGTCGAGGACATCACGGCCGACGGGCCGAACCGGGTGGTGCTCGCGGTGCCGGAGCCGAATACCCAGCTGCCGCTGCTGGTCCGGTTGATGACCTTCACGGTCAAGAAGGACACCACGGATTTCGCCAAGGCCATCGGCAGCGGACCGTTCCGCCTGGAGTCCTACCAAGGCGGCAACGTCCGGCTGGTGCGCAACGAGCAGTGGCACGGCACGCCGCCGCTGCTGGACGCCATCGAGGTCACCATGTTCGAGAGCGTGACCGCTCTGGGCAACGCGGTACTCGCCGGGCAGATCGACCTCGCCTCCAACGCCGGCGCCATCGCCGGCCGCACCGCCGAAGGCCGCGGTGATCTGACGGTGGTGCGCCGCCCGAACGACACGGTGGTCGGCGTCGCCATGCGCACCTCCGACGGTCCGTTCGCCGACGCGCGGGTGCGCACTGCCCTCCGGCTCGGCGTCGACCGCAACGCCCTGGTCGATCAAGTGCATTCGGGTTACGGGAAGATCGCCAACGACATCCTCGGCACCGGCGATCCGGCCTACGACACCTCCATCGCGCAGCGCACTCGTGACCTGGACCGCGCGAAGGCGCTGCTGCGCGAGGCGACCTTCGACACGGGACGGACCTATCCGTTCGTCACCAAGGCCGAGGCGCCAGGCGAAGTGGAATCGGCGAAGGTCATCGCCACCCAGCTGGCCCAGATCGGCGTCCGGCTCGAGGTGATCACCCAGGAGCCGAACGCCTTCTACGACCAGACCTGGCTGAAGGCGCCGATCTACACGATCTCCTGGGGCACCAACGATTCCACACTGTTCTTCGCGAGCAAGCTGCTGTCGAGCGGCTCCAACCGCAACGAGACCGCCTTCAAGGACGCGGCGTTCGATGCGGCGACCGCTAAGGCACTCGCGGCACGGAGTGACTCGGAATACCAGCAGGCCGCGCAGGAGCTGCAGCGTATTCAGTACGACCGCGGCGGGTACCTGGTCTGGGGCATGGCCGACGGCATCGATATCGCGTCCTCCCGAGTGCGTGAGCTACCCACGCTCGGCGGGTTCGCCCGGGTCCAGCTGGAAAGGGCTTGGCTGGCCGGGTGATCTCCTTCGCACGACTTCTGCTCCGGCGCGTCGCCCTGTTGGTGGCGCTGCTGGCCACCGTGTTCGTCGCTGTGGATCTGCTGCCGGGAAACACCGCCCGCGCCGTCCTCGGCCGCGAGGCCACTCCGGAGCAGATCGCGGCCAAGGAACACCAGCTCGGTCTGGATCGTCCCCTGCCGGTGCGGTTCTCGGACTGGATATCGGGCGTCGCCACCGGCGATTTCGGCCATACCGCGCGGGGGCGTTCGGTGAACGAGTTGCTGGTCGACAAGTTCCCGCCGACGCTGCTGCTGGGCGGGCTCGCCTTGGCGTTGACCGTGTTCGCTTCGCTCGCACTCGGCGCGTGGTGGGCGACGCGGCCCGGCAGTGCGGCGACGCGCGTGCTTCAGCCCGCGACGACCACGGCGGTGGCGATCCCCGAGTTCGTGATCTCGACGGTGCTGATCCTGGTGTTCGCGCTGGCCCTGGGCTGGCTGCCCGCGGTAACCATCACCGACCGGTCCGGCTTTCCGGCCGGACCCGACATGCTGGTGTTGCCGGTGCTGGCACTGGCGCTGCCGCAGATCGGCTGGAACACCAGGGTGGTGCGGGCCGCGCTGGCCGACGCCGCCGAAGCTCCACACGTGGAAAGCGCGGTGCTGGACGGGCTTTCCACCCGCGTCGTCCTGGCGCGCCACGTGCTGCCGTTCGCGCTGCCGACCATCGTCGCCAGCTTCGCCACCACGGTCGGGATGCTGCTCGGCGGCTCCCTGGTGGTCGAGACCATCTTCAACTATCCCGGTGTCGGCGCGGTGCTGGCCGGTTCGGTCGCCGACCGCGACACCTCGGTGGTCGCCGCGGTCGTCGCACTGTCCGGGGTGGTCATCATGGGCATGCTGGCCGCCGCCGACGGTATCCGGGCTTGGTCGCTGCGGGGGCGGCGATGAACGGTTCGACCTCCGTCGCGCGTCCGGCGGGGCGATGGCTCGGCTGGTCGACCGTCGCGCCCGCCCTGGTCGTGACCGCGCTTGCGCTGCTGGGGCCGACGCTCGCGCCGCATCCGGCCGAGGAGGCGATCGGGATACCGTTCGGCGATCCCGGTGACGGCGCGGTGCTCGGCACCGACCGGCTGGGCCGCGACGTGTTCAGCCAGTTGCTCTATGGCGGTTGGGGATTGCTGTTGCTGTCGGCGGTCATCGCGGTGGTGGTGACCGGGACTGCGTGTGTGCTCGGCGTCGTTGCGGTGCTGCGCCCGCGGATCGGCGCGGTGATCGAACTCGGCACCGACTTCGTCATCCTGCTGCCCGCGGTGCTGGGCATCCTGCTCGTGCTGACCTCGTGGCCGGAGGCGGGCAGCATCGGACTGATCGTGTTGGCGCTGCTGTTCGGCGCTCCCTATTGCGCACGGATCTTCACGGCCGCCGCTGCCGGTGTCGCCGCGTCCGGATACGTGGAAAGCGCGCAGGCCGCGGGTGAGTCGTTGCCGTATCTGGTCTTCCGGGAAGTGATCCCCAATTTGCGACGAGTACTGACGACACAGCTAGGTCTGCGTTTCGTGGTGGGGATCTATCTGGTCAGCACCGCATCGTTCCTGCATCTGCCCACCACGCTCGGCGCGAGCAACTGGGCGGTCATGGTGCGCGAGAACGCGTCCGGCATGCTGCTCAATCCCTTGGCGGTGCTGGCGCCGAGCCTGGCGATCGCGATCGTCGCGGTCAGCGTGAACCTCGCCGTCTCGGCATTCGGACAAGGGGAGCGGGAATGAGTGCCGTCACGACGGAATCCGGGAGTGCCGGAGAAGCGCGCGAACCAAGGCGGAGGTACGGCGATGGGTGAGCTCGTGCTGGTCGACAGCTTGACCGTCCTCGGCTCGAACGGGCAGGAATTGGCCGGTCCCACGACCTTCCGGATACCGACGGGCACGGTCACCGCGCTGACCGGTCCGTCCGGATCAGGCAAGACCACGGTGATGCGTGCGCTGCTCGGGCATCTGCCGTCCGGCGCCGCACAGACCACCGGCTCGGCGTCCGTCGCCGGACATGACGTGCTCGCGCTGAACCAGGATGCGCTGCGGCAATTTCGGCGCCAGCACATCGCCTACGTCGGGCAGGACCCGGGTTCGGCGCTGAATCCGTTGATGCGCGTCCGTGCACTGCTGCGCGAGGTGGCGCCGGGCGCGTCCAAGGCCGCGCTGACCGACACGCTGGCGCTGGTCGGCCTGTCGCCGGACTACCTGCACCGCCGCCCCGGCGAACTCTCCGGCGGCCAGCAACGCCGCGTCGCCCTCGCCCGAGCGCTGATCCGCCGCACCGGTGTGCTGGTGCTCGACGAACCGCTCGCCGGACTGCACGGCGCGTTACGCACCGATATCGCCGCTCGGCTCGCCGAACTCGCCCGCGAACGGTCCGCGGCGATCCTGCTCTCCGGCCACGACACCGCCCTCGTGCACTCGATCGCCGACGACGTCGTCGAACTCGGCGCCATCCATCCGGCATCCGCGCCAGGACAACCGGCCGAGGCGCCACGGAACGGAAAAACCGCGCCGACAAGGACTTCCGGCACGGTCGCCGGGACCGCGCACCGAGCGTCGAGCGCCACTCCCGCGGTACCGATCACCGCTGATCCGAATGGTGGTGGCCGAACCGATGATCAGTCTCGGGCGGTGTCGGTGCTCGATGGCGACCGCGCTCCGTTCGGCCACGTGACCGGCGTGGCACCACCCGATTCCGCGCCGGATGACCGACCAGTGGACCAGCTGGTTTTGCGTGCACAGGGAATCTGCGTATCTGTCGGCGGTCAGCAAGTACTCGCGGGTATCGATCTCGTGCTGGGTGCGGGTGCGGCGCTCGCGGTGGTCGGCGCTTCCGGCGCGGGCAAGACTACCCTGGCGCGTGTCATCGCGGGGTTGCATCCGTGCGCGACCGGTTCGCTCGAACTGCGCGGGAAGCCGATCACGGTAGGGGCGGGTAGGCGAACCCGCTACGGCGCGGGCGGTATTCAGCTGGTCACCCAGAATCCCAGATCGGCGCTCAACCCGCGGCGCACCGTCGCGCAAACGCTCGGTCGTCCACTGCGCCGTATCGGGCGGGTCCCGAGACGGGACATCCCGCGACGCGTCGCCGACCTCCTCGCGTCGGTCGAGTTGCCCGCCGACTCGGCCGCCCGCTATCCGCACGAGCTGTCCGGTGGCCAACGCCAACGCGTCGCGCTGGCCAGAGCCCTCGCCGCCGAACCCGCCGTGCTGCTGTGCGACGAGATCACCTCCGCGCTCGACCACGCCACCGCCGCCTCGATCATGGCCCTCCTGGACCGCATTCGCGCCGAGCGCGACACCGCCCTGCTGATCATCACCCACGACATGTCGCTGGTCGCCGAATACTGCCCGCGGTTGCTGGTCATCGATCACGGGCGCATCGTCGAATCCGGCCACACCAGAACGATTCTCGCCGCGCCGACGCACACGGCGACCAGTGAGCTGCTCGTCTGAGCTCAGGGGATCGGCCCGGCGTAGTGAACCGAAGACGTGCCCGCCGCTGGCCGTGGCGCGACGCCGCGTGGACGATCACTCGACCGCCGAGGCGCGAGGCGCGGCGGTTCGTTCCCGGCACGCGGGGGCCCCGCCGAGCGGCCCGGACGTTGACGGAGCGATGTGCGATTGCGGCACACTCCATCCGGGTATGTGCCGGACACGCGCGAAGTGGCCTCGAGCACTTGTTATCCGCGAGCACCCATCCCCATCTGGATCATGGGAGAGGTGGTGAAGAAGACCGGCGCCTTGGCCGCCGCCGTGGTGTTGCTCGGACTCGCCGGTTGCGGGGTCGACCGCACACCGATCCCAGAGGGCATTCCGCCCGGCCCCGGCACCCCGGTGCCCGTCATCGATCTGGACGCCCCCGGCCGCACCGCTGTCCAGTTGCGCGGCTGGGCCGACGAGCAATCGGATCGGCTCGGCATCCCGTCGATCGCGCTGGAGGCCTACGGCTACGCGGCGGCCGTGATGACCAGGGCCCGCCCCGGCTGCGGCGTCGCGTGGACGACGCTCGCGGGCATCGCCAGCGTGGAGAGCAAGCACGGCACCCACCGCGGGTCGGCGGTCGGCGACGACGGCGCGGTCCGCCCGCCCATCGTCGGCATCGCGCTGGACGGCTCGCCCGGCGTGGCCCTGATCAAGGACACCGACGGTGGCGCCCTCGACGGCGACCCCGTCCACGACCGTGCCATCGGCCCGCTGCAGTTCATTCCGGAAACCTGGAAGCGCTGGGGCGTCGACGCCAATGGCGACAACGTCGCCGACCCACAGAGCATCGACGACGCCGCCCTCACGGCAGCGCGCTACCTGTGCGCCAGCGGCGGCGATCTCACCTCCGAGCACGGCTGGCAGCGGGCGTTGCTCACCTACAACCAGTCGCGCGGCTACCTGCTCACGGTGCGCGACCGGGCCGCCAGCTACAGCGTCGGGCGCCGCGTGTGATGGGTTGCTCCCCGGAGTGCCGGTTACCCGCCGAGCCGCGGGGACGATAGGCTCGCAGCGCACGGCCAACCCGTAAGACCTACCGTGTCAGCAGCCGAAGGAGTGTCGTTTTCGTGGCCATCATCGAACAGGTCGGAGCTCGCGAGATCCTGGATTCGCGCGGTAACCCCACCGTCGAGGTCGAGATCGCTCTCGACGACGGCACCCTGACCCGGGCCGCCGTGCCTTCCGGCGCGTCCACCGGCGAGCACGAAGCCGTCGAGCTGCGTGACGGCGGCGAGCGCTACGGCGGCAAGGGGGTGCGCAAGGCCGTCGAGGGTGTGCTCGACGAGATCGCGCCCGCTGTCATCGGCTTGGACGCCGTCGAGCAGCGCACCGTCGACCAGGTGCTGCTGGACTTGGACGGCACCCAGGACAAGTCCCGCCTCGGCGCCAACGCCCTGCTCGGCGTTTCGCTGGCGGTGGCGCGCGCGGCCGCCGAGTCCTCCGGTCTCGAGCTGTTCCGCTACCTCGGTGGCCCGAACGCGCACGTGCTGCCCGTCCCGATGATGAACATCCTCAACGGCGGTGCGCACGCCGACACGGGCGTGGACGTCCAGGAGTTCATGGTCGCCCCGATCGGCGCGCCGACCTTCAAGGAGTCGCTGCGCTGGGGCGCGGAGGTCTACCACGCGCTCAAGTCGGTGCTGAAGTCCAAAGGCCTGGCCACCGGCCTCGGTGACGAGGGCGGTTTCGCGCCCGACGTGGCCGGCACCAAGGCGGCGCTGGACCTGATCAGCGAGGCCATCGGCAAGACCGGTCTGCAGCTGGGCAGCGATGTGGCGCTCGCGCTGGACGTCGCGGCGACCGAGTTCTACACCTCGGGCAGCGGCTACAAGTTCGAGGGCGTCGTGCGGTCGGCCGAGGAGATGGCGCAGTTCTACGCCGAACTGCTGACCGGTTACCCGCTGGTGTCCATCGAGGACCCGCTGTCGGAGGACGACTGGGACGGCTGGGTGGCGCTGACCGACCTGATCGGCGACAAGATCCAGCTCGTCGGCGACGACCTGTTCGTCACCAATCCGGAGCGCCTGGAAGAGGGCATCGCCAAGGGCGCCGCCAACGCGCTGCTGGTGAAGGTGAACCAGATCGGCACGCTTACCGAGACGTTGGACGCGGTCGAGCTGGCGCACCGCAACGGATACAAGACGATGATGTCGCACCGGTCCGGCGAGACCGAGGACACCACCATCGCCGACCTGGCCGTGGCGGTCGGCAGCGGCCAGATCAAGACCGGTGCCCCCGCGCGCAGCGAGCGCGTCGCCAAGTACAACCAGCTGCTGCGCATCGAGGACGCGCTCGGTGACTCGGCGCGCTACGCCGGGGACGTCGCGTTCCCGCGGTTCGTGTTCGAAGGCTGAAATTTCCAAGGCATGACATGACGGAGCGACGTGCGCGTGGGACCAGTCCGGCCGGACGAGGGGACCGCCGCACGTCGCGTGCCGCCGGATCACGCCCGGCCGATGCCGCGGCCAAGCGTGGTCGCAGACGGTCGGATTCCGCGGAGAAGAAGCCGGGGCCGCGCAAGCGCGAACCGAATTCCCGCGGCGACCAGCACGACCACACCATTCTCGGGCTGTCCACCGGCAAAGCGGTGATCCTCGCGATGGTGGTGTGCGGGCTCGCGCTCACCCTCGCCGTGCCGATGCGCACGTATTTCACCCAGCGCGCCGAGGCGGCGCAGCTGGCGAATCAGCGTGCGGAGCTGGAGGCGGATCTGGCCCGGTTGCGCGATCGCCGTGCGCAGCAACAAGATCCGGCTTACATCCGGACCGAGGCGCGGGATCGGCTGCGTCTGGTGATGCCCGGGGAGACACCCTATATCGTGCAGATCCCCGGCATCGAGGCGCCCGCACCGCCGCCGGCGCCCACCAAAGCCAGAGAACCGGACCCGTGGTACACCGAATTGTGGCGCAGCATCTCCGAGCCGCAGCCGACGTCGGCGGCCCCGCCACCGCAAGCACCGGAAGGACCTAGGTGACCGCACCCACCGACCAGGATCTCGCGATCATCGCCGAGCAGCTGGGCCGCGCGCCGCGCGGCGTGCTCGCCATCGCCTACCGCACCCCGGACGGGATCCCGGCCGTTGTGAAGACCACGCCGCGGCTGCCGGACGGCACCCCCTTCCCGACCCTCTACTACCTGACCGATCCGCGGCTCACGGCCGAGGCGAGCCGGCAGGAATCCGCGGGCGTGATGCGTGAGATGACCGAACGGCTCGGCGCCGACCCGGAACTGGCCGCCGCCTACCGCGCGGCCCATGAGAGCTATTTGGCCGAGCGCGACGAGATCGAATCCCTCGGTACCGATTTCACCGGTGGCGGCATGCCCGAGCGGGTCAAGTGCCTGCACGTGCTGATCGCGCACGCGCTGGCCAAGGGGCCGGGAGTGAACCCGCTCGGCGACGAGGCGGTGGCGCTGGCCGCCGAGCACGGCCTGCGCGGCACCGCGATTCCGGCCGACTGGCCGAGGTATCAGCCGACCGGCCCGGGAAAGACTGGAGGCAGCAATGAGTGACCGGGTAGCCGCCGTGGACTGCGGCACGAACTCCATCCGCCTGCTGATCGCCGACGTGCTCGGCGACGGACACCTGGCCGACGTGCACCGGGAGATGCGTATCGTCCGGCTCGGCCAGGGCGTCGACGCGACCGGTTCACTCGCCCCGGAGGCAATCGACCGCACCCGCGCCGCGCTGGCCGACTATGTGGCCCTGATGCGCGAAGCGGGGGTCGGCCGGGTCCGCATGGTGGCCACCTCCGCAACCAGGGACGCCGCCAACCGGGAGGATTTCTTCGCCATGGCGCGCGCCGAACTCGCCACCGTGGTGTCGGGCGCCGAAGCCGAGGTGATCACCGGCGACGAGGAGGCGCGTCTGTCATTCGCCGGTGCGATCGGCGAATTGTCCAGTGCGGCAGGGCCTTTCGTGGTCGTTGACCTCGGTGGCGGATCGACCGAGCTGGTATTCGGGGACAGCTCGGGCGTGCGGGCCGCGTTCTCCGCCGATATCGGTTGCGTCCGGATCACCGAGCGCTGCCTTGCGGGCAATCCGCCGACCGCCGAACAGATCGCGGCCGCCCGCGCCTTCGCCACCGAACGGCTCAGGGAGGCGTTCACCCACGTCCCCGTGGAAGGGGCGCACACCTGGGTCGGTGTGGCCGGAACGATGACCACCATCGCCGCGGTAGCGCTCGACCTTCCGGAATACGACTCGGAGAAGGTGCACCTCACCCGGCTCAGCCTGGAACAGGTACACAACGTCTGCGGCAGGCTGATCGCCATGGACCATGACCAGCGCGCCGCGCTGGGCCCGATGCACCCGGGCCGGGTCGACGTGATCGGCGGCGGCGCGGTCATCACCGAGGTGCTGGCGGAAGAACTGTCGCGCCGCGCGGGCATTTCCGAGCTGGTCGTCAGCGAGCACGACATTCTCGACGGCATCGCCCTGTCCATCGCCTGACCCGCCCCGCGGACGCCGTCAGGTAACCGGGAGTCCCTGTCCGGAACCTACTTCGGCACGAGTTGCCGCGCGGCGTGCCTTGCCGACGGCGATATCGGCGAGCCTGGACAGCGATTCCTTGTTGCGCGGTACCAGAAGCAGTTCCTGGACGACGGTGGGTATCAGGGCGCCGAGCCCATGTTTCGAGTGCTCGTACATGCGGACCTCGGTTTCGCCCGTCGGCGTCGCGACGAGTTCCAGGCGAATCCAGGCCGAGCCGAGCGGCCGGAGCTTGGCCTCCAGCTCGAGCATCCGCGGCGGGGCCGACGCGACCACCTCGGTGGTGTCGTCCACGGTGAGTGGCCACACGCCGGCGCTGTAATGCAGCCGGGAGCCGACCGCGGGCCAGTCGTCGTCGACGTCACGAATGTGCGTCGCGCCGACCACCCAGGCCGAGAACAGCCACCCGTCGGCCAGGACGTCGAAGATCTGCTCGGGTGTCGTCGGCACGGTCATTTCCACGTGAACCATCAGCACGATGCTTTCTGGGTGCGGGTCGGGGTCGATCACGCTGGTTAGCCTGCTGCTAGCCGGGTGCCCGACCGCGTGGAAAACAAACCACCTCCGGGCGCCGAACCACATTTGTTCCTGAACAGAACAAACGAATCTCTCCGGATCGCTCGCCCACATGTGATCGTCGGAAGATGGTTGAAGCGGCAACATCGCACGAATCAGCGACACGGACCTTGTTCGGCCACCCGATCGGGCTGGCCAACCTGTTCGGCGTCGAACTCTGGGAGCGTTTCTCGTTCTACGGGATGGTCACCATCCTGGGGTACTACCTGTACTACTCGGCCACCGACGGCGGCCTGGGACTGGCCAAGGACACCGCCGTCGGCATCGTCGGCGCCTACGGCGGCTTGGTCTACCTGTCCACCGTGCTCGGCGGGTGGATCGCCGACCGGCTACTCGGCATGGAGCGAACCCTGTTCTACGGCGGCGTCGTGGTCATGGCCGGGCACATCGCGCTGGCCGTGCTGCCGGGACTGTCCGGCGTGGGGGTCGGCCTGATGCTGGTCGCGCTCGGCAGCGGTGGGCTGAAGGCCAACGCCTCTTCGCTGCTCGGCACGCTCTATCCGAAGGGCGACGCGCGCGCAGCGGGCGGTTTCACGCTGTTCTACCTGGGCATCAATCTCGGCGCGTTCAGCGGCCCGCTGCTCACCGGCCTGCTGCAGACCCACCTCGGCTTCCATTACGGCTTCGGAGCGGCGGCGATCGGCATGGCATTCGGTCTCGCCCAGTACATGGTGTTCCGCCGCAATCTCGGCACGCACGGCCGCGACGTACCGAATCCGCTCCCGCGCACCGCTGTCCGGCCGCTGGTCGCCGCGCTTACCGGTGGCGTGCTGCTGGTCGTGGTGGTGTGGGTGACCGGCCTGGTCACACTGGACAACCTGCCCGCGGTGACGACCGGCGTCATCGTCGTCGCGTCGGTCGCGTACTTCGCCGTGCTGCTCACCAGCGCCAAAGTCACCCCATTCGAGCGCAGCCGGGTGCGCGCGTTCCTTCCGTTGTTCATCGCCAACGCCGTCTTCTTTTCGCTGTTCAAGCAGATCTTCACGGTGCTGGCGGTCTACTCCGACGAACGGATGAACTGGAATATCTTCGGCTGGACCGCGCCGTCCAGCTGGATCGGCTCGGTCCAGCCGGTCTGGGTCATCCTGCTCTCGCCGGTGTTCGTGCTCCTGTGGACCAAGCTGGGACAGCGCGCCCCGAGCACGCCGCGGAAATTCGCGCTCGGCGTGATCGGCATGGGCGCCGCGTTCTGGTTGTTCGTGCCCATGTCCGGCACCACCGGGCGCGCCGTGCCCGCCCTGCTCGTGCTGGCGATCATGGCCGTGTTCGCGATCTCCGAACTGTTGCTGTCACCGGTGGGACTTGCGGTCACCACCCAGTTGGCACCGGAAGCTTTCCGGGCGCAGATGATGGCACTGTACTTTTTCTCCATTGGCATCGGCACCTCGATGTCGGGTACCTTGGCTCGGTTCTATGACCCGGGCCACGAATTCGCCTACTTCGGTATCACCGGGACGGTCGTGGTGTGCGCGGGACTGATCGTCGCCGCCGTCGCACCGTGGATCAGCAAGTTCATGGCGGGCGTGCATTGATGCGCCGCCGGGGTACAGAACAGATGCACATCAGCGCTGATGAAGGAGAACCAGTGACGAACCCCAGGCCACAAGCCGAGACGGGTGATGTCTCGTCCCGATGGGGCGGCCTATTCCGCACCAAGTCCGTCGAGCAGTCGATTCGCGACACCGACGAGCCCGACTCGAAACTCCGCAAGGACCTCACCGCCTGGGACCTCACCATCTTCGGCGTGGCCGTGGTGGTCGGCGCGGGCATCTTCACGCTCACCGCCCGCACCGCGGGCAATGTCGCGGGTCCCTCCGTCTCGCTCGCCTTCGTCTTCGCCGCGATCGCCTGCGGGTTGACCGCGCTGTGCTACGCCGAGTTCGCCTCGACCGTTCCCGTGGCGGGCAGCGCGTACACCTACTCCTACGCCACCTTCGGGGAACTCGTCGCCTGGATCATCGGCTGGGACCTGATCCTGGAGTTCGCGCTCGCCGTGGCGGTGGTGGCCAAAGGCTGGTCGCAGTACCTCGGCGAGGTGCTCGGCACCACCTCGCCGATCGCGCACTTCGGCTCGGTGAGTTTCGACTGGGGCGCGGTGCTGCTGATCGCGGTGCTGGGAGTGCTGCTCGCGACCGGCACCAAGTTGTCCTCCCGGGTGTCGGCGCTGGCGGTGGCCATCAAGCTGGGCGTGATCGCGCTCGTGCTGATCGTCGGCATCACCTACTTCAAGTCCTCGAATCTCTCGCCGTACATCCCGCCGTCCCAGCCCGGTGAGCGAGGCGAAGGTCTGCGGCAATCGCTGTTCTCCTATCTGACCGGCGCCGGGCACAGCAACTTCGGCTGGTACGGCCTGCTCGCGGCGGCCAGCCTGGTGTTCTTCGCGTTCATCGGCTTCGACGTCGTCGCCACGACGGCCGAGGAGACCAGGAATCCCCAGCGCGCGGTGCCGCGCGGCATTCTCGGGTCGCTGCTCATCGTCACCGTCCTGTATGTGGCGGTGTCGATCGTGCTCACCGGCATGGTGTCCTACACCGAGCTGTCCGGTACCGACGCCACGTTGGCGACGGCCTTCGCGATCCATGGCGCGACCTGGGCGAAGAACATCATCTCGATCGGCGCGCTCGCCGGGCTCACCACGGTGGTCATGGTCATGTACCTCGGCCAGACCCGGGTGCTGTTCGCGATGGCGCGCGACGGCCTGGTGCCGCGCAAACTCGCGCACACCGGTAAGCACGGCACGCCGGTCCGCGTCACCGTGCTCGTCGGTGTGGCCTGCGCGCTGCTGGCCGGGTTCGTGGACTTCGGCACGCTGGAGGAGATGGTCAACATCGGGACGCTGTTCGCGTTCGTGCTGGTCTCGGTAGGTGTGCTCATCCTGCGCCGCACCCGTCCCGACCTGCCGCGCGGATTCCGCGTCCCGCTGGTTCCGCTGATTCCCGTGCTCGCGATGTTGTCCTGCCTGTGGCTGATGCTCAACCTCTCGGTGGAGACGTGGTTGCGGTTCCTGGTGTGGATGGTGATCGGCTTCGTCATCTACTTCAGCTACTCCCGGCGTAACTCCCTGCTCGGGAAGACTCCGGTGACGTAGCGGCCGCGTTCGGCTTATCGGCGATCGGCGGATAGCCTGGCGCGGTGTCGCAGCGTGAGTTGGTTGTTCTCGGGACCGCTAGCCAGGTGCCGACGAAACAGCGGAACCACAACGGGTATCTCCTGCGGTGGGATGACGAGGCGATCCTGTTCGACCCGGGCGAGGGGACACAGCGGCAGATGACGTATGCCGGTGTCTCGGTCACGGGGCTGACGCGGATCGCCATCACCCATTTCCACGGCGACCACAGTCTCGGGTTGGCCGGGGTGGTGCAGCGGATCAATCTCGATCGGGTGCCGCATCCGGTCGACGTGTGGTTTCCGGCGTCGGGTGCCGTGTACTACGACCGGCTGGTCAACGCGACGTCCTACTATCACCGCGCCGAGCTGCGGCCGCGTCCCATCGTCGGACCGGGCGTCGTGGATCTGCCCGAGGCGCCGTTCACGGTGACCGCGGTCCGGCTCTCGCATCCGGTCGACACCTTCGGCTACCGGCTCAGCGAGCCGCCCGGCCGGCGCATCCTGCCCGATCGGCTGCACGCCCTCGGGCTGCGCGGTCCGGTCATCTCCGAACTCCAACGGCGCGGCAGCGTCGAGTCGGCGGGTCGGACAATCACTCTGGACGAGATCAGCGAGCCGCGGCCCGGGCAGAGCTTCGCTTTCGTCATGGACACCCGGTTGTGTTCAGGCGTCCAGGAACTCGCCGCCGATGTCGACATGCTCGTCATCGAGGCCACCTTCCTGGACGCCGACGAACACCTGGCCACCGAATACGGCCACCTCACCGCGGGCCAGGCCGCCCGAGCCGCGGCCGACGCCGGTGTCCGCACCCTGGTGCTCACCCATTTCTCCCAGCGCTACCGCGATCTGGACGAGCACTTGGCCGAAGCGTCGAAGTACTTCACCGGCGAGATCCACATCGCCGCCGACCTCGCCCGAATCCCGCTGCCGCCCCGTCGCTGACACGCCGAGGGCCGACACGCCGAGGGCCGAAATTCTCCGCACCCAGTCCGGTCGCAGACGCTAACACCAGCCCTCCGCCGCCGATCTAGTTCTCTGGGACGCCTGTCACCCCCGGGCCGAAACACCTGCGGCCACCCCTGGTCGCACCACCGCACCACCCACCGTCCGGCCACGGCAGACGCCCCGCACCCCGGCGAATTGTCGGAATTCCGGTACAGCCGTACGACTCGGTACGCTGTCCCGGACGCCCCTATAGCCCAATTGGCAGAGGCAGCGGACTTAAAATCCGCCCAGTGTCGGTTCGAGTCCGACTGGGGGCACTAGGGAGCGGCGGGTATGTGACTCGCGGACGCTCCGGCGGTCGTCGTACACAACCACCGCCACGGTGCGCGGTCACGCCGCGCACCGCACTTCTCGGCACCATTCATCTAGATGGCCGTGACCAACGCCTTGATCTGCTCGACAGTGGCACGCAACGAGTCCAGTTCTTCGGTCTGATTTGCCGCGGCATCCTTTGCTGCCACCTCTTTGATCGCCTTGAAGAGGTCCTTGTGCGAGTGCTCGGTTCCTCCGTGGGCGGCATCGATGATTCGCCCAACCGGTGAAGAGGTGCGGTAGATCTCGCAGCTCACCCATGTCCGTCGCCAGGGCACCCCCAGCCGCATCGACCCTCTCGGCGAGGCCGGAAAAGTTCTCCTGAATTTCTTTAGCCGACATAAGTTTTCCCTTTTGTGAACAAGCTTCTGGAACGAAGATCTACGTGATCCAATGTGCGTACGCGGTTTTCTCGTCGTACAAACTGAGCTCTCTGTTACGCAGGTGTCGAGCCACGATCGGTAGACCAGCAGTGGCTGATTTCGGCGGCGCCAAGTGTTCGTTGGACCGACTCGTCGGATGTTTCGCAGCGCGGGCGTTTCAAGCGGAAGGTGCGGATCACCCACGAGTGGCACATCACGGAGAGGTCTTTTCGCCGCAGCCATGTGCCACTCACGAAGGGGTGCGCAGGTGCGTCGATTCCGGCGGGTGATCGCTCCGTTCAGCGGGAAAGCCCGTGGGCTCGGGCGATGATGCGTTCCATGACCGTGCGGGGGAGCAGGCGGCGAACAGTGAACAAGACGGGGGCGTTGCTGCCTACGGCGTAGAGGGGGCGAGGGCGGTCGGCTTCGATTGCCTTGACGATGGCGGTGGCGACCTTTTCCGGCGTAATGCCTTTCGCTTGCTTTTCGTCGAGTTTCGCCATGAAAGTGGTGAAGTCGGCGGTGTGGGCGGAGCCTTCGGTGAGGTATTTCGTGCGGCGCTCGCGCAGGCCGGTGTCGATCTGGCCGGGTTCGACGGCGGTGATCCAGACGCCGAAGGGAGATTCCTCGAAGCGGGCGGCGACCGCGAAGCCGCGCAGTGCTGCCTTGGTGGCGACGTAGGAGGAGCGGTAGGGCATCGGGAAGCTCGCGAGCATCGATCCGACCATCACCACGCGGCCGTACTTGCGTTCGCGCATGCCGGGCAGGAGCGCCTTGGTCAGGGCGACCGGGCCGAGGACGTTCAGCTGGAACAGTCGCTCGACCGCGTCGGTGGGTAGCTCGGCGAGTGGCCCGGCCTGGCTTTCGCCCGCGTTGTTGACCAGGACGTCGACCTGGTCGAGACCAGCGGCGAATGCTTCGATCGATTCCTTGTCGGTCAGATCGAGCGCCCGATATTCGACGCCCTCCACCAGGGCGTCCGCGCCGATAGTGTCGGGATTGCGGCTGGTTCCGATCACCTGATAGCCCCTCCCGGCCAGCGCGGCGGCCGTAGCCTTTCCGATTCCGGACGAAGCACCGGTGACCACGGCGACACGGGACATGAGGACAGCTCCTTTCGACACCAACGCGCTGACGATATCGTCAACTTCCAATGCGCGCTACAGCGGCGGGGTGATGTGCCGAAAGGGACGGTACGGAAATCACCGGAAGAGCACGGTATTCGCGCGATTCGCGCGCGTGACCCCGTGCCCGCTACGCCGCTCGGCGGCATGGAATCGCCGGTAACCTGGCAGCCATGATTACGCTCAAGAAAGAAGATGGCGCCGCGGATCTGGCGGGTATCACCAAGCTCAGTGTGGGGGTGAGCTGGGATCCGTCGAGCGGCACCAGCGGCGGTGCACTCGGCTGGGCGCGTCGCAAGCGCGGGGTGGACCTGGACCTGATCGCGATTCTCATGCAGGGCAGTGAGCCGGTGCGTTTCGCCGGACTGGACTCATTGGATCCGTTGGGCAACGGCTCGGTTGTGCACACCGGCGATGAGCAGACCGGTGCGGCTTCCGGTGATGACGAAACGGTGCACGTCACCTTCGCGGATGTGCCCGGCGCGATCGACGCGATCATCTTCGTCGCGGCGGCGTTCAAGAAGGGCAGTTCGTTCGAGAAGGCGAACAACATTTCGTTCAAGGTCTACGACTCGACCGGTGGCAGCAGCCAGCAGGTCGCCGACATCTGGCCGTCGCTGCTCGGCAACGACAACGCCAACGCGGTGGCCCGTGCGTTCCGTTCCGGCGATGCGTGGCAGCTGGAGGTGCTGAACCGCAAGGGCAAGATCAAGCAGGGCGACAAGCAGGCACTGCTGCGCTTCGCTATGCAGTAGCGCACCGGTGCGCGTGGGAAACACGAGTACAACGAGGGGTGGCGGATTGGCGATGTGGTATTGAATTCTCCATGGCGGGTTCAGGGGGCCGGACACCCTGTTCGGGCGGTGCCGGGTCCCCTGCACACCGGTGCTTCCTGGCGCTCGAGCTGGGCGGGAGCGCCTCACCGGGTGCGTGAGAAGTACACCGGCGCAGTGCAAATCATTCACTGGCGGGAAGTTCGGCCGGATGTCGGCGCCCTGCGGATGCGGCTAGGGTTGGCCGGCGCGGTGCAGCCCGAGACGCTGCCGCGCTAGCGTCGGGACGCCGAGGAGATTGTGGTGGTTATCGCTACCGTCCGTGAGGAACAGGCGATTCGTCAGATGACGGAGCGACTGGTCGAAAACTACACCGAGACATACTCTGCGGAGCATATCGAGAGCACCGTCGGTGCGGCGAGACGCAAGTTCGAAGGTCGCCCGGTGCGGCAGTTCATTCCGATCCTGGTCGAGCGGCGCGTGCGACGCGAGTTGGAGAAGGCCGCTGAGGCGGAAGCCGAAGCCGCGACCGTGGCGGTGGAAAAAGCGGCCGAGCCGAATACCACGTTCACGCTGCCGGATCTCCGTCAATTGTGGTCGGCGAACAAGCGTTACGTGCCGCTCGCCGCCGCGGCGGCAGTCGTCGTGGTCGTGCTGGCGGTCGTGTTCGCTGTGCGCCAGCCGGTCTCGCAGCCGCCTGCCGCCGCACCTGCCCCCGCTGCTGCGGCCACCGTGGTGCGCGGCGTCGTCGGTTCGGAGAAGATGGCGTTCTTCCAGGACCCGAAGGTGATCGAAGCGCTGGCGCGCAACGGCGTCCGCGCCGAGGTCGAGGCGGCTGGATCGCGGCAGATCGCCACGTCCATCGACCTCGCGAAATACGATTTCGCGTTCCCGTCCAGCGAACAGGCCGCGGAGCGAATTCAGCGGCAGCGCAACGTAACCGTCAAATACACGCCGTTCTCTTCGCCGATGGCGATCGCGACGTTCAAGCCGATCGCGGATCTGCTGGGCGGGACGGGTGTGGTGCGCCAGGGGCCGGTGTCAACCCTCGACTTGCGCCGTTATCTCGATCTGGTCCGCAACGGCACGCGCTGGGACGAGCTGCCCGGCAACACCGCCTACCCGGTGCGCAAGAACATCCTGATCTCGACCACCGACCCCCGCAGCTCGAATTCGGCCGCGATGTATGTGGCCGCGGCGAGCTACGTCGCCAACGGCAACACGGTCGTGCAGGGCCAGACCGCCGAGCAGGCCGTTTCACCCGCGCTGGCACGGCTTTTCGTCGGCCAGGGCTACACCGAGAACACCACCGAAGGACCGTTCAACAACTATCTCGCCACCGGCGTGGGCCCCACGCCGATTGTCTGGATCTACGAGGCGCAGTACGTCGAGGCCACCGTGCGCGGACAGATCAAGCCCGACATGACGCTGCTGTATCCGTCTCCGACGGTGCTGTCCCGGCACACGCTGGTGCCGTTCGGGGCGACCGGTGACCGGCTGGGTCGCCTGCTGTCCACCGATCCCGAGCTGCAGCGGCTGGCCGCCGAGCACGGCTTCCGCACCAATGGCGCCGCCCAGTTCGCGAAGGTCGCCGCCGAGCGCAATGTTCCAGTGGCCGCGGACCTGATCGACGTGGTCGCCACACCGACCTACGACACCCTGGAGCATCTGCTCGACGGAGTCACCAAGTCCTACAACTGAGTTCCGCGTCCACGTTTCGGCGCGGAGGCGTCGGGCATCCTCTTCGTACAGGTATCCGACCGTAGGTATGAGGAAGCAGCAATGACAGCGGATGACGAGCCGTGGGAGATTCCCCCGCTCGATGATGCTCCGGACATCGCGCGCGACCCTGCACCGCAACCGGGGGCGGCGCTGGCCGACACCAAGAATTGGCCGGGATACGGGTTGTTGCTGGTCGCGGCGTTGCTCGCGATCGGCGCCGCGCTGCTCGCCGGGTGGGGTCTCGATCGTGCCGCGCTCGCGGCAGCGGTCATCGCCGCTGTGTTCCTGGTGGTCGGCGTGATCCTGGTCGTGCTCGAACGACTGCGCGGACACGCACAGGCTCGGCAGAACGCGGATCGGAACACCGTGCGGAGTTGACGAACCCGGCCGGTTCCGCGCTGTGCCGATGGCCTAGGCCCAAAGGACCTGCGAGATCGGCGAAACCAAACCCGCGGCGCCGCTAACCGGCCGCGTGCACCGCGATGCCGTCCAGCACGCAAGCGAGCCCGAAAGCGAAGCGCTGGTCCGCGTCCTGGTCTGCGGCGTCGCGAACGCGGCGTCCGAATTCGGGGTACTGGCCGCTCGCGATGAACTACCGGATAAGGCGCGACCGCTTGCCGCCATTCGTCCTCGGTGAGACCCGTTCGGCGCTGGGCTCTCTCGTCGGCCGGCTTCTGGGCGACGGCGCCGACGACACACGCCTGCACCGTCTCGACATCCGCGGCGGCAAGGGTGATGTCGGCGGTGAGAACTCCGGCGGCCATCAGTGCGGGGGCTACTGTACCGTGACCAGCGCGCTACCGGGTGCCATGGCTTTGGCATGCCGTCAGCGCCGTGTTCTTGGTGGCGTTGAACCGGTCGATCGCGGCGTTCAGTGTGTCGGTGTCCGCGCGACGGTCCAGCGTGTCGGCCAGGGCCGTGGTGTCGTCACGGTATGCGCGTAGCGGGTCGGCGACCGTGGACGGCACGTCTCTGGTGACCTTCTGACCTACCGAGCGCGCGTTGTCGCGCAGGGTCGCGACGGCGTGGTCGGCTTTGCCGTTCGTGTCGGGGTCGTTGCGGCCTTTGCTGTTGCTGGCGTCGATGTAGTCGTTGAACGCCCGCACTGAACTGCCGTTAGCGGCGAGGAATGCGTCGCAGGCCGAGTCGGTCGCGCGTTCCACGGCCGCGGCCCGCGACGACGAGGCCGCGGCCGCCGAAGAAGTGACTTCCGAGGCGTACGCGGCCAGGTCCGTCTCGTTGACCTCCGCGGTGCCCGAAACCTGTTGTGCGCAGGCACCGATGATCAACACACCCGCCGCGGTGGTCATCGCGGCGGCCACCAGGCCCGTACGTTCCAGTCGTCGCATGGTCGGTCCCGCTTTCCCCTCGTACGTCCGGCTGGGACAGATGCAACAGTGCCGGACAGCCCGACGGTACTTGCCGCGCACGAGCGTCGCGCGGCCGCGCCGATATCGATGGTCAACCGATATCGGCGCGGCGCGCTGGTTCAGCTCTGGCCGAGCATGGTGCGCATTTGGTCGATCTCCGCCTGCTGGGCCGTGATGATCGCGCGGGCGAGCGCTTGCGCGTCCGGGTTCGTGCCGTCGGCGAGTTCGGTCTCGGCCATGGCGATGGCGCCCGTGTGGTGCTCGATCATCATGGTCAGCCACTGGCGGTCGAAATCCGGGCCGGATGCCGCTCGCAGGGCCGCCATCTGTTCGGCGGACATCATGCCGGGCATCGGCGTCCCGGGCATGGGTGTACTCGGCATGTCGTGGCCTTGGTGTTCCTGGCCGACGCTGGGTGCGGGCTGGCCGAAGCTCTGCAGCAGAGTGGTGATCTGCTGCATCTCTGGTGCCTGCGCCTGCTCGATGGACGCGGCCAGCGCGCGCACTTGCGGATTGTCGGTGTGGCTCGGCACCAACTCGGCCATTTCGACGGCCTGCGCGTGATGCGGGTACATCATCCGCAGAAACGTCACGTCGGCGTCGTTGTGCTCGGCGCGCGCCGGTGCGCTCGTGGTCGCTGTCGCGCTCACCGAGGTGCCGTGCTCGGTGGTGTGGCCGGTGTCGGCGTCGCCGCATCCGGCGAGGCTCAGCACGGCGACCGCGGCGATGGCGGTGGTCACGCGGATTCGGGTGACGAACATAGGTGTGCTCCTTGCGAAATGGAAAGTCTGATGAGGGAATGGGCAACGCCGCGACCGTCGTTAGGAGACAGGGACGCGGCGGAGCTGTCAGATCCGCAGAATCGCCAGTTCGGCCAAAGTGAGCACGGTCCACGGCGGTGGCCGTTCCCGCCGCGGTCGCCAATGCCGAGGCAGCGCCAGACCGTGGCCGGGGCGATCGGCCGCCATGCGGTAGAGCAGCACCAACGCGATCAGTGCCGTGAGCACGACAAGGATGAACACGCAGCCGTGCATCCCGCTGTGCGCGCGGTCGCACCCATCCCCGGCACAATCCGGACCGGGTATGGCACTCGCCGCGAACACCGCTGCGACCGGCCGCAGGGTATGGGCCCACGGCGTCGCGCTCGCGGCGTCCGCGATGGGTTGTCCGAGACCTCCTGCAACCGTTGTTACCGAGCCGATACCGCCCGCGTTTCGGAAGGATTCGCGGTAGCCGGGTTGTGCTCCGTCGCCCGCCCGGTGCCGGGCGTGGCGGGGAAGGGTGCCGCTGAGGCTCGGTTGTGTCCGGACGGGTTCGGAGCGAATCCGTCCGTCGCCAGGTTCGATTCGGTGGTGCGGTCGAGCCTGGTACGGGCCGGGCAGTGTGCCGTCAGTGTTGGGCTGCGCCTCGGCGAGTTTCGTGTGAATCTGGCCCTGGCCAGGGTCGATTCGGTGCGGTCGAGCTTCGGTGTGGCCGGACCGGGCGTGGCCGATATCCGGCATGTCCCTGCCATGCGCACCGGCGGCATGGCCGGCGACCGCGAAGACGGCCGAGTGCATGGCGACGATTCCGGCGAGCAAGGCCAGCACGCCGAGCAACCGGGCGAACCCGGTCGCTCGGAGCATGCGGCTATGGACCACAACCGCGAGTCTAGTGCCTGCGGATTTCGTCGCGGCCGCATACCCCTTGGGCGTACTGGTATAGGACTACGGGCCGGCGATGTCCACGACCAGCCTGGTCGGATTGGACAAGGCCGTGACGGTGAAGGCGGGCCGGTCGGCTTGCACGCCGATGAACGACTGGGTGGCGCCTTCGAACACTGTCGTCCGGTACACACCCGCGACACCGGGCACCGCCGGGTCGACGGCGGGATCAGGGCCCGCGTACGGCGTCACCCCGCTGTCGAAAGGGTAGGCCGAGCCCAAAATCCGCACCTCGAGAATCGACCGGCCCGCCACGTCGACGCGATTGCCGCTGCCGTCCTGCACGGCGCGGTCGGTATACCGGACGAGCCAGCCGGGCGTGCCGACACCGCCGAGGTCGTAGACCACGCGGTCGACGCCGGGCTGGCGGCCTAGGCGGATGTCGGTGACCGTCAGCGCCGCGTCAGTGGAAGCGGTGCCCCGCTTGGGCGAGGCGTCCTGCGGCACGGCGGGCGCAGGCCCGGCCGGTGTGCGGGAAGCGGCCGGCGCGCCGGTGAGCGAGGGGACCGGTAGCTCCGGGGTCGACTCGCCATTGCCGCAGCCCGAGAGCAGTACTGTCGCGACCGCGACCGTCAGCACCATCCAGTTGCGCATGAGGCCGATGCTACTCAGCGGCGCGCGTCGGATGGCGTAATCGGGGCTCGTTGCGGATGATTCGCCGTGCAGCGGAAGTGAAAGGGACGTCGCCGCGATTGAGTTACGGCACGGCAGGACAGCGGTGTCGAGCGGGAAATTGCCGGTCCATTGCTATTTCTCGTTCTCGGCGGCGCACGGGATCTGTTCGCGTGGCGCGCGCCGCTCGCCGCCGTCAAGCCGGGTAACACGCCGAATTCCTCTGCGGCGATGCATTACTCGGCTCGCTCGTGTCACCGCGAACCACGAGGCGGTCGATTGGACGGGGTGGTCGCGACCGTTCGGCAACGATCTAGCACACTTGAGGTGTGGGACATGTCGAGGACGTACTGAGCCGATTGCGGCGGTATCCGGACGTGGAGGCGCTGAACCTCTATGCCGTGGATGCCGCCGATCGGCTGATCCTCGACGTCGCCGCGGACGCTTTGGCGACCATCGATAGCGGAAAGGTAGCCGTTATCGGCGACAGTTACGGCGCGCTGACCCTCGGCGCCATCGCCGGTCACGATCTGCGCGACGTCCGGGTGCACCAGGATCTGCTCACCGGCGAACTCGCGCTGGCGAACAACGCTCGCGCGCTCGGCCTGTCGGATCGCTACACCGCGCACCCGCTCGGCGCCGGATTGCTGAGTGATGCCCGAGTGGTGTTGCTCCGCCTGCCCCGAGTGCTGGCCGGGCTGGCCGAAATAGCCGACGCCATCGCGCGTTACGCCGACCCGGACGTGGAGGTGTTCGCGGGCGGCCGGGACAAGTATCTGACCAAGTCGATGAACGACGTTCTGGCCCAGTCGTTCCGCGAAGTGCGCGCCAGCCGGGGCAGGCAGAAGTCGCGCACCCTTCTGGTGGCGGGGGCGAAGCCGGTGGGCGACCCGCCCTTCCCGGTGCACGAACGGCTCGACGAATTGGGTCTCGAGGTGGTCGCGCACGGCGCCGCCTTCTCCGGCGCCCGCCTCGACATCGGAACCAGGTTCCTGCTCGAACATCTGAAATTGATGAAGCCGGACGCCCGCGACGCGATCGACCTCGGTTGCGGCACTGGCATCTTGGCCGTCGCGCTGGCCACCGCGCGGCCGGGAATCAAGGTGGTCGCCACCGATCAATCGGCCGCCGCGGTCGCCTCGGCACGAGCCACCGCCGATGCGAACGGCGTCGCCGACCGCGTGTGCGTCGCGCGCGACGACGCGATGTCCTCGGCCGCGGACAACAGCGCCGATCTGGTGTTGTGCAATCCGCCGTTCCACGTCGGCGCGGCGGTGCACACCGGATCGGCGATCAAGATGTTCGCCGAGACCGGACGGGTGCTGCGCCCGGGCGGTGAGCTGTGGACGGTGTACAACTCGCACCTCAACTATCGCGCCGTGGTCGAACGCATGGTCGGCCGGACCGAGGTGGTCGGGCGCAACCGGAAATTCACGGTGACTCGGTCCGTGCGTGGTCTGCACGACCCGCGGCAGCGGTAGAGTCCGAATTGTCTGGCTCAGTGAGCTCCCCCGGGAACTCGCGGCCGGGGACAAACGTTGGACAAAGCAGTTGGATATCGAGGCAACCACCTCGATGAACAGCGGCAACGACTCCAGAAAGGGACGCCGTGCGTACCACGAGCAATCCGGTTTTCAGGAACCTGCCCAGGCAGGAGGGCGGTGGATACGCCAACTTCGGTTCCGGCGTGACCACCGCGGGACAGGTCGGCAACCAGTACGGTCAGCACCCCCAGCAGCCCTACCCGCCACAGGCCCCGCCCACCACCAGGGCGATGACGATCGACGACGTGGTGACCAAGACGGGCATCACCCTGGCGGTGCTCGCCCTGTCCGCGATCGTCTCCTACGGCCTCACCAACGCGAACACGTCGCTCGCGCCGATGTTCGTGATCGTCGGCGGCCTGGTCGGCCTGGTGCTGGTGCTGATCGCGACGTTCGCGAACAAGATGGACAACCCGGTGCTGGTGCTGTCCTACGCGGTCGCCGAGGGTCTTTTCCTCGGTGCGCTGTCGTTCATGTTCACCAGTATCGAGTTCGGCGGGGCCGGCGGTAGCGCGCTGATCGGTCAGGCGGTGCTCGGCACGTTCGGTGTGTTCGCGGGCATGCTCGTGGTCTACAAGACCGGCGCCATCCGGGTGACGCCGCGGTTCACCAGGATGATCGTCGGCGCCATGATCGGCGTCCTGGTGCTCATGCTGGGCAACCTGATCGCCAGCTTCTTCATCTCCGGCGGCCTGGGTCTGCGGGATGGTGGCCCGCTGGCGATCGTCTTCAGCCTGGTGGTCATCGCCATCGCCGCGTTCAGCTTCCTGCTCGACTTCGACGCCGCGGACCAGCTGATCCGCGCGCAGGCGCCGGAGCGGGCGGCCTGGGGCGTGGCCTTCGGCCTCACCGTCACCCTGGTCTGGCTCTACGTCGAGATTCTGCGACTGCTGAGCTACTTCCAGAACGACTAGCCGCACAGCGAAAGGGCGGTCGCCGGATCATCCGGCGACCGCCCTTTTCGTGTCTCAGCTCAGGCGTTCGATGACCATCGCCATGCCCTGGCCGCCGCCGACGCACATGGTCTCCAGACCGAACTGCTTGTCGTAGGTCTGCAGGTTGTTGATCAGCGTGGTGGTGATCCGGGCGCCGGTCATGCCGAACGGGTGGCCGAGCGCGATCGCGCCGCCGGAGACGTTCAGCTTGTCCTCGTCGATCTTCAGCTCCCTGGCCGAGCCGAGCACCTGCACCGCGAACGCCTCGTTGATCTCGACCAGGTCGATGTCGTCGATGGTCTTGCCCGCCAGCGCCAGCGCACGCTTGCACGCCTCGATCGGGCCGAGGCCCATGATCTCCGGTGACAGTCCGGACACGCCCGTGGACACGATGCGCGCCAGCGGGGTCAGCCCCAGCTCCTTGGCCTTGGTGTCGCTCATGATGACCAGCGCCGCCGCGCCGTCGTTCAATGGGCAGCAGTTGCCCGCGGTGATGGTGCCGTCCGGGCGGAACACCGGCTTCAGCCCGGCGACCGCCTCGTAGGTGACGCCGGCGCGCGGGCCGTCGTCCTTGCTGACCACCGTGCCGTCCGGCAGCGTCACCGGGATGATCTCCCGCTCGAAGAAGCCGTTCTTAATTGCCTCTTCGGCCCGGTTCTGCGAGCGCACACCCCAGCGGTCCTGCTCCTCGCGGGTGATGCCGGTGAACGAGGCGACGTTCTCGGCGGTCTGGCCCATCGCGATGTAGGCGTCGGGGAGCAGGCCGTCCTCACGCGGGTCGTGCCAGATGCCCGCGCCGCCCTCTGCGGTCTTGGCGGTGCGCTGCTGAGCCTCGGTGAACAGGGGGTTCTGGGTGTTCGGCCAGCTGTCGGCGGAACCGCTCACGTAGCGGGAGACGGTTTCGACGCCCGCGGAGATGAACACGTCACCCTCGCCCGCCTTGATCGCGTGGAATGCCATCCGGGTGGACTGCAGTGACGACGCGCAGTAGCGGTGCACGGTGGTACCGGGCACGAAGTCGTAGCCGAGCTGCACGGCGACGATGCGGGCGATGTTGAAGCCCTGTTCACCTCCAGGGGAACCGCAGCCGAGGATCAGATCGTCGATCTGGGCCGGGTCGAGGGCAGGCACCTTGTCGAGCGCTGCCCGCACAATCTGCGTGGTCAGATCGTCGGGCCGCAGGTCGACCAGCGAACCCTTGCGGGCACGGCCGATCGGGGAGCGTGCGGTCGAAACGATGACGGCCTCAGGCATGAGGACTCCTTAGTCGGACGGTTGTGGCGAACCCTTTTTGTACTTACTCGCGGATTCGTATCGAATTTACGTCCCGTCGCGGAGAACCGGAAGCGGGTGTCCCGTCCAGTGCGTCGATCAGCACCGGAAGCAGCTGCGCGGCGGCGAGTTCGTAACCCACGGCCGACGGGTGGAATCCATCGGCGGCGAACAGGAGTTCCGGCGCGGCGCGGAACTCCGGGGCGAGCAGATATCCCATCGGCACCGGATGCCCGCCCGCGAACGTCGTCGCCACCTGCTGCGCTCTGGCCAAGCGGACGCTCCAGTTGTGCACCACGCTCCGCAGCGGTTGTGGGATGGCGGTCACCGTGCCCAGGTTCGGGCAGGTACCGACCACCACCACGGCGTCGGCGCGGCGCAGCCGGGCCACCGCCGCGGCGAGCCTGCGCGCGGAGGCGCGGATCGAGTGTTTCTTGGTGACGTCGTTGGCGCCGATGAGGATGACCGCGGCGTCCGGCGGCGGACCCGCGACGAACATCGCGTCCACCTGACCGGCCAGCCCCTTGGAGGTGGCGCCGGAGATCGCCTTGGTGCTCGAGCGGACTCGCTGCCCGGTCGCGTCGGCGAAGGCCGCGGGCCAGGCGTACGGCCGGTACCTCGTCGGGTACCAGGCAGCCGACGCCCGCCGCGGTGGAGTCGCCGAAGATCATCAGGTGCAGGTCGGCCTGCTTGCCGGTACGCCACGGCTCGGGTTCCGCGCAGCCCGCGGTGTAGATGCCGTCCGCTTCCGGCGGTTTCGAGGTGTCCCGGCCGATCACGCCGCGCGCGGCGCCCGCTTGGGCCATGAGCAGGCGATAGGTCACCCACCACGCGGTGCCCGCGCCCGAACCGGCAAGCAGGGCTGCGGCACCGGTCATCGCCGCCGTCCGCCAGTGGAGTCGAGGTGCGCTCACGACAGGAATTTTACGAAATCAGGACGATCCGCTCAGTCCCCAACACGGCCGTGGCATCTGTGCGCCGCGCGCCCACCGGGCCGCTTGATCGGCGTGCGGATGTGCCCGCCCAGGTAGACACGATCTGTGCGCGGGAGCGACGCTCGGCCATCGATGGTCGCGCCGGGATCGGCAGGCTTGTAGACGTCGGCGGCCAGCCGAGCCGGCGTGGCGTCGACGGGCCGTGGGGCGGGTCCCCACACGGTCGCTGCGAATGAGGGACGTTCGCGGTCCGGCGATAACGAAAGGGCTCGCTGGAACCCGGCATTTCGTGGCCGGACGGGGAACGGGCCCTCGACCCGGGACGGAGAAGTCAGGTGGTGCGCCGCAGGACCCTCGCACCGAGAAGGCGGCAGATCTGCAGTGCCAGTGCGATGTCGAGTTCGTCATGCGGGACAGTGCTGCTGCGCGTGGCCTCGATGGCCTTGGTGACGCGGTATTTGACGGTGTTGCGGTGCAGAGTGAGGATCTGGGCGGTGTGCACATGGCTTTCGCTGGTTGCGTAGTAGGTGCTGAGTGTGTGGCGCAGGATCGCCGCTTGGTCGGTGTCATCTGCGAGTTCACCCAGTACCTCCTGGACCCAGGCTCTGGCGGAATCCAGATCCTTGGCCAGCAGGGAGATCGCGGCGACCCCAGGGTCCCCGAAGCCGACGACCGGTGGAGGAGGCGGGGCGCCGGGCACGGTCGCAACGAAATATGCGGCCCGTGCCTGCTGATGTGAGCGGCGGAATCCGCCGAGACCCTCGCCGGGCAGTCCGACAGCTAGCCGCGTACCGTCGGTGAGATCCACCATCGAGCACAGCTCAGTTGTTTTGGTGATCGGTTCGCGCAAGCCGAACGGCAGCCAGGCCCATGCGGTGTGCCGATCGATGGCTGTGACAATCGGAGGGCTTTCGGCATGCAAGCCACGGGCGATTGCGCGCGCGTGCGTGTCCAATAAATGCAGTGTGCTCGGCTGTTCGGGACCGGGGCGCCACAGGATCAGCGCAAGGTGCGTTCGGCTCAATCGATAGCCGGTCTCGGCCTCGAAGGAGGCGGTGTCCGGCGTGTCCGTGGAGAGCACCGCGTGCACAGTGGAGGACCGCACGCTCCCACGGAAACTGGACCACCGGCTACGTTCGGCTTCGTAGGCATCGAAGACAGCGAGTGTGATCCAGTCGATATAGCTGTAGATGATCCCGGTGAGCCGTTTGATGACGGCCAATGCCAGCGGTGCGGACAGTGCGCGTCGATCGATCTCGTCGTAGCAGATGCGCAGCATCTCGTTCTGACCCATATGGTACGCACGTACCAGGGAATTGGATGGCACCTCGCGCTGAGCCAGCCGCAGGGCGTATTCGATGGCGGCGGTGGGGGGTTGCAGATGGTCGACGGGTATATCGTTGGCCAGAACAAGGATGACTGTGGAGACATTGCCGTGCACACTGGCCTCGAGAGTTTCGGCCAGCTGCGGATCTTCGCCGAGATTTTCGATTTCGCGGGCCATCAAGGCGCTCATGCCCGCAGTGATCTCCAGTTCGCGCGACTTCAGTGTTCGTGCGATATCCGCGAGGATGGCGACCACGTCGCCATCGGCCATGGCCGGTACACGGGACGGCCGACGCTGAGCGGGCGGGAGGGGGGAGACCGTCATCGGTAAGCCTTCCGCGGGAGGTTTCCGCGATGTGCCGCCCTCGGATATTGCTGCGCCGACTCGGCGACCAGCCGACCGCGCACGTCCTGTCCCCTCGGGCGCTGTTGAGAAATCTGTCGGCCGCCGGCCCGCCACCACCCGACATATTGAACCGTCTCAGCCAATGTTCTCGATCACTTTCCAGCTTGCGTGGCCCATGAGGTTACTGAGTGGGTCGAGGTTCGGAAATGGTCCGGCGGGCCATATTTTCCGCCGAGTGTTGCGCAGCCGTGCACAACCCCACGCTGAGTACGCGGTGGTCACCCCGCCATCGCAGCGCCGGCGACCAGCACGCCGACGCCCATCCTGCTTGTCACAGCAGCCTCTCCCACAGATATCGCTCGCGCACCAACGCGACCGGGAGACCGCCCACATCCAGGCGAGCGGTGATGTCGAACAGAGGGCTGCCCTGCTGGTTGCCGGATTCCGGGCTGCGCACCACGCTGAGCGTGTGCCGCTTGGGGTGCAATGGAGCCAGCAGTAATCCGAGCGGAGTGTTTCCGTCCCGGAGCGCGCGGGCAATGGAATAGGGCAACCGGCCCAGAACGACGGTCGCGGTTGCCTCGGAAAGCACGTGATTACGAATGTCCAGCAAACGTATCGCCCGTCGTTGCACCGGCTCGGGCCGCCACAGATCGAGATCGGCGAACTCGGCGCTCGACAGCCGGTCATCGTGCCTGTCCACCACATCCAGCACCACCGGCGCACCGATCCAGGCCGCAAGCGTCCGGGTTGCGCTATCGCTTTCCCGCAGCAGCCTGATCAGCCGCTCAGGAGCCGAGGCGGCCGCCACCACATCTTCGGCCGAAGCAGGAGCTACCGATTCGCTAATTAACATGTGCACTCCATAACAGGAAGCTTGATGGACATGTACGGCAAACGCCGTGTTCCTGTGCGACAGTGCACCTTTTGAAAAGTCTTATGTCGGCAGGCCGCTGCCACATGAAGTATTGAATCGTCTCAGCCATGTTCTCGATCACTTTCCACCTGGCGTGATCGATGAGGTTACTGAGCCGGCACCGGGCCGAAAACGGTCCTGCGGCCCACATTTTCAGCCGGGTGTTGTGCAGCGTGCACAATCACCGCCCGCTACCTGCCGTCGAGGCGGACGTCGACACCACCGAGCCCGCACCCGACGTCGACATCATCCAGCGCCGCCACTCCATCATCGAAACCGTGCTCGCCGACCTGATCGATGGCCCACGGGCACACATGCCGTCCGGACGGTCCGGCACCTGACGGCTCAATGGCCCTGGAACATGCCTGGCCGCGGCTGTGGCAAGTGTCACGGAACGGTCGGCGATACCGCAGCCCATCACGCCAACGCCGGTCCGTCAGGAGGCCCCGGTCCGGAGCGTGACCGGATCCGCCTGGGTCAGCCCGGCACCACGAAGGAGCCGCGCGCGGGGACGCTCGCCGCGTCGGTGGAGATGGTGACCTCGACCAAGCCCGGGCCGGTGTCCTGGAACAGCGCGTACTGGATGCTGCCGTAGATACCGGTGACCACCGTGTTGTCGTAGCGGCCGGTGGCGCCGGTGGTGACGTTGCGCCAAGCGACGGTCGTGCGAACCTCGCACAGCGGCGCAAACGGATGGCGGCCTGGCCCGATGCCCGACACGGGGAGCGCGCGGACGTTGAGAACGGCGCGGCCAGGCCATTCCGCGCTGGTATCGGCCCAGGTGCGGATGGTGGTCCAGCACAGACCACCATGCGCCAGCGTGGGCACGTCGGGGAATTCGACGGTCGCCGCGTCCGCGTGCGCGCCGGATCCGATCACTAGAGCCATCGCCGATCCGGCCAAAATCGCTGCGGCGCGGGCGATGTTCGGCTGCTTCATGGCAGCGATCCTAAAGGCGCGAGCGCCGGTTTTGCCGGTAGCCGGGACCGTTGCGCCCGGCGTGCGCGAACTCACAGGTAGTGCGTCTGCAACGATGGGGTCCATGCGCATCGCGGATCATGTCGTGGATCTCATCGGCAACACGCCGCTGGTCCGGTTGAACTCGGTTGTCGGATCGAACGCGGGCCTGGTGGCGGCCAAGATCGAATACCTCAATCCGGGCGGCAGCGCCAAGGACCGGATCGCGGTGAAGATGATCGACGCCGCCGAGAAGTCCGGGCAGCTGCGCCCCGGCGGCACCATCGTCGAGCCCACCTCGGGCAACACCGGGGTCGGCCTGGCGCTGGTCGCGCAGCAGCGCGGCTACAAGTGCGTGTTCGTCTGCCCGGACAAGGTCAGCGAGGACAAGCGCAACGTGCTGCGTGCCTACGGCGCCGAGGTCGTGGTCTGCCCGACAGCCGTGCCGCCGGACCACCCGAACAGCTACTACAGCGTCTCCGACCGCCTGGTCCGCGAGATCGAGGGCGCGTGGAAGCCCGACCAGTACTCCAACCCCGGCGGGCCGGACAGCCACTACGAGACCACCGGTCCGGAGATCTGGCGCGACACCGACGGCAAGGTCACCCACTTCGTGGCCGGCGTCGGCACGGGCGGCACCATCACCGGCACCGGCCGCTACCTCAAGGAGGTCTCCGGCGGGAAGGTGCAGATCATCGGCGCCGATCCGGAGGGCTCGGTGTACTCCGGCGGCACCGGGCGGCCATACCTGGTCGAGGGCGTCGGTGAGGACTTCTGGCCGTCCGCCTACGACCCCGCGGTGCCGGACGAGATCATCGCGGTGTCCGACGCGGACTCCTTCGAGATGACCCGGAGGCTGGCCCGCGAGGAGGGTCTGCTGGTCGGCGGTTCCTGCGGCATGGCGGTGGTCGCGGCCATCGAGGTGGCGCGGCGTGATCCGGACGCGCTGGTCGTGGTGCTGCTGCCCGACAGCGGGCGCGGTTACCTGTCGAAGATCTTCAACGACGAGTGGATGAGCTCCTACGGCTTCCTCCGCGAACGGATGGATGGCACAGCCGAACCGCTCGTGGGTGACGTATTGCGCGGCAAGTCCGGCGAGCTGCCCGACCTGGTGCACACCCATCCGTCGGAGACGCTGCGCGACGCCATCGAGATCCTGCGCGAGTACGGCGTGTCCCAGATGCCCGTGGTCGGCGCCGAGCCGCCGGTGATGGCAGGCGAGGTGGCGGGCAGCGTGTCCGAGCGCGACCTGCTGTCGGCGGTCTTCGAAGGCCGGGCACACCTGACCGATTCGGTGGCCCAGCACATGAGCCCCTCGTTCCCGCTGATCGGCTCGGGCGAGCCCATCTCCGCCGCGACCAAGGCGCTCTCGGACACCGACGCCCTCATGGTCGTCGAGGACGGCAAACCCGTCGGCGTCATCACTCGCCACGACCTGCTCGGCTTCCTCAGCACCGGCCACATCGGGAAGTAACCGAGCACGCCGGGCCGCCGCATCGACCGAGTACGCCCTGCGCATCAAGGTATGGCGCAGGGCTCTCACGATCCGACGGCCGACGCGGTGGCAAGGCCGACTTCCGGCTGTCGAGCCGAGCCTATGCCGGTCGTCTGCTGCGCACCGTTTCCCGCACCCCGCCGGTGATCAGGTCGGTCCACTCGTCGGCTAGCAGAGCCAGCCGGTACCAGGCGGCGTGCACCCGGGCGTCGGAGACCTTTTCGGCGGTGTGCAGCAGGTGGCTGGCGTGGACGTGCGCCGCGGCCATGCGATCGACTGTGGCACCGAGAGATTCCGCGCGCAGATGGTCGGTCGAGCGCTTGCGGGGGAACTGGTCGACCACCCACGCATCGATGGCGGCCACCAGTTCGGCCCGGCGGCAGTCGATTCCGGCTGCGGCCAGGGGATCGGTGTGCCGCTGCCGGTGCAGCGTTGCCAGTGTCACGGCCCAGGTGAGCAGGGGATGTTCGTCGTCCGAGTCGCTCGAATGCCCGCCGAAGGCGGCGACGAGTTCGCGCTGATCCGGCAATGGCCGGATGCCGCCGCGCGGATGCCGCGGCAGGTGCTGGTTACGCACGAACATGGCTGGCTCCCAGTGCATTCGGAACCGACCATCGTGCGCTACGGTCGATTGTCAACGTGTGCATCGTGCACCTCCGATGGAGTTGGCGGTGGAGGCATCGCCCAAATGCCGGGGTCCCCCTCTAGCTTGAGCACCGCCCTTGGCGTGCCGGTGACACCCACATGGCACCAAAATGACCAAACGTAACAATCCCCTACCCGTGGCGATCCACCATGCCGTGAGCGCTTCCCCTTTGTGAGCCCGGCTTCGGGCGGCAATTCTTCGCACCGGCCGCGAGGTGTGCTCGGGCCTCGATTCAGCTTGCGAAGTGGATCGGCAGGGAGTCTGCCGGGCAGGACCCGATGCTGTCAATTCGGCACTCGGCGAGCGAAATCGAGTTCGGCTCGCGGAAGCCGGGAATTCAGTGGGGCGTGCGATCAGCTGTGATCGAGAAGTCCGGCAAGATCGAAAACAAAAAAGTGGCAATCTGTCCGCAAATATCAGATTCAGAGATTCTTTCAGGGGTATAGCCGGGCTGGACGCAGCCGTGGCAAATAGCCGCGGCGCCATCGCACAGCGAAGGGATGGAGATGCATACCTCTAGTCTGGCCATCGATTTTCAGCAGGGGTTCTCCGACGCTTGGGCTTCCATCGCCACGTTCGTGCCCAAGCTGGCCGGCTTCCTCGTCATCCTGCTCATCGGCTGGCTCGTCGCGAAGGCGGTAGAGAAGATCGTCGACAAAGTGCTGGAGCGGGTCGGGTTCGACCGGGCCGTCGAGCGCGGCGGGGTACGGCAAATGCTGGCGCGGAGTAAATACGACGCCTCTGACATTCTGGCGAGGCTCGCGTACTACGCGATTCTGCTGATCGCCCTGCAAATCGGCTTCGGTGTCTTCGGCCCGAACCCGGTCAGCAACGTCATCGGCGGGATCGTCGCATGGTTGCCGAGGCTGGCGGTCGCGATCGTCATCGTGGTGGTCGCGGGTGCGATCGCGCACGCGGTGCGCGATGTGGTCGGCAACACGCTCGGCGGCCTGTCCTACGGCCCGATGCTCGCCAGGATCGCGGCGGTGTTCATCTGGGCCATCGGCATCGTGGCCGCGCTGAACCAGATCGGCGTCGCCACAGCGGTCACCGTGCCGATTCTCGTCGCGGTGCTGGCGACCGTCGGCGGCATCCTGGTCGTGGGCGTCGGCGGCGGTATGATCCGCCCGATGCAGCAGCGCTGGGAGAACTGGATCAGCGACCTCGAGCACGAGATCCCCACGGCCAGGGGGCATGCCGAGGCCTACCGCCGCGGCCGTGAGGACGCTGCCCGCGAACAGATGCTGGTGGATCAGCAGGCGGCCCGCGGCCAGCAGCCCGTCTCCGGCGAAGGGCAATGGGAAGAGCAACCCGTTGGCGGCCCGGCGCGCGAGGGCGCTCAGGGACAGCAATGGCAAGAGCCGGGCACGCGCGGCCCGGTCCAGCAGCCGGGCCAGGGCGCGACGCCTGGTGGGACCTACCCGCAGCCTGGTCAGGGGACAACCCCTGGTGGGACCTATCCGCAGCCCGGTCAGGGTGCGACGCCGGGCGGCGGCTATCCGCAGCCTGGTCGGGGGACGACCCCGGGTGGGGGCCAACCGCGGTCCGGCGGGTACCGGGACTACCCCGACGAAGGTGATACGCGGTAGGTCCGCTACATGGACAGCGCGTCCGCCGTAGACACGGCGGACGCGCTCGGCTGTGGCAGCTCGCTCACTGCGGTTGCGGGGGCGCCAGCTCGGCGGGGTTGCGCATGCCGTGCAGGCACACCCCGGCCAGGCGCAGATGGATCCAGTCCGCCTCCGCCCACTCGCGGACGTCCTGCGGCACCTTGCCCTGCCTCTCGGGTACGTCCGCCGGACCGTGGCTGTCCCGCTCGGCCGTACGGGCCTCACGTACCTGATCGAGCAATCCGCGCGCGTAACCCGCGAGCAGCACGGTGGGGGGAACATCCGACGAATCCGCAACGCCGTGCCGGAGAATGTCGCGCACGGCGGCGGCATGCTGGTCCAGTACCGCGGAAAGCGCGGGCAGCCGCGCGGCCGCGGCCGACGCGGGCGCACCGTGCGTCTGGTGTAGGCGATGCAAAGTCCTGCGCGCCGACACTTCGAAGAATGCGGGGCCGAGCAAAAACATCATCACATGCTAGCAATCGGCGAGTATTTATCAAATCGTGATTCAGATCGCGACAGAATGATCGGCCGATGTTCGCCTCGGCAAACTCGTCGATAGCGAAAGATTTTGTCAGCGAAACGCATTCGCGTCCGTCAAGGCACGGCCGAGTACCAGCTGATGCACCTCCGCGGTGCCCTCGTAGGTGAGCACCGACTCCAGATTGTTCGCGTGGCGCAGGACCGGGTAGTCGAGCGTGATGCCGTTGGCGCCGAGGATGGTGCGGCACTCGCGGGCGATCGCGATGGCCTCGCGCGTGCTGTTCAGCTTGCCCGCGCTCACCTGCTCGGGCGTGACCGCGCCGCGGTCTTTCAGCCGCCCGATGTGCAACGCGAGCAGCTGGCCTTTGCCGAACTCCAGCGCCATGTCGGCCAGTTTGGCCTGGGTGAGCTGGTAGGCGGCCAGCGGCTTGTCGAACACCTCGCGGGTCCTGGCGTAGTCGATGGTCGCCGCAAGGCAGTCGCGAGCGGCGCCCAGCGCGCCGAAGATGATGCCGAAGCGCGCCTCGCTCAGGCAGGCGAGCGGCGAGGCCAGTCCGCGCGACCCCGGCAGCACCGCCTCGGCAGGCAGGCGCACGTCGTCGAAGTCCAGTTCCGCGGTGATCGAGGCGCGCAGCGATAGCTTGCGGTGCATCTCCCGCGCCGTCAACCCTGGCGTGTCCGCCGGGACCAGGAACCCGCGGATCACCTGCTTGCCCTCGTCCTCGGTCTGTGCCCAGACCACCGCGACATCGGACACCGATCCGTTGGTGATCCACATCTTGGAGCCGTTCAGCACCCAGTCGGCGCCGTCGCGCTTGGCCCTGGTTCGCATGCCGCCCGGGTTGGAGCCGAAATCGGGTTCGGTCAGTCCGAAGCAGCCGAGCGCGCGGCCCGCGGCGAGTTCCGGCAGCCACTGCTGCTTCTGCTCCTCGGAACCGAACTTGTGGATCGCGGTCATCGCCAGCGAACCCTGCACCGAGACCATGCTGCGCACCCCGGAATCGACCGCCTCCAGCTCCTGGCAGGCCAGGCCGTAGGTGACAGCCGACATGCCCGCACAGCCGTAGCCGTCCAGATGCATGCCGAGCAGTCCGAGCTTGCCCAATTCCGGCGCCAGCTCGCGTGCCGGGAAGGTGCCCGCCTCGAACCAGTCCGCGATGTGCGGGCGCAGTCGCTGCGCCGCGAAGGCCGCGACGGCGTCCCGGATCTCGCCCTCCTCCTCGGACAGCAGTGCATCGGTGGCGAACAGTTCTTCGACGGTGACCATGGACTCAGCGTAAACGGACGCGTATCGGTGAGACCGATCTCACGCGGCGTGCGCGGCGCAAGATTTCCGGCGCAAGCACTGATCGGCGCGTAATTCGATCGGGCCAGCGGCGAGATCCCGGGATGCGCGGCGTCCCGGCGGGTTCGCGTTCCCGACATTTCACCCGATGAACCTACCGGGACAATTGCCCGGGAATCGCCCGATTAGGCTGAGCCCATGAGCCAGCTGGGATTCTCCACACGTGCCGTGCACGCCGGGTACGAACCCGATCCGCAGACCGGCGCGGTTAATGTGCCCATCTACGCGAGTTCGACGTTCGCCCAGGACGGCGTGGGCGGGTTGCGCGGCGGTTTCGAGTACGCCCGCACCGGTAACCCGACGCGCTCGGTGCTGGAGGCGAACCTCGCCGCGCTGGAATCGGGCCGCTACGGCCGGGCGTTCGCCTCGGGCATGGCCGCGACCGACTGTGCGCTGCGTGCCACGCTGCGTCCCGGCGATCACATCGTGATCCCCGACGACGCCTACGGCGGCACCTTCCGGCTGATCGACAAGGTATTCAGCCAGTGGGGCATCGAGCACTCGCCCGCGCACGTGTTCAACGTCGACGAGATGCGCGCCGCGATCCGGCCGAACACCAAACTTGTGTGGATCGAGACCCCGACCAACCCGCTGCTGAGCATCGGCGATATCCCCGCGCTGGCCGACGTGGCGCACGCCGCGGGCGCCAAACTGGTGGTGGACAACACCTTCGCTACCCCCTACCTGCAACAGCCGTTGCTGCTCGGCGCCGACATCGTGGTGCACTCGACCACCAAGTACCTCGGTGGACATTCCGACGTCATCGGTGGCGCGCTGATCACCAACGACCCGGAACTCGACGCGGCCTTCGCCTTCCTGCAGAACGGCGCGGGCGCGGTCCCCGGCCCGTTCGACGCCTTCCTCACCCTGCGCGGTACCAAGACCCTCGCGCTGCGGATGGATCGGCACTGCGACAACGCCGAAACCCTCGCGGAATTCCTGTCCCGGCACCCCGCGATCTCCCAGGTGATCTACCCCGGCCTGCCGGAGCACCCGGGCCATGCCGTCGCCGACAAGCAGATGCGGCGATTCGGCGGAATGATCTCGGTGCGCCTGCACGGCGACGTCGAGGCAGCCCGCAAGTTCTGCTCGCGGACCGAGGTGTTCACCCTGGCCGAGTCCTTGGGCGGCGTGGAGTCGCTGATCGAGCATCCGGCCGCGATGACGCACGCGTCCACTGAGGGCTCCGAGCTGGAGGTGCCCGCGGATCTGGTGCGGCTGTCGGTCGGCATCGAGGATGTCAGCGACCTGCTCGCGGACGTCGAACAGGCGTTGAGCTAAATTCACGGACATGACGAAGCGGCCGCACCCGATGATCGGGCGCGGCCGCTCGTGTCCGCGGAGGTATCGGCCGGGCAGCGCGCCGCGGCCGCGAGCATCAGCTGTGGTAGGGCTCGGCGCTGATCAGCGTGACCTTCATGGTGTTGCCGTTGGGCAACGTGTATTCCCTGGTCTCGCCCACCTTGGCGTTGATGAGCGCGCCGCCGAGCGGGGAGTTCGGGGAGTAGGTTTCCAGCTTGGAATCGCGCAGACCCTCTTCGCGGGTGGCGATCAGGAACGTTTCGGTGTCCGTCTCGTCGCCGTCGTAGTAGACCTTGACGACCGACCCGGGAAGCGCGACGCCGGATTTGGTGGGTGCAACGCCGACCTTGGCGTTGTTCAGCAGCTCCTGCAGTTGGCGAATGCGCGCCTCCTGCTGACCCTGCTCCTCGCGCGCGGCGTGGTACCCGCCGTTCTCCTTGAGGTCGCCTTCTTCGCGGCGTTCGTTGATCTCGGCGGCGATGACCGGACGATTGGCGATGAGCGCGTCGAGTTCGCTCTTGAGCCTGTCGTGCGACTCCGGGGTCAGCCAGGTCACTTGCGTCTCAGTCATCTCGATCACTCCCTAGTAGTTGTTCCCGGCAGGCCGGGATTCCCTGAGCACTGGCGTATACCCACTCGACAGCAGGCACGCACCAGTCGACGGCTAGAGCGATCCTGGGAAGTTCATCGAACCCCGACAGGCCCTGGTCGCGGGCAAGCTCGCAAGCCCGAACCGTCAGCGCTGGCCGCCAATGCAGCAAACACGGCTCCGAGCCCCGGAACCGTGTATCCAGCCATTTTAGCATGATTCACAAATGTGCAGGTCGGAGTTGATTTCCTGGGCACGTCGGGGGCAAACGCGCGGAAATCAGCCAGCTCGCAGATAACTGGGCACCTGATCACTACACGCGTAGATGCTGCCCGACACCGGCCGCGCGGACGCGCGCACGGTGGTGGTCAGCTCCACCGTTCCGCTGCCCGAGGGCTCGACGAGCACCTCGCGGCGGCCCAGTTCGGACCCGTCGCGCGCCATCGCGCGCACGAAGCACACCACCGGCCGCGCGGGATCGGCACGGGTGACCTTCAGCCGGATGGTCATCGTCGAGTCGTCCACCACGGTGTAGCCGAGCTGCTCGGCCTCGATGTCGTCCGGGCCGTACTTCTGATAGCCGAGGTAGGCGACGCCGACCCCGGCGAGCACCACGAGCGCGACGAGCACCGGCACTACCCAGCGCCGCTGCACCGAGGGCCGCGTCCCGTATCGGTCGGCGGGCGGTCCGCTCGGCGTGGCCTTCGCGCCGCCGCCGTTCTCCGGCGCAGGCTCGCTCATGCCGCCTCCTCGCTGCGCTCGGCGCCGTCACGAGCGAGCGCCCGGCTGTGCTTGCTTGTTCGCTCGCTCATTGGTAGGCGCTCCCGGGGGGTACGTCGGAACAAAGATGGGTCGAATGGAACTATAGGTAACGAAGCCCCGACACCCGCGAGCGAGAGCGACGGTGAACGAGACGTGAGTGGCCTTCGCCTCATGGCGGTGCATGCCCACCCAGACGACGAATCCAGCAAAGGCGCCGCGACGACCGCCCGTTACGCCGACGAAGGACATGAGGTCCTCGTCGTCACGCTGACCGGCGGAGAGCGCGGAAGCATCCTGAACCCGGCCATGGACACCCCCGGCGTCCTGGAGCGGATCCACGAGATCCGCCGCGAGGAGATGGACGCGGCGGCCCGTGCGCTCGGCGTGCGCCAGCACTGGCTCGGTTTCGTCGACTCGGGCCTGCCGGAGGGCGATCCGCTGCCGCCGCTGCCCGAGGGCTGCTTCGCGCTGGTTCCGCTGGAGGAGGCGACCGAGGCGCTGGTCCGCGTGGTGCGCGAGTTCAAGCCGCACGTGATGACCACCTACGACGAGACCGGCGGTTACCCGCATCCCGACCACATCCGCTGCCACGAGGTGTCGATGGCCGCGTTCCAGGCCGCGGGCGACCCCGAGCGCTTCCCCGACGCCGGGGAGCCGTGGACGCCGCTGAAGCTGTACTACGACCACGGGTTCAACATGCGGCGGATGGAGCTGTTCGCCGCGGAGTACGAGCGTCTCGGCGAACCGTTCCCGCTGCAGGAGTGGCTGGACCGGATGCGCAAGTACACCGCCGAGCGAGGTGACGTGGTCTCCCGGATCACCACGCAGATCGAGTGCGCCAAGTACTTTCCGCAGCGTGACGACGCCTTACGCGCGCACGCGACGCAGATCGACCCGAACGGCGCGTTCTTCGCCATTCCGCTGGAAATGCAGCAGCGGCTGTGGCCGACCGAGGAGTTCGAGCTGGCCAAGACCCGGGTGAGCACCGCGCTGCCGGAGACCGACCTGTTCGCGGGCATCGAGGACGAGCGGTCGTGACGTTGGTCCTGCTCGCCCAGACGCCGGGCACCCCGACCGGGCCGGAGTTCGGCAAGGCCTCGCCGCTCGGGCTCGTCATCGTGCTGATCCTGCTCGTGGGCACCTTCCTGCTGATCAGGTCGATGAACCGGCACATCAAGGGCCTGCCCGCGACGTTTGAGCCGGATCACCCCGAACCGGATCAGGAGGCCGACGAGGGGACCGAGCACGGCATCACGCGCCGCGCCGAGGAGTCCAAAGGCACGGATCCCGAGGAGCGCGCCGAGTCCACCGGCGCGGATCCCGATGGCCGCGCCGAGTCGAGCTGAAACCCTGCTGAGCTGCGCTCTGTTACCTTTCCGCGCTCTCGATCGTCAATGAGGCAGTCGCGGCACGAACCACGGCCGGTAGAACGGCCGGATACCTGGATTCGTTGCTCGCGTCTCCCTTCGATACGAACGCGAGAGTCAGGACAGAGCGATGACATTCGAGGAACTGCGTGGCGCGCTGCCGGGCCGCGTGCTGCTGCCCGGTGATCAGGGTTTCGAGAACGCGGCGCGGCCGTGGACGCTGACGGTCGTTCAGCCGGTGGCCGCGGTGGTGCACGTCGGCGACACGTACGACGTCGCGGCCGTCGTCCAGTACGCGCGCGGCGCCGGTGTTCCGGTAGTCACCCAACCGACCGGGCACGGTGCCGCGGGTGGCGTCGCGGACGCGATTCTGCTGCGCACGGGGCAGTTGGACAGCATCGAGATCGATCCCGCACGTCGGGTGGCGCGGGTCGGTGCGGGCGCGAGCTGGGGCCGGGTGCAGGCCGCCACCGGTGCGCACGGACTGACCGGCCTCGCGGGCAGCAACCCCGCGGTCGGCGTGACGGGTTACACCGTGGGCGGCGGGATGAGCTGGTTCAGCCCGCCGATATCGGCGCCATCACCGCGGAACCCACCGATCCGAGCCCCTCGCTGTCGCGTGCCGAGCAGCTGACCGATCTCGGCGACGCCGTGGTCAAGACCCTGATCGACGAACCGGTCGCCCCGCTGGCCAATCTGCAGATCCGCCACCTGGGCGGGGCGCTGGCCGAGCTCCGTTCCGACGGTGGCGCGCGCGGCCCGGTCGCCGAGCCGTATCTGCTCTACTGCCTGGGTCTCGGGCTCCCGCACCTCGCCGAGGCCGTCAAGGCCCGGCGCACGGCGATAGTCGACGCGCTGAGCGGCCAGATCAGTGGACGGAAGCCGTTCACCTTCCTCACGCCCGACGAAAAGGCCTCCGCCGCTTTCGATTCCGCGACGTTGACCCGGCTGCGCGAGGTCAAGAGCGCTCAGGACCCGCAGGGCGTCATCCGGGCCAACTACCCGGTGCTCGCGTAGTTTCCGCGGGCCGACAGTCCAGCCGTGGCGGCTGTGGGCGGGTGGTGTGGACAGCCGGGGGTCGGGCCGGAAAGTGGTCTCGGCCCCGCGGCAGGTCGTCGTAGTGATCAATATTGTCGTGGTTGCTCCTATGCGCACTGCTGGCAACCATTTTGCGCAATATGGTCTTCGCAATGCCGCGCGTCGGTCGGTGTCCTGTGTTACCAATTCAGCCAAACCGCTCGACCGAAGGAACATCATGGACAACGTGATCGGACAGATCGACCGTGCACTCGATGCGACCGGAGCGATCGTCGCCGCCGTGGAACGGGCGGGCCTGGCCGCGTCGACGCCGTGCCGGGACTGGGACGTGCGGGCCGTCCTCAATCACACCGTGGGCGGCATGCATATCTTCGCGGCCGCGCTGAGCGGCACGGATGCCAGCGCCGAACACGATTCCGACTGGCTCGGCGGTGACCCGCAGGGCGCCTACGCCGCGGCGGCGGAGGTCGATCGCGCCGCCTGGCACCGGCCGGACGCACTGGACGGCACGGTGGGCATTTCGCTGGGAGAACTGCCGGGTCCTGCGGCGGCGCTGGTGCATCTGACCGAAGTTCTCGTCCACGGTGTCGACATCGCGGTGGCCATCGACCGGCCGGATCTCGCCGACGACGAGCTCTGCGGCGAATTGCTCGCCACTATGCAGGCGATGGGCGGGATCGATTCCTTCCGAGCGCCGGGCATTTTCGGTCCGGAAATCGTTGTCGCCGAGGAAGAACCGGCGCACCGGCGGCTCTTGGCCTATGTCGGACGCGAGGTGCTGGCCCGGACGCCGTAGTCGGAGCCGAACCCTTACGCGGCTGTCACTGGATTTCACCGAAGGTTGCGTGCGCAGCCACTAGGGTTGACGGAGCCGACCATTCGCCCACCGCAGTGCAGCGGTCTCCTCGGTGCGGGGTGCGCTGGCAGTCACGAGCGCCGGGCCAGGGGCCGGGACCTGCCCAAACCTGCTGAAAGGCGCCACCGACCAATGCCGAGAACGATCCTGTATCCCTCCGACGAGCAGATACGAATCACGACAGCGCGATTGCTCGACCTGTATGTCGATTCCGCCCCCGTGTTCTTCGGCCTCACCTTGGCGGGACCGGATCGAGTCGGCGTCATGCCGCAACCGATATTGCCGACGGACCAACCACCGATTCACGACCTGTCGACGCTGATCTTCTCTCGCGCCCCCCGAGCGACGTTGTGGGGCTTCGGATACCGCGACGAAGTACTCGCCGAACGCGACGGCGGATCGGCCGAAGCAATGACCGTGTGGACCGCCGACGCACGGGGCAACATGTGGAAGGCCCTGCAGTTCCGGGACCAGCCGGACACGGACCCGGTGGTGACCTTCCGCCCGGCCGACGAAGGCCGGCCGGACGAGGAGGCGATCATGCTGGAGTTGTGGGTCGCGGCAATGGCTCTCGCCGCGATCTGACGGACGCCGTAGCCGCGACCGACGTATTTCACCCACCGAAGGCGGGACAGTTTCGGTCAGCGGCCGGAACCGCTGAATGATCCGCTCCTCAATCCGCCGGCGGATCCGCTCGGCAACCGGAAATCGGCATCCGGGACACCAGCGCCGTTTGGCTCTGCCAGTGGCAGCGCCGGGCGGAGAGATACAAGATCGGCTGTCTGGTGAATTCCGGTAGCGTCCCTGCGGCGCACCCCGCGCGGATCGACGCCACGACACCCCTTCTGGACGACCCGACATGACACTCGACTCCGACATCGACGCGGCACTGGCCGGCCTCGACGGCAGGCGCGGCAGCATGGTTCCGTTCGCCGGCACCTGGTGCCTCGCACCGTATCCCCGCACCCGATCGGCCGATGGCCGCGCCTGCACAGTCCTCGCTGACGACGACGGGCTACAGACCCTGGTCGTCGCCGACGACGGCGAAATCCTGATCGTGACCGACGACGGCACCGAGCTGGTCAACACCACCATCGAGCGCTTCGCCGCGTGCGCCCGCGCCTACACCGAGGCCCGCAAGCAAGCCCGCCACATCGACGAGGACGATGAGGAGACCTTGGAAGTGCACGGAGAACAGACCCTGGCCACGTTCCGCGGCATCGACCCGGCTGCCGTCGCCGGCGAGAACCAGTTCTGGTCTGTCGCCGCTGAGGAGCTGGGCTACGGCCTCACCATCTGAACCGCGTCACACACCGTCACCCGGCGCGAGACGGCCCGCGAGGTCCGACCGCACTCGCGACGGCTCGGCCGCCGCCCGGGCTCGCGGGCGCACCGGCGGGCAGATAGCCGAATTCGGGCCGCGGCAGGTGTAGCCGGCCCGGTGGCAGGGCATCTATCCAGTGCCGCAGCAAAAGGCGAGCCAACCATGGGTACGGTTGGGTCCGCCGCGACCGAGGAGGAATGACTACCGATATGAGCTTCCAGAACGGCGGGCCCAATGCCGCACCGGGCGGCTATCCGCCCCCTCATCCCCACCTGCCGGGTCACGGCTATGGGCCGCCCCAATCGTCGGCGGGTGGTGGCACCGGAATCGCGGCTGGACTGCTTGCGTTGCTGGGTGGCGGTTGGGAGACATACGGTCTCGTGACGTTGGGGACGTCGCGGATCTTCGACAATCTGGCGGGTCTTGCGCTGATCACCGTGGTGGTGGCCGGTTTGGTGGCGCTCCTGCTCATTCTGGGCAGTGTCCTGCTGCTGTGTCGATTGACTATCGGCCGGGTTCTGGTGATCGTCGGCAGCGCGCTGAGTTTGATCAACCTGGCTATCGGGCTCGCGATGGTAGGGCTTTTCGGCCTGCAGCCGATAGTCGCCGGCGTGCTGACACTGGCGACCCTTGTCCTCGCCGCCATCAGTCCGACCGGCCGGTGGATCGCGGCGCGTCGTCGATCAGTTCCGATGTACGGCCACCAGCCCGCAGCGCAATATGGTCAGCCCTCGTTCCCGCAGTACGGCCACCAGCCTCCCCAGCCTTACGGATATCCAACCGCTCCACCCCCCGGCCATCCGGCGCCTCCGTACGGTCAGCCGCAATATCCGAGCCGCTGACGCGCTGGTCCTAGCGCGTTCGGGCTCATCGCCGGGCCGGATTCCGGCACGGCGGCAGGCGTCGCCTTCGAAGAGAGGTCCCAAGCCCCACAAGGGTATTCGCGCCTGCTCGAGTTGCGCCGCCTGGAAGTGAACCGGGTGGAGGCCGGCCTCGTCGCCGTGCAGTGGACCGGCTGCGACGGCGAGTTCGCCGCTGGGATCGGAGCCGAATCCGAAGAACATCGGCATAGACGGTTGCGCGGGTCCCAGCCATACCTTTCCGAGGCCCTCGGGGCTGTGCTCAAAAAGGGTGACTGGCGGCGGCTCGGGCGAGGATCATTTGCGTCTCTTCCGGTGTGAGCTCGTCGACGACCTTCACGTCAGCGGGCAGGGACCAGAATGTGCGGTCCGAGCCGATAATGCGCTTGCCCCAGGGCGGGCCGACCACCAGGGTGCGGACTCCCTCGAAATGGGGTACGTCGCGGGGATTCCCTTCGCCCCACACCCAACACTCCTGGGCGACCTTACTCGGCTCGGCTACGTCGGATGCGGCCGCACGGAAGTCGTACAGGTTGAACGATCCGACGATGTGGTTGCGTGGACAGTCGTCCACGATGCCGCGCAGGAAGTCGAAGAGCTCGGGAGGGTTGTCCGCTGTGGGGATGTCGAACCGGCCCAGAGCATCGGCCAGCAGGACGTGCAGGGTGAAGTTGTCGGCGATGCCGTCGACCTCGACCCGGAAACCTCGGCCCTCCAGCGGGCACAGGACCAACCACGTTTGGTCGAGCTCCACGCCGAGCAGAACGTCCAACCAGTACGCGCCGGCGTCGGCGACAGCACGGGCGGCGGCGACGAGCTCCCGATCGGCGATCGCCCGCTGGAGCAGGACCCGGTCACGGGTCAGCGCCGCCACGGTAGGACGCGTCCACTGGCCGAGCCAGTAGAGGCTCGTCGCGCCCGGCCGGTCGTCCGTCATCCCAGCCCGGAAGAGATCACGCGGGATGGGTCGGTCGTCCACTCTCAGCGCGGCGTCGGCCATTGTCTCCCCGAGGTCTTCCTCGTCCTGCCCATTGCCGTGGGGCGGGAGCTGGCCCAGGCACCAATCGGCGTAGCGGCGAGCTGCGTGCAGCACAGGCAACAGCTTCGGCAGGAGCACATCGCCGAGCCTACGAGCAGATGCACCGGCCTCGACGAGCGCGCCGGCGGTGATCGCCACATGGGCGACACCGTCACCGTCGTCGACGCGGGAGCGGGACAGGCGGTCGAGCAGAACCGTGAAAGCCCCATCCTTATCGCCGTCACCTGCGTCGAGGGCAGCGTACAGGGTGTCCTGTGCCGCGCGAACTCGAGCCAGCTCCCAATCGACTCCATCGACGACCCGGGTCAGGTCACGCGCCGCCGCCACGATGTCGGTCATCTCGTTCTCCTGTCGCCTCTCCCATACAGCGGGCAGCACGGGTTTGCCAGGCAATAGTCATGCCGCCCATCACCTTGCCGAGATCACTTCAGTGGGCGATCAGGGGTCCGCGGTCGATGTCGGTGACGTGCAGGGGTAGATACCGGGAGAGATGGTCCAGGATCGCGGCGGCATTTCCGCCGCGGGCCTCTTGATATTCCTCCACAGTGAGTCCGACAATTTGGAGGAATCGCAGATCGCCGTGCGGGGTGGCGATTTCGCCGAGTTCGGGGTCGACGGTGAAGACCATGGCGCGGATGGCACTCTCGGGGCGGTCGGCGGCCAAGGAGCCGCTGGCTTTCATGGTATGGCCGGGCTCGAACCACTTCCCGGAGTCGAACACATAGCGCCCGAGTTCTTGTAGTAATCCGGCGGGCCAGAGCGGAGGCTGCGACTCATTCGGGCGACGGATCAGGCGGAAGGTGAATTCGAATCCCCAGCCCGAGGTCTCCGGATCCGATGAATTCTTCTCGTAGAGTTCGGACATGCCGTAGCCGATGTAGTGCCAGTGCGGCAGTGGGCCGGAGTGCTCGTAGATACTGATGCCGTCGAGCGGGTCCGGTCCCCCCAGTGCCCAGGGCTGTTTCGTTCCGAGATGACGCGGCTCGGCATTCCCGTACAGCTGTCGAAGGGCGGCGTCGATTGCGGACCAGCCTGGTGTATCACTCACTCGGGCAACAGTAGTTGCGATGCGAGATGGAACATCTGCCGAAGTGGCTCAAACACTTGTAAAACCTCCCTCGGTCCGGCCCCCGCCATGGCCGGACGCCTCGCCGCCCGGCTCGGTCGGCGGTGTCCGCAGTGCCACTGCTCCCGGGGCACGGCCATCGGTGGGCATCGGACTCGGCCCGCCACAGGCCCTCCAGCTTCGGCACGACGAAGTCTCGAGCCGCGGCTTTCGCGGCCTTCTTCGCTCCGTACGCGGCGCGATACAGCGTCTGTACCGCCGCGGCGTAGGCCGGGCCGTTGGGCTCCCCGACACCCTCGACCGTGACGTAGTCGTACCCCCGAATGCCCGGACCACCGGCTGCGCGTCGGCTCCGTAGTAGTGCTTGTCGGCTCGGGCCAGATCAATCGTCATCACTCGACCCTGTCGCCTCCCGTCACCTGAGGGTCGAGGAGTTAGTGGCAGTGCATGGAGCCTGTCCTCTGACTGGAGTCCTGCGGGTGGGGCCAGATCAGATCAGGACCGGTAGGGATTGGGGGGTGCGCAGCATGTAGTCGGGGGCGTAGCTGATGCCGTTGTCCGGTAACGCCAGGCGCATGTCGGGGAACCGATCGCGAAGCGTGGTCAGCGCGGTGGTGATTTTGAGCTTGGCGAGCTCTCGTCCTGCGCATTGGTGTGGTCCGGAGCTGAACGTGATCGGCTTGGTGCCGTTGTTTACTCTGCGTTCGGGCAGCACGGCATGCGGGTCGGGGAACCGTCCCGGGTCACGGTTGGCTGCACCGATCATGACGAAGATCGAACTACCCTTGGGGATTACCGAACCCCCGGTGAGCACGACGTCCCGTTCGGCGTAGCGCCGCCAAGCGACCACCCCGGTCTCCTTGCGGAGGATCTCGTCCACCATGGCCGGCACCTGTTCGGGTTTGCGGAGCATGTCCCAGTGCTCGCGCCCCTCGTCGGACAGTAGGTACCGGATGCTGTTGAGCAGCCCTCCGAAACTCGACGAATAGCCGGCCACCATGATGGTCATCAGGGCGGCTGCGACCAGCTTGGGTTTCAGGCCCTGGGCGAGAAGATGGCTGGCGAGGTCGTCGGCGGGGTTCTGAGCACGGGCGGCCACGAGCTTGCGACAACCACGGGATAGGTCGCTGAGCCCTCGCACGTTGGCGACGCGGTCAGGACGTTCGATAATGCGAGCCAGCAGGGCAACGTGGGCGTCACTCCATGCCTTGATCTGGCCTTCTTCGGCTGCCGGGAACCCGAGCAGCTCGCTGATCACGCCCGCTGCCAACGGCCTGGCGAAGATGCTTTCGAAGTCGACCGGGCCGCCGGTGTCGGCGACCGCTGCGGTCAGGACATCGGCTGCGGCCTCGACCCGCCGGCTGATCATCGCGCCGAAGTTCGCGTGCGTTGTGTCCGGGCGCATGGAGAAACCGCGAGGGCGGGCGAACACCGCCTTCATGACCATGTTGTGGGTGGCCTTGCCGGCGTTGTTGATGACCTTGGGCACTGTGGCCAGGTGGGCGATGTGTGGGATCGCCCTCAAATGGGTCGCGAATTTCGGGAACGGCGTCAGCGGATCCAGGGTGTTTCTGCTGGACACAGCTGGATCGGCGCCGTTCAGGATCTTCTCGACGTCGCCGTAGCGCCACACCGCATGCATACCGGTCTTCTTGTCGAGGAAGCTCGATCGGTCCGACGAATGCAGGCTGTCGTAGTAGTCGGCGAGTGCAGAGGGCTCGTATGCTCCCGGCTCGGTGAACGGCACGCTTTGATACATCAGATTCCTTCTATGCAGCTCGTGAGATCACACCGACTGGCGAAAGTTGCTCGAAATCAACGTGATCGAGTGCCGCGATTCGCTACGGCCCCCGGTGCCCACTTCCAATTTCATGCTCCCGATGCCTTGTTCATGTGCGCGACGTTCGACGTCATCCCGTTTTCACCAGTGCGTGTGTTCTCTGGGGAATTCTTGCAGTGCAGTGCTTTCGATGCAGAATGTCCAAGCGTTCGGGCGGCACATTTTGCAGGCTCTTGAGGTGAACCATCGAGCAGTGCCTCGATCACCTCGACCACCTGCGCGTATCCCGGCTGCGCCTGGGCATCCGTGGTGCCGACGATCTGGCGCATCGCGTCCGAGAGGCCGGTCTTGGTCACGGCGAAGCGGGCGAGCCGTTCCATCCATTCGCGCAGGTCCTGGTCGAGTGCTCGGGTTTGGAGTAGTTCGGTCGCGGCATCGGTGAGCAGCTGCACCTCGTGGCGGTAAACCTCCAGAACGAGCGCTTCACGGTTGGGGAAATTACGGTAGAACGTGGCCCGCCCGACCCCCGCCTTCTTGGCGATCGAACTGAGCGGGACATCCACGGCGCGCGAAAACTCGGCCAGCCCCACCTCCAGAACGGACAACTATCCGGTTAACCAGGGTTGGGACTCGCCGTCCTATCTACTGTGCGATGGCGCACGAGAGGTGGTGGGAACCGATGTACCGCCTTGTATCGGGTAAGCCGGGATAGAGGGCTGAGGTGATGGCGCACTACTCTTCACCTGATGGCCCATGTCGGCAATGCGGTGGCGGGACGGGTTTTGCCGTTCTGGAAGCCCGAATCCGCGGATCGAGGCCGAGCGGGCGGAGCGCGTTGTGTGCCAGCTCGATACAGGAGGTTGATGTGAACCAATTAGCAAGTGCGACATCGCCTTACCTGCGCCAGCATGCCGACAATCCGGTCGATTGGCGGCAGTGGGACGCCGGTGCCTTGGCGGAGGCAGCGGCTAGGGATGTGCCGATTCTGCTCTCCATTGGATACGCGAGTTGCCACTGGTGCCACGTGATGGCGCACGAGTCGTTCGAGGACCTGGCGACCGCCGAGCAGATGAACGAGAACTTCGTCTGCGTGAAGGTCGACCGGGAAGAGCGGCCCGACCTCGACGCGGTCTACATGAACGCCACGGTCGCGATGACCGGTCAGGGCGGCTGGCCGATGACCTGCTTCCTCACACCGGATGGCGAGCCGTTCTACTGCGGCACCTACTATCCGAAGCTCCCGCGCGGCGGCATGCCGTCGTTCACTCAGCTCCTCACCGCGATCACCGACACCTGGCGCACGCGACGCGACGAGGTGGACCAAGCGTCCGCGCAGGTGGCCGCGGCGCTGCGCGCGCAGACTTCGGGGCTGCCGGACGCTGATCTGACCATCACGGCCGAGCTGCTCGACCACGCCGTCGCCGCCGTGCTGCGCGACGAGGACGACAAACACGGTGGATTCGGCGGCGCGCCGAAATTCCCGCCCTCCGCGCTGCTGGAGGGTCTGCTGCGGCACTGGGAGCGGACCGGCGAACCCGCTGTGTTCGACGTGGTCGCGCGCACCACCGAGGCGATGGCGCGTGGCGGCATCTACGACCAGCTGCGCGGGGGTTTCGCACGGTATTCGGTCGATGCGGCGTGGGTCGTGCCGCACTTCGAGAAGATGCTCTACGACAACGCCCAGCTGCTGCGGGCCTACGCGCACCTGGCCCGGCGCAGTACGTCGGCGCTGCCGGAATCGTTGTCGCACCGGGTCACGCGCGAGATCGTACGGTTCCTGCTCGACGACCTGGGTACCGCGCAGGGCGGCTTCGCCTCGGCGTTGGACGCCGATACGCACCTGGAGCCCGGCAAACCGGGCGTCGAAGGCGCCACCTATGTGTGGACCCCGGCCGAACTGGCTGGTGCGCTCGGTGCGATCGACGGGGCGTGGGCCGCCGGATTCTTCGGTGTCACCACCGCGGGGAACTTCGAACAGGGCACCTCCGTGCTGACCAGGTACAGCGAGCCGGCCGGCGCGGAGGACAACGCCCGCCTGGAACACGTTCGAGCAGCGCTGATCGCGGCGCGCGACCGGCGTCCGCAGCCGGAGCGCGACGACAAAGTGGTGACCGCGTGGAACGGGATGGCGATCACCGCGCTCGCCGAAGCCGCGGCCGCGCTGGACGAGCCGGAATGGGTGGCCGCCGCCGTCCGGTGCGCGCGCTTCCTGCTCGCCGAGCACGCGGTGGACGGGCGGCTGCGGCGGGCGTCGCTCGGCGGTGTCGTCGGCGCCGCGCCGGGCATCCTGGAGGATTACGCGTGGCTGGTCACCGGACTGCTCGCACTGCACCAGGCCACCGGTGAGCTCGGCTGGCTGGAGGACGCGCAGCGGTTGCTGGACACGGCCATCGAGCATTTCGCCGACGCCGACCAACTCGGTGGCTGGTTCGACACCGCCGACGACGCCGAAACGCTCGTCACCCGTCCGCGCGACCCGATCGACGGCGCCACACCCGCCGGCGCCTCCGCGCTGGCCGAGGCGCTGCTCACCGCCGCGGCCGCGAGCGACCCGGAGCGCGCCGCGCGCTATCGCGAACTCGCCGACCGCACGCTCGAGCGCGGCGCGATCGTCCTGGCGCGCGCTCCGCGTTCGGCAGGCCAGTGGCTCGCCGTCGCCGAGGCCGCCCTGCGCGGACCACTCCAAGTCGCGATCGCCGCCGAATCCGCCTCCCGCCCAACGGAGTTGCTCACCACGGCCCGCCTGGCCGCCCCTGGCGGGTCGGTTGTCCTGGCCGCCGCCCCCGACGCCGTCCCGCTGTTGGCCGATCGCCCCCTGGTTCGCAACGCCGCCGCGGCATACGTCTGCCGCGGTTCGGTGTGCGACCTCCCGGTCTCTACCCCGGACCAACTTCGCACGGCACTCCTGCGGAATTAGCGGCGCCGTTCGACCAGTCACCTGTCTCGCCCTCTGCACACCGCGGGACGCGACTTATCGACCGACCCGGCATGGCGTGGTCGCGGAGGGCATCGACCGTCGTCCTCCGTAGCCTGTGGGAGGTGCGGGGGGAGGCGCAGCTATTCATCGCCAACGTCTCCGGCGCGTCACCAGTTGCGCCTCGAATTACGCGGAAGCTCGAGGCCGACTGGCCCAGCCCAGGATTCAAGATCGCACTGATCGCAATCATTCCCGGAACGAGCTGCGCCTTTTACTGTCCGGAGATCCCCCTTCTGTCCGGGCCGTGTCCTATGACGTCCGCAGTCGGGGACCGCCATGTCCGCCTCGGTTCTCGACGCCGACCGATCCCTGATTCGGAGCGAAGTGCAGCCAACTCCCTGGTCAGTCAAGGACATTCGACCCGATTCAGGGCCGATCGCGGCGTCCGGACGACTCGCCGGGTGCCGAGCGCACCTGTCGACGCTGAAGGGTTACTGGGGTTACTTGGGGGCCGTGGCCGGCAGCATCGTCACGCTGATCCTGCTGTTCCAGCCGTGGCTGACCGCGGCCGGTGCCGACGGCAAGGCCAGTGCCAACGCCTTCGGCCGGATCACCGCGACCACCTCCTACCTCAATGTCTGGTCGTCATCGCAGCCACCGGCCGCGCGCATCAGCGGCGCCCCGGCGATACTCTCCGCCGCGGCGATCGTCGTCACCCTGTGCGTAGTGGCGGCGAATATCCGGTATCGCAGAGAGGTCCTGTCTCGGATAGCAACGCTTTCCACGGCTACCGTCGCGGCTCTGGTCCTCCTCACCGTGCTCTACATCAACAGCAAAGCCCCCGAACTACGAGCGACGCTCGCGCGCACCTCGGATCTGGGTGGACAAGCCGGAATGGTGATGAGCTGGGCCTTCGGCAACGGCAGTATCGTCTTGCCGGGAATCCGGCAAGTCGCCTACGACACCGCCGGACTGACTCGCTGGGCCATGCTCGCCGGGGCCACCGCACTCGCTTCGGCCGTCACAGCGATCGCGCAATGGGCACACGACCACCCGCCCACCTCCATCCGCCTGCCGTGGCGCGTCGCCATCCACAGATCGGGAGCCTCGGAGCAACCGGCCCGGCAACCGTAGTGGACGGCTCGATAATCGGCGAGGCTGGGATTCCGCTGCGCTGCGGCTCGTCTGCGAGTTCCGGCGTCTGGGAGTGGTCGCCCTCCGGCGGTCGATCGGTCATCGGCTTCTGATGACCGCGCGCGGCGACAGGCGACGTCTGATGCGGGCTATCGCCGGGGTGGGGTGTCCAGTTCGGTGTTGCGCGTCCGGGCGGGGTCGGATCCCGCTGCATCGGTGCGGATTTCGGCGACAGAATCGGCCTCGGCCGGGTTGCCGCTGTCAGGTCGGTCGGCGCTGGTCGCGGTGGGGTCGGGCGATGGATCGGGGCCGTCCATGTCGGTCCAGCAGGCCGTCGGGTCTTTCATCCCGCGCAGCACGATGGTGTCGAAGAAAGTCCACTTGGCGCGTTCGTGGTCCGCGGCGGCTCGGGTCACCACTTCGCTCACCAGGATCCGCCGCGGCACTTCTTTGGCCGCGGTGGTGAGGCGGGCGGCCTCGTTGACCGCGTCGCCGATCACGGTGAACTCCAGCCGGGTGTTGGCGCCGACGTCGCCGGCGAAGACCCGGCCGCGCGCCACGCCGATGCCGATGTCGAGTTCGCCGGTGGCGAGCACCTCGTCGCGGATGCGGCGGGCGGCGCGCAGTGCCGGAGTCGCGTTGTCGCGCAGGGCGATGGGCGCCCCGAAGACGCACAGCGCCGCGTCGCCCTCGAACTTGTTCACCAGCCCGTTGTTCTCCTCGGTCGCCGCGACCACGATCGCCAGCAGCCGGTTGAGCTTGGCGACGAACTCCTGCGGCGGCAGCCCGGTGGACAGCTCCACCGACCCGGTCACGTCGACGAACAGCGCCGAGACCTCGCGCACGTCACCGGTGAGATCCACACCGCGCGCGAGCGCGCGCTCGGCCACCTCCGCGCCGACGTGCCTGCCGAATACCTCCCGCATCCGCTCCCGCTCGCGCAGGTTCGCGGCCAGCTCGTTGACCGAGTGTTCCAGCCTGCCGATCTCGCTGGTGCTGCCGACCGGCACCCGGACGTCCAGATCGCCCTGGGTAATCCGGTCCAGCGCCCGGCGCAGGGTGCGCATCGGCGCGGCCACGGCGCGCGCGAGGAAGGCGGTGGCCAGCGCGCCGACACCGAGGCCGACGGCGGACAGGTAGATGGCGGTCCGGACCCGATCGGGCGCCGCGGCGGCCGGGTCGGCGAGAACAACGATCAGCATGAGCAGTGGGAGCGCCGCCGCCACCGCCCAGCTCACCACGACCCGCACCAGTACCGAGGAACTCCAATGCATAGTCCAGCCGAGGATCCCGGCGACCACCGGAACGGTCGGCCGGATCAGCCGGTCCACGATCAGGAAGGTAATCGCCGCCGTCTCGAACGCGCCGATCGTGAACAGTGCCGTAGTCACGCCGGGGTCGTTCTCCGGGCTCAGATGGGCGAAGATCGCCGCCGCGACGATCACCCCGGGAATCCACAGCGCGATCGCCCGCATACTGATCACGATCGGCAGCCGCAGCAGGCGGCGGGCTTCCACCTCGGTCGGCCTTCGTCCGGCGTCGAGCCAGCCGAAATACCTCGTGCGGTCGCGCACCGCGAGGACGACGCCGACAAGGAACCCGACCAGCGGATAGATACCGACGAACACCAGCGCACGCAGCCAGTCGGTGCCGAGCCTGCCGAGGAACCCGTTCAACCACAGCTGGGTGACAATGACCGCGAGACCACTGAGGTTGGCGGTGGTGACCACTACGGCCAGACCACCCCGCGCCTTGAGCGCCCACAGGACAAACTTCGAGATCATCGGGTGCGCAGCCCGGAGAGCCGCTCCACGCGTGGTCTCGCCGCCCAGTACTTCGCGAACCGTACGAACGCTCCAGAGCTCACCGAGAGCCTCGGGGCATCCATGGGCCGCACGAGGCGGAAAGGTTCGGCACTACCGAGCGTCGCCTTGGTGCAGGGCGGGCTCATCACGACTGCCCGCTCCGGCAGGGCGATGCGGCGGAAGGCAGCGACGAGGAACACGAACGAGCAGCATAGAACCAGTACGACCGGCACAGGCGGTTTCCCCATGATCTTGTCGGAGAGGTCGCCGAACAACGCGAACAAGTGCGCCGAGCACGTGAGATCCCGGACGGGCACCTTTGTCAGGATGATCCGGAGTCACCGAGCCGTGCCGGGCGGTGGACTTCTGTGCCGCCACGATCACCCATCGGGCTGTGGTCCGAGCCGTTCACCCTTCGACTCTCGTTCTAAGAGCCGAGTTGAGTTCGTGGCACCGCTGTTCCAGTGCACTGATGAGCCTCCCCGCCACCGGGATCAGCAGACCGCTGAACCGGCCGTAGTGCCGCACCCGTGTCCCGCCGTCGGTCACGTCGAGGTCGAAGCCGTGTTCGCCGTCCGCGAGCCGGGGTATCGCGAGACCGCCACCCCACCGGAGGCGGCACGGCGGATCGACCGTTCGGACCGTCACGGTGGACACCCGAGGGCCGAACCGCCGGGAGAACTTCGTATGCAGTGCCAGCGTCTCGCCTGGTTGTGCCCGCCCGTCCACCGCGATGAAGAACGGATTCCATTCCGGGTAGGCGGCAAAGTCGGTCAGGACATCCCATACTCGCTGCGGCGGTGCCGCTACGTCGATATACGTTTTCACTTCTCGCATCGGAATCCTCTCCGCGCCGACGATGTATCAGCGGGGTGTGCACCGGGCGGGCATCGGACTTCCCGGATAGGTTTGATGCACCCGCTCCCGGCGGGTGGGCACGGGGCCCGATAGTTGGAACTGGTACTGCGTGAGCAGTTCGTCGATCACGGTGGCAGTAACCGTTTCGCTGAACCGCTGCGCGACGCACCCGAACGGTCCCCGTCCGAACGTGGCGGTTTTGGGCGCGGGCTCGCGCAGATAGCGATCGGGGTCGTATCGGTCGGCGTCGCCCGGAATCCGGTCCGGATCCCGGTTGAGTGTGCCGGGGAATACGCCGATCGCTTGGCCGGCGGGGATGTGATAGGTCTTGCCGTCACGCTCGAATTCGTACGGCCGGTCCAGGTAGCGGATCAACGACGAGACGGGATGCATCCGTACCGATTCGACCAGACAGCGGCCCAGGAAATCGAGTCTCGCCGGTTGATCGTCGAACGACTGCAACCGGGCGAGTGTCCCCGGCTGCGTCAGCACATCGATCAGCGTCCAGAATGTGTAGGTGCCGGGGTAGGCGGTCGCATTCCACAGCACATACATGACCATCCACAGCCTGTCCGCCGTCGAAAGCGGCGCGCCGTCGAAACGCGCTGCGGCGATGGCACGAAGCAGCGGCGAGTCGGCGTTATCGAACGCGGGCAGCTCGTCGCGCAGGGTGCGATAGAGCTTACGTGTGGAACGGTACTCCGGCATCAGATAGTGGTACGGCGTGATCGACAGCGTGGTGCGCGGGATGTCGATACCATCAGCGATATTGCGGTAGTAGGTCGTAAGGCGGGTGCCCAGCGCGTCCCAGATCTCGTCTCCGAGGAAATATCGCCCCGTCACCTCGTACACGATCGGGTGAACCACGTCGGCCAGATCGACCGTTGTCGACCAGTCGACGGTATGCCGTTTGACAATGCCGGGAACATCGCCCGCGATCCGGCTCACCCGTTCGGCGGGCAGGTTTTCCGCCATCAGACGCCGACCGGCGAGAATGAGCTGCTGCAGCGATTCCGGTCCCGAGTCTTCGCGCGGGAACCAGTAACCGACGGTTGGCACCCTGTGCAGCACTTCTCCGACACCCGCGTGATCGGTGGGCAGACTCAGCACCCGCTGGTAGTGCTCACCGTCCAGGAGGAACGTGAAGTCGTAGATGCTCGGGACGCGCAGGGTGAAGACGTCACCGTACTGCGCCCGGTTGCGCACCACCAGGCCGATGGGATCGGTGATCACGGACTTCAACCGAGTTATTACGCCGACAATCGGAATATTGTCGGCGCCTGCCCACGCCAGCGGCGCAGCGACCGTTCCCGGCGGCGTCACCGTGGGGCGTCGATGCCAACGCCAGTAGCCCACAGCTGCCGCGCCAGTGGCCGCGAACGCCGCCGTTCCCAACCGTTTTCCAATACTTGTCATGACTCTTTCCTCGGGTAGAACTGCCGTGTCCACGCGCGATATTTCGCGATCGGGCCGTCACCCGCGGCAATGGCCGGTCGATCCAGATACACCTTGTGATCCCAGATCTCCTGGTCGCGACGGAGTTCGGTGACGACGATCCGGAGCGCTATCCGTTCGAGGACTGCCTCCACCGGCATCCACGCGGCCCGGCTCGAGGCGGTCCTGCCTCGGGATCGCACTGTCGTGCCCACGTGCACCGCCACCTCGCGTTCGCCGATCGGTGTGGAGAGTACGAGTTGGCGGATCGCCCACCCTGCGGCTTCCAGTTCCACAATGGAGAAACCCAACCCGTCGACCCGGACGTAGATCTCCGTGCTGACGCCTCCCATCAGTGGGAGCGGTCGAGTGAAGGCGTACCGCGTCCGCAACCGCGGTCCGTCCACGACGATCGGGTCGATGGTTCGCACGCCGTCGAATCCGTGCAGTACACCGAAATGCCCGGAGTCGACACTGTTTTCGGTAATCTCCTGCGGATGGCTGTGAAACCGTAGCTTCTTCGTTCGCATGGTCCGCCAGCCCAACTCCTCTGCCGGCGGATCGATCTCCCACACCTGCTGATCCGGCGGACCGTGCCAGACCATCAGCACACCACAGACCTCACGGAGCTCGAGCATGCCCAGTCGGGCCGCCGGCGGCGGAGTTCCGTAGGGCGAATAGGTGCATCGGCCTGCGACGGAGTACCGAAATCCGTGGAACGGGCAACGCAACTCTTCGTCCTGAACGCTGCCACCGTGCCCGAAATGTGCCCCGAGATGTGGGCAATAGGCTTCGATGGCCCGCGCCGTGCCGGAGCGGGTGCGATAAACGACGATGTCCCGGTTCATGAACCGCCGGGTCAACAGCCCACCCGGGGGCAGTTCGCGGGAAAATGCCACGGCGAACCAGCCGTATGGATACGGTGGTGGAGTGTCGCGCATCCCCCGGCCCGAAATACCTTTGACTCCAAAAATATCTCGTTCACCGACAATGGCGTGACTTGACACCATTGCGACCTCGCTCTCGTGCCGTGTTGAATAGATCGAGTCCTATGTGGATGATTGGTTGCAGCGCATCGGAATTTTTTTGGGCCGCATGATGGGTGCGGAAAGCCTTACTCGCCCCGCCGGTCTCCCCGCATCCGATCCGGTCGCCGGTCCATCGGCGCAGCTTTCCGGTTGGTCCAGGTGATTGCCGGTGCCCCGGGTGGCGGTCATGGACGCGTATGAGCCATCGAGTGAACCGCGGAGGTGGGCTGTGAGATGGTGTGCGGGTATAAGCCGATCGGCAGAAGTGGCGAACATGGGAGCCAAGGCATCGTCCTTGCGGGTTGCTCGATTCGGGGCGCTGTTCCGGCTCTCTTCGATGAATTCTGGGGTATTTGTAAATACATGTGGTCGACCAACGCTTTGAAGCCGATAGCGCATTGTGTGAATCTTAAATCCGGACCCCACGGACCGGTACCGGGCGGTATGGAATTCCGGATTATTTGACACTCTCTTGAGCTCGGCCGGTGGGTAGCCGAGTTCGACGGGCGACGCGGGCGGCGGTGGAGAACAGCCGCAGCCGAAGTGTGTGGATCTCCGCCGACTGTATTGCGCTCAGCGCAGGACCACGAGCCAGACCGCGGCGTAGTGGGTCAGCGCCGCGAGGACCGTGGCCGCATGGAAGAACTCGTGGTGACCGAAGACGGTCGGCCACGGGTTCGGCCATTTGGTCGCGTAGAGGATGGCGCCACCGCTGTAGAACAGGCCGCCGATCAGCAGCAGCATCAACGGCGCGATGCCGATCTGGCTGTTCAGTTGCCCGGCCACCGGCACGATGGCCCAGCCGAGCAGCAGATACAGCGGAACGCCGACCCAGCGGGGCGCGGTCGGCCACAGCAGTTTCAGCGCCACTCCGGCCAGCGCCCCCGCCCAGACCACGGCCAGCAACGTCTGCCCGGTGCGTCCGGGCAAGCCGAGCAGGGCGAACGGTGTATAACTGCCCGCGATGAACAGGAAGATCATCGAGTGGTCGGCCCGCTTCATCCGGATCCGGGCTTGCGCGGTCGGCCAGGTCACCCGGTGGTAGACCGCGCTGATGCCGAACAGTCCGCACACGGTGACGCCGTAGACCAGCGTCGACCATCCCGCGGTCGCCGAGACCGTGGCGGCCGTGGCGATGAGTACCACGGCCGCGATCGCGGCGATACCGACGGCCCAGGTGTGGATCCAGCCGCGCAGGCGTGGTTTGACGAGCGCCTCCGCGAGCGCCTCGCCCGCCGAGTGGGAGCCCGTTGTGACCAGTGCCGCGTCGGCGGCGCCGACCGATTCGGACACGAGTACCTCCTAGTGGACGCAGCTGGACGAAGTGCGTCCGTAGCCTGCTCCGGGACCGAGCGCAGGCGTGGTGGCCGCCTAGCTGAACCCGCGAGTAACCTACGGAAGCGTAAGTTTGAGTTTCCAGCCACTGTACCGGCGTATCGCGGTCGATGCCGAGATCGTGTCGCCGAGGCGTAGGGTTGCCCGCGTGGAACTTCCGAGTCAGGTGCGGGGTCTGCCGTATCGCATCTACGAGGCCCGGCTGTCCAGGCAGCTGGCCGGCAAACAACATCCCCGGCACGTCGCGGTGATGTGTGACGGCAATCGCCGCTGGGCGCGGGAGAACGGTTTCACCGACGTCAGCCACGGTCATCGGGTCGGCGCGCTGAAGATCGCCGAACTGGTCGGCTGGTGCGAGGCCGAGGGCATCGAGATGGTGACCGTCTACCTGCTGTCCACCGAGAACCTGCAGCGCGATCCGGACGAGCTGGAGACGCTGTTCGAGGTGATCACCGACGTAGTCGAGGAACTGTCGGCGCCGGAGCAGAACTGGAGCGTGCGCATCGTCGGCACGCTCGACGGCTTTCCCGAGCTCATCGCCAAACGGCTGCGTACCGCGGCCGAGCGCACCGAAGGGCGCAATGGTGTGCACGTCAACGTCGCGGTCGGTTACGGCGGCAGGCAGGAGATCACCGACGCGGTGCGCTCGCTGGTCCGCCAGGAGATCGCCGCGGGGGAGACGGGCGAGGACGTGGTGCAGTCGATCACCGTGAACGCGATCGGCCAGCACCTTTACACCTCCGGCCAGCCGGACCCCGATCTGGTCATTCGAACCTCCGGCGAGCAGCGATTGTCCGGGTTCCTGCTGTGGCAGAGCGCATACTCGGAAATATGGTTCACCGAGGCGTACTGGCCGGAGTTCCGGCGGGTGGATTTCCTGCGGGCGCTGCGCGACTACGCCGCGCGCCATCGACGCTTCGGCGTGTGATCGGATCTCGCTCGTGACGGAGCCGAGCGCCAGCGGGATGGTGCGGCACGGTCCGGGCGATTTCATCGGCTACGCGGAGTTCGGTAGGCGCTTCCTGGAGTTCGCGGCCTCCGAAGAGCGCATCTTGGGCGCGTTCGGTCAGCTGACCGGTGCTGCCTTCGATTTCGGCCCGATCGGCGTCGGCCCCGGGCGGTTGGCGAAAGTGACCGCGGAGGTCCAGCTCGGCCGGTCGCGGCTGCGCCGCCTCGGCGGCGAGCTGATCGCGTTCGAGCTGCTCATCCCGCTGGACCTCGATCTGCTGCTGGACTTGGCGGTCGATCGGCATCGGTTCCATGTCGAGGGGACCGTTCACCTGCACCTGACGGTGCGCACCGCCACGCCGTTGCGGGTGGTGATCGATATCGCCGAGCCGCGTCCGGTCGACGTGCGCGTGAATGTCGCCGCCGCCACCAGGCGGGGACAGTTGCTGCGCATCCTCGCCAGCGTCGATCACGAGGTCAGGCGATTCGTCGCCCGCTATATCTCCGCCGAGATCCGCAGGCCGGATATTGCCGCGGCGTGCGATATCGATGTCGCTCGGCGCCTCGATGAAGCGTGGAAGCTGTAAGCGAGATCACAATTTACGCAGCCGCAACCGGTTGATGCTGTGGTCGGCATCCTTGCGCAACACCAGGGTCGCGCGTGGCCGGGTGGGCAGGATGTTCTCCACCAGATTGGGGCGGTTGGTGTTGTTCCAGATCTCCTTCGCGGCAGCGGTCGCCTGCTCGTCGTTGAATCCGGAGTAGTGGTGGAAATGCGCGTCGGGATCGGCGAACGCGGTCTCGCGCAGCGTGAGAAACCGTTGCACGTACCAGTTCTCGATGTCCTCGATGCGCGCGTCGACGTAGATCGAGAAGTCGAACAGATCCGAGACCATCAGCCGGGGACCGGTCTGCAGCACGTTCAGGCCCTCCACGATCAAAATGTCGGGCTGCCGTACGCAGTGCAGCTTTCCGGGCACGATGTCGTAGGAGATGTGCGAATACACCGGCGCGCAGACTTCCGCCGCACCGGATTTCACCTCGGTGACGAAGCGCAGCAGCTTGCGGCGGTCGTAGCTCTCCGGGAAGCCCTTGCGGTGCATGATGCCGCGCCGAGTGAGTTCCGCGGTGGGATAGAGGAATCCATCGGTGGTGACCAGGTCGACGCGGGGATGGTGATCCCAGCGCGCCAGCAGGGCTTGGAGCACGCGGGCGGTGGTCGACTTGCCGACCGCGACGCTGCCCGCGACGCCGATCACGAACGGTACCTGCTGGTCCGGATGGGTTTCGCCGAGAAAGGTCGCGGTCGCGGCGAACAGGCGCTGGCGCGCGGCCACCTGCAGGTGGATGAGACGAGCGAGCGGGAGGTAGACCTCCGCGACTTCCTCGAGATCAATCTGTTCCCCGAGGCCACGCAGGCCGATCAGCTCTTCCTCGGTGAGCACCAGGGGAGTCGACTTACGTAGGGTCCGCCACTGTTTCCGGTCGAATTCCACGTATGGACTCGGCTCGCTCATCCGTGCCACTTACCCGACACTCCACTTCGGCAAACACGCACAGTTACCGTGCGGATCCGGTGAGATTCGGTCTAGCTGTCGCCGCATAGCCGAATTCTGCTCTGTGTCGTGACGACGTGCTGAGTGGGGTCCATTACCGGCCGGTAACGAGCCGATGACCAGGGCGGGAGGCGACGGCGAACCGCTTGGCGGCGGGCCGATCGCGGCGGCCCCGGATCGGCATAGATCGGCGAGGTCCTCGCGGCGATACGAGCGGCGTTCGCTGTCCGGCGAGTTCCGGCATACCGATCGGCTGTGCGGCGATCTATGGGGCCGGTTCGGTGCGAGTAGTCGGGCCGTCCACAAAAAATGCGGGTTCCGCGTTGCACTCCACTGTGCGACCGAAATGGAATTCCTGGCATGTGTCGGAAAACCATCCGCCCAGTCCGCTCCAATGTGTCTCTTCCTGAATCGCCGCACGGCTGGGCAATTCTGTCCGGGGTATGCATAGGACCTGTTCGCGGATGCTATCGATGTGCGTTGCATTACATCTATTCGCACGTCCTCGACCCTCTCGTGTGGTCCGAACCGCTCTATGGCAGAATGGATATGCTCCGGCCAGAAGGGGGTGCGAGTGGTACGGCGATCGGAACGGGGTGGGTGAACGGAATCCCAGGTCAAAGGGTATTTTTGTGGAGACTGTGGTGAGCTTCGCGCCTCGATTGGCCGCGTCGGCCGGGCTGTGCACCGATTCCTCGAGTATGCCGGAGCGGCGCTGAGTAAATCGGCTTAGTTTCATTCGCCACATCGGCAACCGGATATTCCCACATGCGGGAATATCCGGTAATGGGGTTTTGGTATGGTAATTAATTTCTTCGCGATGGTGTGGCATTTGGTTCGCGAAGTGCGGTTTGTTTTAAATGAGTTTCTTCATGCAAAATGCCGCCCGGCGGCGAGAGGTGAAATGCGGGAATGAGTAGGGATCGTCGTGCCTCGCGTGGACGTCGCCGGGTCGGTCTCCTCTTCGGGGGTCTGCTCACGGCCGCTGTGGAATCCGCGGCCGACGTCGTCGCCGTCCGGTTCAACCCCTCGGGGGATCCGTCCGATGATCGGCAGTTGACCTACCGGGAGCTCGATGAGCTTTCGTCCCGGTGGGCGCGCGAGCTCATAGCGCGCCGGATCGGCGCCGGTGACACGGTGGCCATCGGGATCACACGCAGCATCGAATCCGTGCTGGCCGTATGGGCGGTCGCGAAGACCGGCGCGGCGTATGTGCCGGTGGATCCGGCGTATCCGCCCGAGCGGATCGCGCACATGCTCTCGGATTCGGGTGCGGTGCTCGGATTGACCACCACGGCACACCGGCCGGCGCTCGGTACGGATGTGCACTGGATCGAACTCGATGATCCAGTGCACACCGAGCGAGTCGCCGAGCGGCCGGACCATCCGATCTCCTACGCCGACCGGGTACGCCCGATCGATCCCCGGCACCCCGCCTACGTCATCTACACCTCGGGTTCGACCGGGAAACCCAAGGGCGTGGTGGTCACCCACACCGGTCTCGGCGGGCTGGTTGCCGCGGCGCGGGAAGGCCTCCGCGTGCAGCAGGGTGCACGCATCTTGCACGTGTCCTCGCCCAATTTCGACGCCTCGGTGCTGGAGCTGTTGCTGGCCTTCTCGTCGGGGGCGACGCTGGTGGTCGCGCCGCCGCACGTGTTCGGTGGCTTCGAGCTGGCCGATCTGCTGCGCCGGGAGCGGGTTACGCACATCGTGATCACGCCGGGGGCGCTGGAATCGGTGGATCCGGCCGGGCTCGACGACCTCGAGGTGGTAGAGGTCGGCGGCGAGAAGTGCAGCCCGGAGTTGGTGGGGCGCTGGGCGCGGGACGGGCGGGTGTTCGTCAACGGGTACGGCCCGACCGAGGTGACGGTGTGGGCGACCTTGAGCGGGCCCTTGCGGCCGAGCGAGCCCATCACGATCGGCAGCGCGATCGCAGGGGTGGGTGCGTTCGTGCTGGATGCGCGGTTGCGACCGGTACCGGCGGGAGTGGTCGGGGAGTTGTACCTGTCGGGGCAGGCGCTGGCTCAGGGTTATCTGAGGCGGCCCGGCCTGACCGCGGAGCGGTTCGTGGCCAGTCCGTTCGGTGCAGAGACCGGCGAGCCGGGCGCGCGGTTGTACCGGACCGGTGATCTGGTGCGGCGCAACGAGGCCGACGGCACCCTCGAGTACCTGGGCCGCTCGGACTTCCAGGTCAAGATCCGTGGCTTCCGTATCGAACTGGGTGAGATCGACAATGCGCTCACCGCCCATCCCGCGGTCGATTACGCGGCCACTCTCGGCAAGACGCTGCCGTCCGGTGCGAAAGCCCTGGTGTCCTATGTGCTGCCGCATGCGGGGGCCGATGTGGACACGGGAGAACTCGCGGCCTTCGTCGGTGGCAGGTTGCCGGAGTACATGATCCCGGCGGCGATCGTGGTGCTGGATGAGATTCCGCTCACCCCGATCGGCAAGCTGGACCGCAACGCGCTGCCGGAGCCGGCCTTCGTTGGGCGCGAATTCCGTGCTCCGGTGAGCGAGGCCGAGTCCGTCATCGCCGAAGTGTTCGCGGCGGTACTCGGTGTCGAGCGGGTCGGTCTCGACGACTCGTTCTTCGCGCTGGGCGGCGATTCGATCCTGTCGATCCAACTGGTGTCGCGGGCCAAAGCGCGTGGTGTCGTGTTCACCGCACGGGATGTGTTCGATCACCGCACGGTCGCGGCATTGGCCGAGATCGCCACGCTCGACGGCGCCGCGGAGCAGCACCGGCTGGCGGAACTGCCCGGTGGCGGGGTCGGCGAGATTCCGTTGACGCCGATCATGGCGGGGACGCTGGCCAAAGGCTCGTCGTATCAGCGGTTCTCCCAATCGATGGCGCTGCGGTTACCGGCCGGCATCGATCGGGAGGCCTTGGTCGCGACTATCGGCGCGGTGTTCGATCACCACGACGTGTTGCGCGCTCGGCTGCGCCGAAATGGCCGAGCGGCATCCGCGGCGGCGGACGCCTCTTGGCTCTTCGAGGCGCTGGAGCCCGGCGCGGTGGAGGTCGGCACGTTGGTGCGTCGGGTAGAGCTGCCCGCCGACATCGGCGATGCGGAGTTGTCTCGGCGGGCGAGTGACGAGTACGACGCGGCCCTGGGGCGGCTCGATCCGTCGAACGCGGCCATGGTGCAGTTCGTCTGGTTCGCTTTCACCGGCGCCGCCGCGGGCGCGAATGCGGGGTCTGCCCGGCGTCGCGATGTGTTGCTCGTCGTCGCCCACCACTTCGTGATCGACGGTGTCTCCTGGCGGATTCTGATTCCGGATCTGGCGGTGGCCTGGTCGCAACTGGCCGGGGGACAGCCGGTGGCGCTGCCGGCCAATGGGACCTCGATGCGGCGCTGGGCTCACGCCCTCGTCGAGGCGGCGAAGCAACCCGCGCGCGTCGCGGAACTACCGTTCTGGCAGCAGGTTTCGGCTACCCAGGATCCGCCGCTCGGTGCACGCGCGTTCGATCCGGCGGTGGACACATTCGCCACCGTCGACCGCGTCGAGGTGACGTTGTCGGCGGAGGTGACCGAGGCCGTGCTGACCGCGATCCCGGGTCGGTATCGGGGTGGCGTCAACGATGGCCTGCTGTCGGCGCTGGCGCTGGCGGTGAGCAAGTGGCGCGGCGACACCTCCGGCGGCACGGTGCTGGTCAAGCTGGAGGGCCACGGCCGCGAAGAGGATGTCGCCGCCGGCGCGGATCTGACCCGGACGGTCGGCTGGTTCACCAGCGCCTACCCGGTCCGGCTGGATCTCGCGGGAGCCGATGTCGATGCGGCGTTCGAGGGCGGAAAGCCCCTGGGCGACATCGTGAAATCGGTGAAGGAGCAGCTGCTGGCGATCCCCGACAAGGGCCTCGGTTACGGGCTGCTGCGCTACCTGAACCCGGAGACCGCCGCACAGCTGCGCGACGCGGGCCAGATCAGCTTCAACTATCTGGGTCGGGTATCGACGGGCGAGATCCCTGGCGAACTCGGCGAGTTGGGTTGGGTGCCGGTCGCGGATCTGGGGCAGTTGGATGCCGAGATGGATCCGGACATGCCCGCGGGCGGCGTGATCGATCTCAACGCGATCGTCACCGACGGCGCGGACGGTCCGCGGCTGGGCGCGTCGTTCGCCTTCCCGAGCGGGCTGTTGTCGCGGGAGCGGGTGCGGGAGCTCGCCGATCTGTGGGCCGCCGCGCTCGCCGCGCTGGCTCGGCACGCACAGCGGCAGGACGCCGGTGGCCTGACGCCCTCGGACCTGCCGCTGGTTGCGGTCGGCCAATCGGATATCGACGTATGGGAACGGGATTACCCGGCGCTGTCGGACGTGTGGCCGCTGTCGCCGCTGCAGTCCGGCCTGCTGTTCCATGCCCTGATGGCGCAGTCGAGCGTCGATGTGTACATCACCCAGGCGCGGGTGGAACTGGGCGGCAGCCTGGACGTCGAGCGGCTGCGGGCCGCGGCGCAGGCGGTTCTGGACCGCTATCCGAACCTGCGGGCCGCGTTCGTCACCGACGCCGATGGCCACCCCGTGCAGGTGATCATGGACCGGGTCGAGGTGCCCTGGCGTGCGGTCGATCTGACGCACCTGCCCGAGCCGGAGCGCTCGGCAGAGCTGCACCGGTTGGTCGCGCTGGAACGCGAGACGCATTTCGATATGTCGGTGGCGCCACTGATGCGGTTCACCCTGTACCGCACGGGACTGCCGCGTACCGGCACGGCGGTCGACGAAACCACCGAGACACAGTGGCATCTGGTGATCACCAGTCATCACATCCTGCTCGACGGCTGGTCGAACCCGCTGCTGCTGCGCGATGTGCTGGTGCTGTACGCGACGCGGGGCGATCAGTCCGCGCTGCCGCGGGTGTCGTCCTACCGCACCTTCCTGAGCTGGCTGGCCGGCCGGGATCTGGAGGCGTCGCTACGGGTGTGGGCGGAGGCGCTGTCCGGTGTGGCGGAGCCGACGCAGCTCGCGCCGCAACCGAGGACGGCCGAGCAGTACGAGATCGGGAAGCGGATCACCGCGATCGACGCCGACGGCGCCGGCCGGATCACCAAGCGCGCGGCCGAACTCGGCGTCACGGTGAACACGCTGGTGCAGGCGGCGTGGGGCATTCTGCTCGGGCGGCTCACCGGTCGCGGCGACGTGGTGTTCGGCGCGACGGTGTCCGGCCGTCCTGGCGAGCTGACCGGCGTGGAGTCCATGGTGGGCTTGTTCATCAACACTCTGCCGGTGCGTGTGCGTATCGATGACCGCCTCGCGGTGGGCGAGTTGCTGGAGCGCCTGCAACGTGACCAGGCCGATCTGCTCGACCACCACTATGTGGGCCTCACCGATATCCAGCGCGCGGTCGGTGCCGGAGCGCAGTTCGACACCCTGCTGATCTTCGAGTCGTACCCGATCGACCGGGACGCGATCGCCGCCGTGAGTTCCGTGGACGGCATGTCGGTGACCGGTGTCGGTCTCCAGGACGATACGCACTACCCGTTGACGCTGCTGGTGCACTCGGCGTCGACGATCGAGCTGACGTGGAAGTATCTGGGTAGCCGGTTCACCGCCGACGAGGTGGAAGCCCTTGCCGCACGGCTGCTGCGGGTGCTGGAGGCACTGGTCGGCGATCCCGGCGCACGAGTCGGCGATATCGACATCATGCTGACCAGCGGTGAGCGGAATCGAATCCTGCGGGAATGGAACGACACCCGCCACGCGGTCGAGCCGGAGCTGCTGCTGGACGGCTACCGACGTGCGGCGCGGACGTATCCCGATCGGGTCGCGGTGGTCTATGAGGGCCACGAGCTGACCTATCGCGACTTCGACGTGCGCGTGAATAGGCTTGCGCGCCTGCTCATCTCGCGCGGAGTGGGTGCGGAATCGCTGGTCGGCCTCGCGGTCCGGCGTTCGCTGGACCTGGTTGTCGGAATGTATGCGATCATCACCGCGGGCGGTGCCTACGTGCCGTTGGATCCGGATCATCCGGACGAGCGCATCCAGCACGTCTTGAACACCGCCGAACCGGTGTGCGTGCTCACCACGACAACGGACGCCGTTCCGGTGCCCGACGGCATTCCGGTGCTGCATATCGACACCCTGGAACTGGACGGCTTCGACGGAGCGCCGCTGCGTGCCGGGGAACTGGCGCGACCGGTGCGGCCGGAGAACCCGGCGTACGTGATCTTCACGTCGGGCTCTACCGGACGCCCGAAAGGTGTCGCGGTGTCGCACGGCGCGATCCACAACCAGATCACCTGGATGCTCGCCGAGTACCCGTTGGGCGCCGACGATGTGTACTTCCAGAAGACGGCCACCACCTTCGACGTCTCGCTCTGGGGCTACTTCATGCCGCTGCGCGCCGGTGCGAAACTCGTGGTCGCCACGCACGATGGCCACCGAGATCCGGTCTACATCGCGGAAATTATTGCGGCACAGCGAGTTACCGTTACCGACTTCGTTCCGTCGATGCTTGCGGTGTTCGCCGCGCATACGGCGGCGGATGCCGTCCCGACGCTGCGGCACGTGTTCGCGATCGGTGAGGCGCTGCCGCCGGAAACCGTCGCCGCGCTGCGGGCGATCTCCGATGCCGCCGTACACAACCTGTACGGACCGACCGAGGCCGCGGTATCGATCACCTATCGGCAAGCGTCCGGCGGCGAACTCGCCAGGGTGCCGATCGGATCGCCGCAGTGGAACAGCCAGGTCTACGTGCTGGATGCCCGGCTGCGGCCGGTGCCGGCCGGGGTTCCCGGCGAACTGTATCTGGCCGGTGACCAACTGGCCCGCGGCTACGTGGCCCGGCCCGGCCTGACCTCGGATCGGTTCGTGGCCAATCCGTTCGGTTCCGGTGAGCGGATGTACCGTACCGGGGATCTGGTGATCTGGCGTGCGCCCGGTCGCTCCACGGATGGACTCGGCGCCCGCGTCGCGGCGTACGGCGTGCTGGAATACCTGGGCCGCACCGACTTCCAAGTGAAGTTCCGCGGTCAGCGCATCGAGCTCGGTGACATCGAATCGGCACTGCTCGAGCAGTCGGCGGTGAGCCAGGCCGTCGTCGTGGTGGTGCCGTCGGAACTCGGCGATCAGCTGGTGGCCTACGCGGTGCCCGCGCCGGGAGCCGGCATCGATCCTGCGCAGCTGCTGCCCGCGCTGGCGCGGACGTTGCCCGCCTACATGGTTCCTGCCACGGTCGTGGAGCTGGCCGCGTTCCCGCTCAACACCAGCGGCAAACTGGATCGCAAAGCGTTGCCGCGGCCGACGTTCACCGGACGGGAATTCCGGGCGCCGTCCACCCCCGTCGAGGAGATCGTGGCCGGGGTGTTCGCCGACGTGCTCGGCCTGGACCGGGTCGGCGTCGATGACGACTTCTTCGCCCTCGGCGGCAACTCGCTGGTCGCCACCCAGGTCGTGGCCCGGCTGAGTGCGGCGCTGGACGCGCGGGTGTCGGTGCGGACCCTGTTCGACGCGCCCGTCGTCGCCGAACTGGCGGCGGGGATCGTGCCGGGCTCCGGTGAGGCGAGTCGCCCTCCACTGACTCGGGCCACGCGACCGGATCCGGTGCCGCTGTCGCTGGCGCAGCAGCGCATGTGGGTGCTCAACCAGGTCGACACCGAATCTCCGGCCTACAACCTGCCGTTCGCGTTGCGGCTCACCGGTGCCCTCGACGTGTCCGCATTGCGGCAGGCGGCGGTGGATGTGCTGGAGCGGCACGAAGCGCTGCGCACGCGGTTCCCGGTCGCAGGCCCGGACGGCACGCCGCACCAGGAGATCCTGTCGGTGGCCGAAACGCTGCCCGACGGGCTGGCGGTCGAGACGGTCGCCGCCGCCGATCGTGATCAGGTGGCCAAACTGTTGTCCGCGGGATTCGACGTCACCGAGCATCCGCCCGTGCGGATCCGGTTGTTCTCCGGGCCGGCCGCCGACGAGCATCTGCTCGTCTTCGTCGTGCACCACATCTCCGCGGACGGCTCCTCACTCGCGCCGCTGGCGCGGGATCTGGTGACGGCCTATCTGGCGCGCGTCGCCGGCAGCGCGCCGAGCTGGGCGCCGCTGGCGGTGCAGTACGCGGATTTCGCGGTCTGGCAGCGCGCGGTCATCGGCACCGATGAGGATGAGAACTCCATCGCCGCACAGCAATTGGCGTACTGGCGGCAGCAGCTGGCCGGAGTGTCCGCAGCGTCGCAGCTGCCGCTGGACCATCCGCGTCCGGCTGTCGCGTCGCTGCGCGGTGCGTCGACCGGCGTCGTGGTGCCCGCACAGGTGCACGAGGGCATCGCCCGCCTCGCGCGCGAGCACAATTCCTCGCTGTTCATGGTGGTCCACGCCGCGTTGGCGGCGCTGCTTGCCCGGCTGTCCGGTGGCTCCGACATCGCGATCGGTACGCCCATCGCGGGTCGCGGAGCGGCCGCCCTGGACGATCTGGTCGGCATGTTCGTCAACACGCTGACGCTGCGCACCGACGTCGATCCGGCCGCCGCGTTCGCGGCCCTCCTCGACCAGGTCCGCGAGACCGACCTCGCCGCCTTCGCCAACGCGGACATCCCGTTCGAACAGGTGGTCGAGGAGGTCCTCCCCGTCGCGGCCGGCCCGGGGAATCCGCTGTTCCAGGTGATGCTGTCGTTCCAGAACACCGAGCAGCCCTCGCTGGAGCTGCCCGGCCTGACGGTCTCGGCGCTGGAGACCGACGAGGTCGTGGCGAAATTCGATCTACAGGTGATCGTGGAGCCGCGGCACCGGGCGAATGGAACGCCGGACGAGCTCGTCGTAGTGTTCACCTATGCGTCTGAGCTTTTCCAGGAAGCGACCGTTCAGCGGCTCGCTCGACGATTCGAGCGGGTCCTCGCCGCTGTCGCCGCTGATCCACGCGCGATCGTCGGTGACATCGACCTCGTCGACGTCGCCGAACAGGATCGGGCGCTGACCGCGCCGGTCCGGCCCGCCGAGCCGAGCACGGCGGAGCAGGTCGGTGTCACGCTGTTGCCGGAGCTGCTGGCGGGCGCGGTGGAGAGCAACCCCGATGGTGTCGCGGTGGTCTATGCGGACGCCTCGACGCAGTTGGGCGAGCTCGAGTACGTCGACCTCGACGATCGTTCGACTCGGTTGGCTCGGCTGCTGATCGACCGCGGCATCGGCCCGGAGGACCTGGTCGCGATCGGTATTCCGCGGTCGATCGACTCGGTGCTCGCGGTATGGGCCATCGCCAAGACCGGTGCCGGGTTCGTTCCCGTGGATCCCAACTATCCGGCCGAGCGGGTCGCGCACATGGTCTCGGATTCGCGCGCGGTGCTCGGACTCACTGTCGCCGAGGTACGCGCTGACCTGCCCGACGAGGTGGAGTGGCTGGTCATCGATACCGACGATGTCGATCGACGGCTCGACGACTACTCGGCCGCGCCGATCGAGGACGTGGACCGCACGCGGCCGTTGCGCGCCGCGCACCCGGCCTACGTCATCTATACCTCCGGATCGACCGGCAAACCCAAAGGCGTGGTTGTCACGCAGGCCGGGCTGTCGGGCTTCTGCGACGAGCAGCGCGAGCGCTACCGGGTGACGAGCACGTCACGGACCTTGCACTTCGCCTCGCCGTCGTTCGACGCGTCGGTGCTGGAACTGCTGCTGGCGGTGGGCGGCGCCGCGACCATGATCGTGGCGGCGCCGACCGTCTACGGCGGTGCGGAGCTGGCCGCGCTGCTGCGCCGGGAGCGGGTGACGCACGCGTTCATCACCCCCACGGCTCTGGCGTCGGTCGACCCGGCCGGACTGGACAAGCTCCGCGTCGTGATCGCCGGTGGCGAGGCGTGCCCGCCGGATCTGGTCCAACGCTGGACGATCCCGCTCGGTGGGCGCCGCGCCCGTGAGTTCTACAACGGGTACGGGCCGACCGAAACAACGATCATGACCAATATCAGCGCGCCGCTGGTGGCGGGGGAGACCGTCACCATCGGCGGGCCGATCCGCGGCATCACCGAATACGTGCTGGACCCGCGGCTGAATCCGGTGCCGGACCTGGTCGTGGGCGAGCTGTACATCGCCGGGGCGCAGGTGGCGCGGGGATATCATGAGCGACCGGGGTTGACCGCCGCGCGGTTCGTGGCGAGCCCGTTCGACCCGAGTGGAGCCCGCCTGTACCGGACCGGCGATCTGGCGCGACGCACGGCCGATGGCAGGCTGGAGTATCTGGGCCGCAACGACTTCCAGGTCAAGATCCGCGGTTTCCGCATCGAACTCGGTGAGATCGACGCGGTCCTGGGCGCGCACGACACCGTCGACTTCGCTGTCACCATCGGGCACGAACTCGCCAGTGGCGCGACCATCCTCGTCTCGTACGTGCACGCCGCCACCGGTGCGGTCGCCCGGCCCGACGAGCTCGTCGCGTTCGCCGAACGCAGCCTGCCCGCGCACATGGTGCCCACCATCGTCATGGTGCTGGACGAGATCCCGCTGACCCCGGTCGGCAAACTCGACCGTGCCGCGTTGCCCGCGCCGGTGCTGCAGGCGAGGGAGTACCGGGCGCCGTCCGGGCCGCTGGAAGAACTGGTCGCGGGTGCGTTCACCGAATTGCTCCGTCCGGCGACGCCGGTCGGAGCCGACGACGACTTCTTCGAACTCGGCGGCAACTCGCTGATCGCCACCAGGGTCATCGCGCGGCTCGGGGCCGCGCTCGACATCCGTATCCCGGTGCGGTTGCTGTTCGAGGCGTCGACGGTGGCCGCGCTCGCGGAACGCTTGAGCGAGAATTCGACCGGGGCAGGCCGTCGGCCGTTGACCGCCGGTCCGCGCCCGGAGCGGATTCCGTTGTCCTTGGCGCAGCAGGGGATGTGGTTCCTCAACCGCTTCGACACCGCTTCGGTGGCCTACAACGTGCCGCTGGCGGTGCGGTTGACCGGCGCCATCGATACGGACGCGCTGCGGACGGCGATCGAGGATCTGGTGGCTCGTCACGAGATCCTGCGCACGATCTATCCGCACCATGGTTCCGGTTCGGGGGACTCCCAGGACGCTCCTGTGCAGGTGATCCTGCCTGTGGCACAGGCGGTTCCGCAGTTCGAGATCCGGGCCGTCGCCCCGGCCGACGTGGCGGATGCCGTCGTCGCCTTGGCCGGTACGGTTTTCGACCTCACCACCGACGTGCCCCTCAGGGTGGTGCTCTTCGACCTCAGCGGCGCGAACCCGGACCACGCCAGCGCGGCACCCGAATATGTGCTGGCGATGGTGGTGCACCACATTGCCGCTGACGGGTCGTCGATCGCCCCGCTGACCCGTGATCTGATGACCGCGTACGCGGCTCGCTGTGCCGGGGAGGCCCCCGCTTGGGCGCCGTTGCCGGTGCAGTACGCCGACTACAGCATGTGGCAGCGGGAGCTGCTCGGCGCCGAAGACGATCCGGAATCCTTGGCGGCCAAGCAGATCGCCTACTGGAAGCAGGCTTTGGCCGGGCTGCCGGACCAGCTCGACCTGCCGTCGGATCGGCCGCGTCCGTTGATGCGCTCCTACGCCGGAGGCGGGGTGGCGGTGCGCATCGATGCCGAAACCCACCGGGCTCTGGTGGAATTGGCTCGGTCCGAAGGCGCGACGCTGTTCATGGTCGTGCACACGGCGCTGGCGGTGCTCCTCGCGCGGTTGTCGGGCACCGACGACATCGCGATCGGTTCGCCGGTTGCCGGGCGGGGCGAAGCGGTCCTGGACGATCTGGTCGGCATGTTCATCAACACCCTGGTGTTCCGTACCGGATACGATGCCGGGGAGACGTTCACCGACCTGCTCGGGCGGCAGCGGAAGGCCGATATCCAGGCGTTCGCGAACGCGGACGTGCCGTTCGAGCGTCTGGTCGACGTGCTGAGACCGGTCCGGTCGACGGCGCGGCACCCGCTGTACCAAGTGGCACTGTCGTTCCAGAATCTGGAGCCCGTCACGCTGGAATTGCCGGACCTCGCCGTCTCCGGACTGGACATCGGTACCGAGGTATCGCAGTTCGACCTGCATTGGATGGTGGGCGACACCTACGACGGTGCGGGCACGCCGACCGGGATCGGCGGTGTGGTCAGCTACGCCGCCGACATGTTCGACCACGACACGGTGCAAGGCTTCGTCGACCGGTTCGTGCGCCTGCTGTCCGCGATTGCCGCCGACCCTACGGCGGTTCTCGGTGACATCGAGGTGATCGACCCGGCCGAACGCGCGCGGCTGCTGTCGGACGCGGTCGACACGGCGCACCCGGTGTCGGCGGATGTCCTGCTCACCGGTTATCGCCGCGCCGTCGACGCGACACCGGACGCGATCGCAGTCGTGCACGACGAGACGGCCTGGACTTACCGGGAATTCGACGCGCGAGTCAACCGCTTGGCCCGGTACCTGATCGGGCACGGGATCGGCCCCGAGGCCGTGGTCGCCCTGGCGATGCCGCGTTCGCCGGGGCTGCTGGTCGCGATGTACGCGGTGCTGACCGCGGGAGGCGCGTACCTGCCCCTGGACCTCGATCATCCCGCAGGCCGGATCGCGTACGTGCTGGAAGTGGCCGAGCCCGTGTGCGTGCTCACCGACAACGGCAATCCGGTACCCGCTTCCGGGGTTCCGGTCATCGATGTCGACTCCCTTGATCTGTCGGCGTACTCGGCGGACCCCGCCGCCACCGGCGAGTTGCGTGCGCCCCTGCGTGCGGACCATCCGGCGTACGTGCTGTTCACGTCGGGATCGACCGGCCGCCCCAAAGGTGTGATGGTGTCGCACGGCGCGATCACCAACCAGATCGAATGGATGGCGGCGCAGTATTCGTTCGGGCCTGACGACGTCTACTTGCAGAAGACGGCGACTACGTTCGACGTGTCGCTGTGGGGATTCTTCGTTCCGCTGTGGGTTGGCGCGCGACTGGTGCTCGCCGCACCGGGCGGCCAGCGCGATCCGGGTTACATCGCCGATTTGATCGCCGCCCACCAGGTGACGGTCACCGACTTCGTCCCCTCCGTGCTGCAGGTTTTCCTGGCCGCGGCCACAGCGGAGCAATTGGCCTCGCTGCGTGCGGTTTTCGTCATCGGTGAGGCTTTGCCGCCCAGCACCGTCGCCGACTTCGCCGCGCTGTCGGGTGCCGGACTGCACAACCTGTACGGTCCCACCGAAGCGGCCGTGTCGGTGACGTATTGGCCCGCGTCCACGAATGACCGGGCCACCGTGCCGATCGGTGTCGCGGAATGGAATACGCGGACCTATGTGCTGGACTCCCGGCTGCATCTCGTACCGGCCGGCGTGGTCGGCGAGTTGTATTTGGCGGGAGACCAGTTGGCGCGCGGCTACCTGCGGCGTGCGGACTTGACCGCGGATCGATTCGTCGCCGACCCCTATGGGCCACCGAGCGCCCGGATGTACCGGACCGGTGATCTGGTGCGCCGCCGTGCCGACGGCGTGCTGGAGTATCTGGGACGCAGCGACTTCCAGGCGAAGATCCGTGGCCACCGGATCGAGCTGGGTGAGATCGAGGCCGCGCTGCTGGCCGAGTCGTCCGTCGCCCAGGCGGTGGTCGTGGTGACGGCGTCGGACAGCGGCGACCAGCTGGTCGCCTACGTGGTACCGGTGGCGGCCGATCTCGCGGCCGACGCTCTGCGCGAGTCGCTGGCGCAGGTGCTGCCGTCGTACATGGTGCCGTCGGCCATCATGGTGCTCGACTCCTTCCCGATGAACGACAGCGGGAAGCTGAATCGTGCCGCGCTGCCGCGGCCGGTGTTCCGGGCCCGCGATTTCGTCGCCCCGGCTACTCCGGCCGAGCGTGCGGTCGCCGAGGTGTTCGTCGACGTGCTCGCCATCGCCAGGGCCGGCGCCGAGGACGATTTCTTCGATCTCGGCGGCACGTCGCTGCTCGCGTTCACGTTGCAGCGCGCGCTGACCGCCCGGCTCGGCGTCGACGTGCCGATGGCGGCGTTGTTCACCGCACCCACCGTGCGCGGACTGGCTGCCCGGATCGACAACCTGGACGAGCCCGCGGCGGCGGTCCCGGCCGACCACTCCGCGACGATCGCCGCCGACGCGGTGCTCGAGCCCGAGATCGATGGTGCCGGTGCCGCGCCGGCGTACTCGGAAACCCCGACGGACGTGCTGCTCACCGGTGCGACCGGGTTCGTCGGCGCGCACTTGCTCCAGGAATTGCTGCTCAGCACCCGGGCGCGCGTCTGGTGCCTGGTCCGCAGCGATGACGACGAGCGGGCACACAAGCGGATTCGTAACGCCCTGGAGAAGTACCGCATCTGGGACGACGCCTACGAACTGCGCGTCGTCGCTGTCGCAGGCGATCTGGCAGCGCCTCGCTTCGGGCTCGACGAGGCCGGTTACGACCGGCTGACGGAGCGGATCGACGTGGTCTACCACAACGGCGCTCGGGTGAACCACATCGAGCCCTATGCGCGGCTGCGCGCCGCCAACGTGGAGGGCACCCGCGAGGTGTTGCGGCTGGCGACCACCGGCCGGATCAAACCGGTGCATTTCGTGTCCACCGTCAACGCGGTGATTCCGGCCGTTGCCGGACCGGATTTCCGCGGCAGTGAGGACGCGGTGCTCGACGTCGGTGAGGTGTCCCAGAACGGGTATGTGGCCAGCAAGTGGGTTGCCGAGCAGCTGGTCCGGCAAGCCGGCGAACGCGGTGTGCCGGTGAGCATCTACCGTCCCGGAATCGTCTGCGGTGATCCGCGGATAGGCGTGAACAGCGCGGACGACTCGTTCTGGAACATGATCCGCGCGGCCGCCATCCTCGGGCTCGCCCCCGACACCGGCGACGCCGACACGGCCCTGGTGCCGGTGAACTACGTGGCCGGTGCCATCGTGGCGCTGGCGGCCGAAGCCTCCAGCGGGTCGGCCTATCACCTGGTGAATTCGCAGCGGGTGGCGATCCGCGACATCTTCCAATCCCTGCGCAGGCACGGGATCCCGGTCGAGATCGCCGCGGTGGAGGAGATCGCCACCAGGCTGGCCGAGGAAGCCGCGGCGCGCGACGCGGCCGGTGACGACTCGCTGGTGCGCGCCGCCCTGGTCAGCGGCAATTACGGCGGGGTTGCGGTCTCCGTCGACGACACCCAGACTCGTACGGAGCTCGCCGGGTTCGGAATCCATTGCCCGCCGATCGATACGGCTGCGCTTGACGCGTATGTCGAGTCCTTCATCGACTCGGGGTTCTTTCCCGGCCCGAGCGATGACGGCGCACGCTGAGTGATCAGCCCCATTCGGAAGGAAAGCATGACCACACAAGCCGAGTCACGTCCCGCCGCCGCCTCGGGTACCTTTGCCCTCGGCGGTGACCTCCCGGTCCATCGCCTGGGCTACGGCGCGATGCAGATCACCGGCGAGGGTGTATGGGGCGACCCCAAGGATCCGGACGAGGCTGTGCGCGTCCTTCGCCGCGCCGTGGAACTCGGTGTCACCTTCATCGACACCGCGGATTCCTACGGTCCGTTCGTCAGCGAAACGCTGATCCGCCAGGCGCTGCACCCGTACGCCGACGACGTGGTCATCGCGACCAAGGGCGGCCTGACCCGGCCGGGCCCCGGAGACTGGCGTCCCGTCGGCCGCCCCGAATACCTGCGCCAGCAGCTCGAACTGAGCCTGCGCCACCTCGGCCTCGAACGCATCGATTTGTACCAACTGCACCGGATCGACCCGAAGGTGCCGCTGGCCGACCAACTCGGTGAGCTGGCGCTGCTGCGGGAAGAGGGCAAGATCCGGCACATCGGCCTCTCCCAGGTGACCGTCGCCCAGCTCGAGCAGGCCCGCAAGATCGTCGACATCGTCTCGGTGCAGAACCTGTACAACCTGGCCACCCGGGACTCGGAGGAGTTGCTCGAGTACGCGGAGGCGAACGACATCGCCTTCATCCCGTGGTTCCCCATGGCCACCGGTGAACTCGCCCGCCCCGGTGGTGTCCTGGACACCTTCGCGCGCGAGGACGCCAGCCCGTCCCAGCTCGCGCTTGCCTGGTTGCTGCGTCACTCTCCGGTGCTGCTGCCCATCCCCGGCACCTCCAGCGTGGCGCATCTGGAAGAGAACATCGCGGCCGCAACCATCTCGCTCACCGACGCGGAATACGCCGCCCTGTCCGAGGTCAGCGCGCCCGCGCCGCGTGCTCGCCGCTTCCGGCTGCCGAAACTGACCCGCAGCTGATCGAACAGCTCGCCTGGCGCGGACTTCGCACTGGTTCCACAGGCGGACAGGCGATTTCGGCCTTCCGGCGATAGAGTGCGGCAAACCCGAGATCGACGAGAGCAGCAGGATGCGCGAATCACAGCTGGTGGCCAATGATGCCTCCTATTACTACTTCGTTCGCTCGGGGCGGGTCACCGACTGGCCGATGTGGTGGGTGTTCGACAGCGAGACCGGCGCGCCGCCGGAGGCCGCCGACATCGCCCGCCACATCGGCGAACGTGCCGAAGTGCTGGAACCGCTGCGCCGCCGGATTCACGACGTGCCGGGCGGGTTCGGGCATCCGTTCTGGGGCGTCGACGACAGTCCGATGGACAGTCACGTCGTCACCCATGCGGCGGACCTGGACTGGGCGGGGTGTCTCGACCAGATGGGGAGCATTCTGGAGCGACCGCTCGATGCCCGGGTCAGCGCATGGCAGCTGCACGTCTTCCCAGGCGTATCCGGCATACCGACGCTGAGCGGTGCGGGCACCGTGGTGATGATGCACGTCAGTCACGCGCTCATGGCGGGCCCGGCCATGACGTCGCTGTCGGAAGCGCTGTTCGCGTCGGCGCCCGCACCCGTCCGGATCGAGGGGCAAGGGCCCGCCGCGAAGCGTCTGGGCATGCGCCTCGGGCTCGCCGCCGTGGGAGGCGTGTTGCGATGGCCGTTCCAGGTGCTGCGTTTCAACGCCCGGGTCGGGGCCGAGAACCGGCGGATCGCCCGAGACGGCGACGACAGCGGGCCGAGCACGCCACCGCGCAGCCGGACGGTGCTCAACCAGCGGATCGGTCCTGGACGCGTCATGCGGTCGTTTCCGTTGGCATTGGGGGCCGTCCGGGCACCTGGGATCACCGTGACGTCCGTCGGCCTGACCGCGATCTCGCGCGCCATGCAGCGTTATCTCGAAAAGCAGGACGCGTGCCCGGACGATCTCGCGGCATTCGTGACCATCGCGGTGCCCGATGCGTCGGTGATGGGGGTCAATCACGTGGGCGCCGACGTGGTCGACCTGTTCCCGGGAGAAAATGATCTCGCTAGCCGCGCGCGGGCCGTCGACGCCAGCCTGCGGGTACGCCGCCACTCGGCGTCGAGCCGCCGCGAACTCACTCGACTGGAGCTGGTCGACCTGCTCCCGAGCCGCGCGTACCGGGCGAGGTACGGCACGCTCCCGCCCGCCGACGCGATGCCCGCCGTCGCGCATACGATCTTGACCAGCATCAAGTGCGAGCCGACCGCCGAATGGTCGTTGCTGGGCAAGCCTTTCCGCTTCGCGGGCATGCTGCCGCCGGTATACCCGGACATCGGCCTGGCGCACTCGTTCGTCGGCGTGCGCGACAGCTTCACCGTCTCCGTGGCCTGTGATCCGGAGATCATCCCCGCCCTGGACGATTACACCGACATCCTGCGGGAATCGTTCCACGAGATCGCCGCCGCCGTCGGTGAGCCAGACTGACGATCCAGCACTGGACGCCCTGTACTGTGACCGCCCGCCTTCCGCGCTAATGTCGGCGGGCATGGAAGCGCATCCACTCGTCACCGAATACCTGCGGCTCGGCCTCGCCTTCGATCGGCTCGAGGAAGGGTTCGTCGACGCTTACACCGGCGATCCCGCGCTGCGCCGCGCGGTGCAGAACGCGCCGGCGCCGCAGCCGCGCGAGCTGGCCCGCCGCGCCGCCGACTTGCGCGCCGCGGTGCCGGATGCCGGGTTGTCGCCGCAGCGCGCGGAATTCCTCGACGTGCACCTGCGCGCGCTGCAATGTTCCGCCCGCAAGTTCGCCGGAGACGAGATCGGGTTCGTCGAGGAGGTCTGGGCCTACTTCGACGTCGACATCGCCCCCGGCGACGTGGCCGACTACCGCGACGCACACCGGCAGATGGACGAGGTGCTCGCGGGAGACGGCCTCCTGGCCGAGCGAATGGCCGCGCATCGGAAGGCCGACGAGATCCCACCGGAGCGGCTGTCGGTCTGCGTCGAGGCGTTTTCCAGCGCGCTGCGGGAACTGGTCCGCGCTCGCTACCCGCTGCCAGACCACGAGCACGTCACCTACGAGGTGGTCGGGGACAAGCCCTGGTCCGGATTCAACTACTACCTGGGCAACTACCACTCACGGGTCGCGATCAACTCCGACCTCAAACAGCACATGGCACACCTGCCGCAGCTGATCGCACACGAGTCGTACCCGGGGCACCACACCGAGCATTGCCGCAAGGAGGCGGGGCTGGTCGCCGACGGGCAGGCCGAGCAGACGCTGTTCCTGGTGAATACGCCGCAGTGCCTGATGGCGGAAGGTTTGGCCGATCTGGCGCTGCGCTCCGTCGTCGGGCCGGGCTGGGGGAAGTGGGCGCAGGAGATCTACGCCGACCTCGGCCTGCGCTTCGATGGCGAACGGGCCGAACGACTTTCGAACGCCTCGGCCAAGCTGCTGGGTGTGCGCCAGGACGCCGCGCTGCTGCTCCACGACCGGGGACGCACCCACGACGAGGTGGCGGAGTTCTTGCAGACCTGGACTCTGGTGACGCCGGATCGGGCGCGGCAGTCGCTGCGGTTCCTCTCCTCCCCGCTGTGGCGGGCCTACATCTCCACCTATGTCGAGGGATATCGACTGCTGGGCGGATGGCTCGATCGCGCGGTCGACGCCGACGACCGGGTCGACCGGTTCCGCAGGCTGCTCGACGAACCGCTCACGCCGGGCGCGGTGCGCGCCGCGGCCTGAACGACGGATACGACACGTGCCCGGCTCCGCCGGCACGCCATTTCGGAGTGCTACTGGATGACGGCGCAGCCCTGTCCGCCCGAGGAAATGCTGCACAGCAGGAGCGAAAGGGTGCGCAGCAGCGCCTCGACGGGAGAGTTGGGCACCGAGACCAAGCCGACCATGGTTGTTCCTCCACTAGGTGGTCGTTAATAGCTGTCACCAGGGAAACCGCTCGAACCGCTGGTTCTCGTTACGGCTCGTAGAGCCCCATGAAATCGGGTCCCCGCTCTCGGGGGCACCCATCCTCTCCGGTTGATGCGGTTTTTCCTGCGCCCGGTGCGGCTCAGGTGTCGGTGACCGGCACCAGCCGGGCACGGCCGGACTTCGCGCCGGTGGTTTCCACTTCGGCGATCAGCGACGAGCGGATGCCGAGACGAGCCAGCAGAGCGACGGCGGGATTGAGCAGGTATCGGCCGAGCAGCCGCTCGCGGCGGAACTTGCGTACCGCGGCGCGCGGGGTGCGTTCGGGCATTGCGCTTCTCCTCGGGTCAGCGGTCACCGCGGAAGATGACGCAGGTGGTGGTGGCGTGCGCGACCAAGCGGCCCTTCTCGTCCACCACCCTTCCCTCGGCGGTCGCGGTGGTGCGGCCGACGTGGCCGACGCCCGCTTCCAGCGTGCTGTGCACCGCGCAACCCATCACCGAGTCGAGCAGGGTGGTGCAGAACTGCTGGAGAACTATCTATCCGACGTGTCGCACGTCACGACTGGACAGCCGGGCGATCCTCGCCCGACCGGGAGCGATGAACCCCCTGCTCGAGACCCTAGCCCTGGGCCCATAGACTGAGTCCGTGACGCAGACGACCGCCTCTGTCAATTCCCAGTCTCTCGGTGAGCTCGATCCGGAGCTCGCTGCCGCGATGGCAGGCGAGCTCGCCCGCGAACGCGACACCCTGGAGATGATCGCCTCCGAGAATTTCGTGCCGCGCGCGGTGCTGCAGGCGCAGGGCAGCGTGCTGACCAACAAGTACGCCGAGGGCTACCCGGGTCGGCGCTACTACGGCGGCTGCGAGCACGTCGACGTGGTGGAGACCCTGGCGCGCGACCGCGCCAAGGAGCTGTTCGGCGCCGAATTCGCCAACGTGCAGCCGCATTCCGGCGCACAGGCGAACGCCGCGGTGCTCATGGCGCTGATGGACCCGGGCGACAAGCTGCTCGGCCTCGACCTCGCGCACGGCGGTCACCTCACCCACGGCATGCGCTTGAACTTCTCCGGCAAGCTCTACGAGGTGCACTCCTATGGGGTGAGCAAGGAAGACCACCGCGTCGACATGGACGAGGTGCGCGAGATCGCCCTGCAGGCGCGTCCGAAGGTGATCGTGGCCGGCTGGTCGGCCTACCCGCGCCACCAGGACTTCGCGGCGTTCCGCTCGATCGCCGACGAGGTGGGCGCCTACCTGTGGGTGGACATGGCGCACTTCGCCGGCTTGGTCGCCGCCGGGCTGCACCCCTCGCCGGTGCCCTACGCCGACGTGGTGTCCTCGACCGTGCACAAGACGCTCGGCGGCCCGCGCTCGGGCCTGATCCTGGCCAAGCAGGAGTACGCCAAGAAGCTGAACAGCTCGGTGTTCCCCGGCCAGCAGGGCGGGCCGCTCATGCACGCCATCGCCGCCAAGGCCGTCGCCTTCAAGATCGCCGGAACCGAGGAGTTCCGCGACCGGCAGGAGCGCACCCTGTCGGGCGCGAAGATCCTCGCCGAGCGCCTCACCGCCGCCGACGTCAAGGACAAGGGCATCAGCGTGCTCACCGGCGGCACCGACGTGCATCTGGTGCTGGTCGACCTGCGCAACTCCGAACTCGACGGCCAGCAGGGCGAAGACCTGCTGCACGAGATCGGTATCACGGTGAACCGCAACGCCGTTCCGTTCGACCCGCGTCCGCCGATGGTCACCTCCGGCCTGCGCATCGGCACCGCGGCCTTGGCCACCCGTGGCTTCGGCGACACCGAGTTCGCCGAGGTCGCCGACATCATCGCCAGCGCGCTGGCCGGTACCGCGGACCTGGACTCGCTCCGGGCCCGGGTGAGCAAGCTGGCCAAGGACGTTCCGTTGTACGACGGTCTGGAGGACTGGCGCCTCCTCGGCTGACCCGACTACGCTTCGCACATCCGGTGCTATCCATCGGATGTGCGGAGCGGGATCGATGAGCACTGATGTGGCGCGAAGTCACACGGGGCGATGATCAGGAACCCGGTAGGTCGATGCCTTTGGCGGCGGCCAGTTCGGTCAGCTTCCGCATTTCGTCGATCGCGACCGCGACATAGACGCGCAGCGCGCGGTCATCGTCGCGACGCAGCAGGTATTCGTAGTCACTGTCGGTGAGCAGTTCGCCCGCGTTGTCGAAGAAGTGCCAGCGGACGCGCAACCGTGTGATGCGCTCGGTGAGTTCGACCTGTCCCAGCAGGGTGTGGTCGACCGAGGCGAGCCCCAATGCTCGATAGAAGGGATAGGACTGCCGCAGCCCCTGCGCTATCTCCCCGCGGGAGGGCAGCGAGCCGACGAATCCGTCGCTCACGATGGTGCCCGGCGTTCCCCACAGCGCGGCCGAGCGTTCGGCGTCGAACGAGCTCAACGCCTGCTGATACTCGTCCAGAAATGCTTCGATTTCGTCCCGAGTTCGCATAGCCCCAAACTACGAGTCCGGTCGGCGATCCGGAACTACCGATCCATGCGGGCCTTGGCGCGCACGATCGCCTCGTCCAGGTAGCGGGCGATATCCCCGCTGGTACCGGGGCGGATCATCAGCGCGCGGTTGGCCGGAACCTCGCAGTAGCGGCCGTCGGGCGTGTCGATCCAGCGCAGGCGGCCGGTGCGCAGCGGTTCCGCGTTGCGCGGGCCCAGCAGCACGACGGCGGTGCCACGCGTGGTGCACGACTGGCGCCAGAAACGCCGGTAGCGTTCTTTGACCTGACTGGCGGGCGCGCTGCCGAGCAGATCGGGCCGATCGTCATTGAGGTCATCGAGCAGAAAGCTCTTCTCACCCGCCGTGCCGGCCGGGTTGTCCGGCAGCAGGCGCACCAATTCGGTGGCGAGCTGGTCGGTTCGACAGCGGCGCAACCGGACTCGGCCACCGTCCGGCCCTGGGGATTGCTCGGCGAGCACACCTGAGCCGGTGCGGGTGCCGCAGGCGATGGCGCGCAGCTCGATGCCGTCGCGGGTGTTGTCGTAACCGACCAGCTCGATGCGCCAATCGGGCCTGGCCAGCGTGGTGATCGCCGTGCGCAGCGGCAGCCGGTCGTCACCTCCCAGCTCGGCGCGGAACTGCTGCTGGTAAGCCTGGTACTCGTGCAAGCCGGGAAAGCGGCTGGTGAACCGGAACGGGAACGGCATACGGTCCAGGCCGGTACCGAACCACGCCGCGGCGAACTGCTCGGCCGACAGTGTCCATCGCGCCATCATTGCTCTCCGAACACCGGCGGCACCGTCGGCTTCACTTCGCCGAGCAACTCTTTCGCGTGCTCTTCGGTGCGCAGGTACTTCGGCGATTTGTGCTCGTCGTCGTCCGCGCCCCGGCCGCGGATACCGGGCGGGACCATACCCGAGTACCCCGGGAAGCCGGGCGCACCGGGGCGGCCCGGCACGGCGGTTGGTGTCGCCGACGCCGCGGGGGCGATGGGCGGTGCGGCGCGGGAGGTACCTGGCCGAGGTTGATTGTCGTAGTCTCCCGTGACACCCGGCCGACCGAGGGGACCGGGCGTGCCCGGCCTGCTCGGCGTCGCGTTGAGGGCGGTCGGAGTGACGGTGGCGGGTGTCGTCGGCAGTGGCGTGGTGGGCACGATCGGGGTGCCGAGGGGGGATGCTGGAGACCTCGTCGTGGTGGCCGCCGTTGTCGACGTCCCGATGTCCTGGTTCTGTGGAACTGCTTGGGCAGCAACAGTCTCCGGAACGTTTTCGGATGTCGGCGGCGCTTGCTCGCCCGGGTTCTCTTCCGCGTCGCTCCCGCCGGTGGAGCCGCTGCTCTCGGAAGCGGACGTGTCCTCGGAGGAGGCGGTGTCGCTGGCGCCGGTGCCGTTCGACAGCGCCTGCGGGCTGACGCTGGTTGCGATCTCCGCGCCGCTTCCGGCCTCGACGCCCGATGACGCGGCGGCGGGTCCGATGGGTGGCGGCAGGGTGGGAATGCCCGGTGCTGTGGTCCCGTACGGCTGGATGTACTGGGTGTTCATCTCGTCGCGGGCTTGTTCCTCCCGCAAGTTGCGCTGCTGTGGATCGGCCGGATTGCCGGAGGTGTCCAGCACGTCCGGCACCGACACCTTGAATTTCGCCGCCGCGTTCGCCGCCGCCGACAGCGGCCCGTTCTGGGCGCCCAATGCCTCACCGAATTCCCCTACCCGCGCCACGTAGTCCCGTACGGCGCGCACCGCGCTCTCCGCCGCCGCACCCTCCCAATGCTGTTCCACCGCTTTCTTGATCGCGGTTTCGAACTCCTGCCCAGCGTTCGTCACCGCCGCCGCGATACCCGCCCACGCGTCGAACGCACCGCCCAGTTCGGCCGGGTTCATCGCGTCGGCCGCCTGTTCGATCTCGGCGTGCGAGAAACTCTGGGCGTTCTCCGGATTGGTGATCGCTCGGCCGTCGGTCTGTCTCATGATCGCGCTTCCCCCGATGTTCAGCTGCCCGATGGCAGCAGCGGTGCGACTGTCTGGGCGATGTCGGTGGCGATATCACAGGCCACGAGGTTCTTGTTCGCCGAGGTCTGTGGCACGTTGGTGAGAATGTAGAGCGAGCCGGAGGCCATCTCGACGTTGATCGTGCAGCCACCGGGAACATCCGGACGGGCCTCGTAGCGCACGGCTTTCCGGCCGCCCGCCGAGATGTTCACGGCAGCAGGATATTTTCCTCGAACCTGATCGAGGGTGCCGTTGGTCGTCTCGACGACGAAGCCGTAGCCGGACCGAGCGACGTAGCGGCATCCTTTCCAGGTGACGCCGCCTTGGCTGTCCTGTTTCGGCTCCGGCGGTTTGGCGTCCCACTGGTGCTGGGCGAGAAGCTGAGGCGTCAGTGCCGTGCAGGGATCGAACGCCGCCTCCGAGGTCGCTCCGCTGGACGGCCTCGGCCCAGCACCGGCGGTTCCTGAAGCGGTCGACGTCGGTGCGTCGGTAGGCGTGGCCTGGCCGCACGCGGCCAGCAAGACGACACCAGCCGCACCCACTGCAAAACCCGTTCCCCGAGCGGCTGTTCCGAGCCTCATACGTGGAGCTCCCGCATAGCCGCCGCGAATTCCGCATCGGTGCGAACGTAGGTATCGCACATGGCTTTGAACATGGCTTGGATCTCCTGCGTCATGGAGATGTAGTCGGTCAGGGCGTCGAAGGCGTTGTTCGGGCCGCCGAAAGCTTTCTCCCGGAACAGGCGGACCAACTCGATAGCGGAGGACAACCGCGGATTGTTTTCGCCGAGCCCCCAGTACTGTCGCTCACCGAGTTCGCGTACATCGGTTTGCGCTGCCACCAGCGCATCGATCAACTCCTGCACGCACGGTCGATCTCGACGAACCCCTGCGGGTCCATCCGCAGTTGCAACGCCCCGGTTTTCGCAGCCTCGATGTAACCGGGAAACGGACTGTCCACCATCGCCGCCCCTTCCGTCAGTGCTGTCTGACCTTATAGACGCGTCCCATCCCGCTCCGGTTCCATCGAAACACAACGGACTCCCCGGGTCGACGCCCCGCGGCACTCCGCGTTGGCGATGCGGCACTCGCGAACTGCGGTTCTGTGTCGAGCAACGCGGTGAGCGTGCCGAGTCCGATCGATGTCAAGGCGGGTGACGAGTTCTCAGCTCGCATCCCGCGCGCCGACGAGAGCCGGGTAGTTCCGCAGGTCGACGTCGTCGGCGGCATTGTCGCCGTATTTCGCCATCAGGCCGAACAACCGAGACCCGAGGAACCAGTTGCGCATTCTGATGCCGAGCGCGGTCTTCGGAGCGAGGAAGGGGCCGACGTTGCTGTTGCCCGCGATCTTCGCGTACCGCTTCATGATCTCGTCATAGCGGGCGAAGGCCACCATGTGATCGCCGTCGGCCAGCGCCAATTCCCCCGCGACGACGTACGCGCCGACCACGGCGAGCCCGGTGCCGAAGCCGCCCAGCGTGTTTCCGTACGCGGAGTCGCCGACCAGCGCGACGCGTCCCTTGGTGTAGCGGCCCGCCATGCGGACCTGGCTGATCGAGTCCAGGTAGACGTCGTCGAAGTTGGCCAGCTCCGCGAGCATCCGGGGCACTTCCCACCCCACGTCGGCGTATGCCTCCGTGAGAATGCGCCGCTGGGTGGCGCTGTCGTCGCGGGTGTAGTCGAGTTCGGCGGACGCGAACATGTACATCTGCTGCGCCTTCGGGCCGCCGGTGATGGCGAGCCGCCCGGGAGCGTTGTGGGCGTAGGCGGTCGCTCGCTCCCGCGGTCCGGTCGTCTTCGTGCTCCACGGGCTCACGCCCGCGACGCCGTAGTAGTACCCCAGGTGCTTCACGAAATCCCGCTCCGGGCCGAAAGTCAGCGCCCGTACCCGCGAATGAATGCCGTCTGCTCCGAAGACGAGGTCGAAGGTGCGCGCGGGCGCGTGCTCGAACTCGACGTGCACACCGTCGCCGGTCTCGCTGAGCGCGGTGATCGAATCACCGAACAGATATTCGCAGTGGTCGGCGGTGCGCCGGTGGATGATCTCCGACAGGTCGCCGCGCAGGATCTCCACGTCGCCGCCGGTGAAATCGCCCGACATCAGGGCGAGCCGGCTGCCGCGTTCGTCGACGAACACGGTGTCGGTGGTGCCGGTCCTGCGTTCTTCGACGTCGTCGAGGATGCCCATCCGCTCCAGGACGGTGCGGTGGGTGCGGCCCTTGAAGTCGACGGCCTGCCCGCCGGGACGCAAGGCGGCAGCGCGCTCTACGACGGTGACGGCGAATCCGTAGCGATGCAGCCAGTAGGCCAGCGCGGGCCCGGCGATGCTGGCGCCGGAAATGAGGACGGTGGTGTTGCGCATGGGAGTCTCCTGAGGAAAATCTGCGTCCGATGGAATCTGTTTCCGTTGGACGCAGATTAGCGTATGGTAGACACAGTTTCACGTCAAGGCGTTCTCCGGAAGGATTCGGTCATGCCGGCACCGACCGCCATCGAACTGCTCTGGGGCACCCAGCAGCGCCCCAAGCGCGGGCCGAAACCCGCGCTGTCGCTCGAGCGGATCGTCGCGGAGGCGATCGCGCTCGCCGACGCGGAGGGCTTGGCCAACCTGTCGATGCAGCGGCTGGCCGAGCGCTTGGGCTTCACGAAGATGTCGCTGTACCGCTACGTGCCGGGCAAGGCCGAGCTCGTCGCGCTGATGTTGGACGCCGCCCTCGGTGCGCCCCCGGCGATGGCGGCGGCCGGGGCGATGTCTGCCGAGGAGCCTTGGCGCGGCCAACTGGGCTCCTGGTGCGAAACGCTCTACCAGCGCTTCCGCGAACACCCCTGGTCACTGGAGGTGTCGGTGGGGGTTCGGCCGATCGGCCCGAACGAGATGGGCTGGATGGAATCGGCGCTCGGCGCGCTCGCCGGGACCGGACTCACCAATGCCGAACGCCTGGACACCATCGTCCTGCTGACCGGCCACGCGCGCAGTCTGGTGCAGCAGGTGCGCGTGATGGACGACGAGGCGTTCGAGAAACAGATCGCGGGACAGTTCGCCGACCTGGTCGCCGCCGCGGCCGAGCGCTACCCGGAGTCGGCCGCCGCCTTCGCCGAGGAGGGTGCGGCCGCGGGCGGGGAAGGCGCACTGAAGTTCGGCATCGGGCGCGTCCTCGACGGACTTGCCGTGCTCATCGCGCGCCGTCGCTGACCGGCGCGGCTTAGGCTCGGGCCATGACCGACGAACCCGATCTGAAACAGGACTCGATCACCACGGTGCGGGAGTTCTTCGCCGCGCTGGAACTGGGCGCGTCCGAGGAGGCGATCGACCTGCTGCACCCGGACATCGTCTGGAAGAACACCTCGCTGCCCGATGTGAAAGGCGTCCGCCGGGTCGGCGGCGTGCTGCGCGGCCTGCGCCGCGACTGGCTCGGATTCGGCGTCGACATGCACCACATCGCCGCCGACGGCGACATCGTGCTCACCGACCGCACCGATTACCTGCGCTTCGGGCCGGTGCGCATCGGGTTCTGGGTGGCAGGCACGTTCGAGCTACGCGACGGCCGAATCATCCTGTGGCACGACCACTTCAGCTGGGAGAACTTCCTCCGCGGCACGGCCGTCGGCCTCGGGCGCGCGGCACTGACGCGTGGTACCCGGCGCGGCTGACCCGGACTCAGGACGAGTGCTGGGTCAGGTACTCCAGGTAGACCGGCCGCAACACCTCGGCGACCGCGCTGTCGCCCCCGTGGATGTAGTCGTCGATCATGGGCAGCACATATTTGATGTCCGCCTCGCTCTCGCCGACATTGCCCGCGGCGGCCTCCGCGGCCGGGATCGAGGTGAGCAGCCGCCAGAGGAACTTCACATCACCGCGCCGCACGGCCAACTTCATCGCTCGGTCGTGCAACTCCTTCGACGACAGCTTCTCCAAATCCTCGTTACCGGACATACCAGCGACTCTATCCGCCCGATCCGGCGACAGCGACCGCGTGGCGTATCTCGCCACGGTCGCGATGCCGTGCTGCGATGACTGCCATGACACTCCAACCGCCGCCCGGCTTCCAAGTGAAGCGCGTCTACGACACGCCGGACCCGGACGACGGCACCCGAGTCCTGGTCGACCGCCTCTGGCCGCGCGGGATCAGCAAGGCACAAGCGCGGGTCGATCGCTGGCCGAAGGAACTCACCCCGTCCAACGATCTGCGGCGCTGGTTCCACGCCGACCGGGATGCCCGCGCCGCCGAGTTCGCGCGCCGCTACCGGGACGAACTCGCCGCAACGCAGGCTCAGCAAGATTTGCGGGAATTACGCGCCCTGGCCACCGAAGGTCCGGTCACCTTGCTCACCGCCGTACAGGATCCGGCGCACAGCCATGTCACGGTACTGCTCGACCTGCTGCGTTGAGCGCTCGTGACGCTCCGGTTTACGACAAATTCACGGACCTGCCCATCCGTCCGCGAGCGCGGAAGCGGGGTTCGCAGGTAGCGTCGGGTGTGCGGGCCGCGGCGGTGTGGCTCGTACGGGAGGTCCTGGCCGTGACTGAGCTACTCAGTACGAGGGGGCCGGCACCCGGCCCTCGTGGCACCTGACGGCAACGTCGGGTCCATCAGGACGGACCGGTCCAGTGCGATCGTTCGTGCGAGTGCCGCACGAACACAGAGGAGCCCACCGTGACTGCTGCACGCTCCGTTTCCGCTCCCTCGGCGAACTCCCGCTCCGCGAAAGGCGGAGCCGCCGCGAAGGGGGCCCGCCCCTCGCAATTACCCGGCACAACCTTCGTCATCGACACGTCCGTCCTGCTGTCGGATCCATGGTCCTTCACCAGGTTCGGCGAACACGACGTGGTGTTACCTCTGGTGGTCATCAGTGAACTCGAAGCCAAGAGAAACCATCACGAGCTGGGCTGGTTCGCGCGGGAAGCGCTGCGCAACCTGGACGATCTGCGCCTGCAGTACGGCAGGCTGGATCAGCAGGTGCCGATCGGCACCGAGGGCGGAACGTTGCAGGTGGAACTGAACCACACCGATCCCGCGGTCCTTCCGGTCGGCTTCCGCACCGACACCAACGACTCACGGATCCTGGCCTGTGCGCTCAACCTCGCGGCCGAGGGCCGCGAAGTGGTTCTGGTGTCCAAGGACATTCCGCTGCGGGTCAAGGCCAGTGCGGTGGGCTTGCACGCCGACGAATACCACGCCCAGGACGTGGTCACCTCCGGCTGGACCGGCATGGTGGAGCTGGACGTCAGCTCGTCGCGGATCGATCAGCTCTACGCCGAGTCGGTGATCGATCTCGACGAAGCCCGGGAACTGCCCTGCCACACCGGCATCCGGCTGCTCGGGTCCAGCTCCAGTGCCCTCGGCCGGGTCACTCCGGACAAGCGGGTGCAATTGGTGCGCGAGCGCGAGGCGTTCGGGCTGCACGGCCGCTCCGCCGAGCAGCGCATCGCACTCGACCTGCTGCTGGACGAGAGCGTCGGCATCGTCTCGCTCGGTGGCCGGGCCGGCACCGGCAAGTCCGCGCTCGCGTTGACCGCGGGTCTGGAAGCGGTGCTGGAACGGCGCACCCAGCGCAAGGTGGTGGTGTTCCGTCCGCTGTACGCGGTCGGCGGCCAAGAGCTCGGTTACCTACCCGGCACCGAGAGCGAGAAGATGGGCCCCTGGGCGCAGGCGGTCTTCGACACGCTCGACGGGCTGGCCAGCCGCGAGGTGATGGAGGAGGTGCTCAGCCGCGACATGCTGGAGGTGTTGCCGCTGACCCACATTCGCGGACGATCGCTGCACGATTCCTTCGTGATCGTGGACGAAGCCCAGTCCCTGGAGCGGAATGTGCTGCTCACGGTGCTCAGCCGGCTCGGAACCGGGTCGCGGGTGGTGCTCACGCACGACGTGGCCCAGCGCGATAATCTCCGCGTCGGCAGGCACGACGGAGTCGCCGCGGTGATCGAGAAGTTGAAGGGCCACCCGCTTTTCGCGCACATCACCCTGACCCGCAGTGAACGGTCGCCGATCGCGGCGCTGGTCACCGAGATGCTGGAGGAGTACGGCCCGAACGCCTGAGCAGGTTCTCCCGTCGCGCATGTCCTCCAGGGGGACCCGGAGGACATGCGCGAGGGCCGGAGGTCAGGCCGGAGCGAGGATGCGTTCGAGGAAAGCGACCTGGTCGGCCACAACGGCCTCGCGGTTGCCCGGCCGGTAGATCTCGAAGTGCGAGAACGGATAGGTGCGCAGTTCGCCGTGCGGTGCGCGGCGGGCTAGTTCGGTGGTGTCGGCCGCGGCGGTTTCCCGGTCGTTCTGCCCGATGCACACCAGCAGCGGCATCCGCAGTCTGGGTGCGTGGTCGCCGGGTTTGTAGCGCATCATCGTCAGCAAGGCCCGTGGCGCGACGGTGTTGCGCCACGTGGCGCTGTCCATCGCCGCGATGGTGCGTTGTGCGTCGGGGCCTGTCATGACGGCAAGCGTGCCTGCGGGGCCGACAGCAGGTATGTAATGCGGCCGCAGTCCGAACACTCCGCGCAACCAGTCGGCCACCATCACCCGTAGCAGTGCGCGCGTCGCGGCCGCCGACCGTCCTTCGGCCTGCTTCGGAAAACCGTTGAACGGCACTTGGGCGATCACCGCGGTGATCCGCTCGTCGTCGGCGGCAACCGTGACGACGTGGCCGCCACCCAGGGACGTACCCCACAGCACGATGCGCTCGGCATCGACAGCGGGATGCCTGCGGGCGAACTGGATCGCGGCGCGGATATCGGCGAGCTGGCCTTTGATGTCGACGACCTGCCGTGGCTCACCGGCGCTCTTCCCGAAGGAACGGTAGTCGAAGGTCAGCGCCGCGAATCCAGCGCCGGAGAATGCCTCGGCAGCGGCGACGAGTGCGGGGGTGTCCTCGGTGCCGCCGAATCCGGGACACAGCACGACGCAGGGTCGTTCCGGGAGGCCGTCGTCAGCGCGGTAGAGCGTGCCCGCGCATCTGGTGCCCTCGGAGTCGAATTCCACCGTAAGAGTCGTCATCGGCCTCTCCTAGATTTTTCGGCGTCCTGGGAATTCGGTGCCGAGCATTCGCTCCAGCAGATCCAGGAGCTCGTCGCGATGCGCGGCGAGGTCGAGGCCGGGGCGGTCGGCATAGACCTCATGCAGTTCACGCAGAGCCCCCAGCAGCGCCACCGCGGTGAATTCGGGAGTCCGGACGCGGAATTCGCCGAGGGCCGATCCTTCCGCGAGCAGAGTGCGCAGTACCGGCCGCAGTGTGCGGGCAACCTGCTCGACGACGCGGTGGTGCATATCCCGGAAGCGATCTCCGTGCAGCGCCGTGAACAGTCCGGGTGCGGTGTGTTCGGTGAGCGCGTAGCCGTGATCGATGTAGGCCAGCAGTCGATCGCGGGGCGTTGCCGAATCATCTTGCAAGAGCTCGAGATAGGTCGCGCACAGCCGATCGGCCAGCGCCGCTACCGCTTCGGTGAACACGTGTTCCTTCGAGGTGAAGTGGTGATAGAAGCACCCCTTCGCTACGCCGAGAGCGGTGGTGATGGATTCCACCGTGGTCTGGTCGTATCCGTGCTCGGCGAAACTGCGCAGTGCCGCGTCCACGATCTCGGCCTTACGGATTTCCGGCTTCTTCACCTGCCGCACAGCGCACCTCCGAGCCAGAGGCTACCGACCGACGGTCGGTCGGTCAATGGTGTGCGGCACGCTGAGGGCCGTTGTCGTGCGCGTTTCACCGCATTTCCGGCGGGTAATATCCGCCGCGATAGCTGTTCGGTATGACAATCGGCCGAGCTACGTGCGGCACCACCGAGCCCGTGGTGTGCCGGTAGCCCTTGCGAGAGGACGGACATGCGCTACTTCGCTCGTCGAACGGCTGGATTCACCGCGGTGCTCGCCGCGGCAGGGCTGGTCGTGGCCGGCTGCGGGGACGATGAGGACACAGGTACCGTTGCGACCACGACCGGCTGGTTTACCACCATCGCGTCGCCGACGACCACCACCGCCGTGTACACCACAACCCAGGACAACGCAGGCCGCACCACCACGGGCACCCCGGGCGCCGCCGCGGAGGAAACCAGGATCATGACTCCGACCGGCGAGATCACCGTCTCCGGCGACATCTACGACAAGTACACCCAGAGCGGCGGCCCGACCGGACCGCTCGGCCTTCCCCTGCAAGCCGAGGAGGACGGCCCCGACGAGGGCGAATTCCAGGACTTCGCCGGCGGCACGATCTACGAGGCCAGGGACGGTGAGCCCTATATCGTCTGGGGCGAGATCCGCAGGGCATGGGAGGAAAACGGCGGCGCGCACGGCAGGCTCGGCTACCCGATCAGCGACGAGAAGGACATCCCCGGCGGTAAGCAGAGCGATTTCACCGGCGGCACCATCACCTGGGTGGACGGTACTATCACCGTCACGCCGAAGTCGTAACCCGGGTTTCGGCGTCCGGGACCGCCGGGCGGTTCCGGCTGCCGGTCCGTCCCATCCATCTCTCCCGCTTCGCGGGCCAAGCCGCTAGGTTGTCACGGTGCAAACTCTCCTGACCGATCGCGAACTGCTCGAATCGCTCGCGGTAGACGTAGAACTGATTCTGCGCAAGCACATCGATGCCGCCGAGGGATGGCAGCCGCACGACTTCGTGCCGTGGGACAACGGGCACAACTTCGCATTCCTCGGCGGCACCGACTGGGCGCCGGATCAGTCCGAGCTCAGCGAAACCGCCAAACTGGCCTTGACCGTCTCCGTGCTGATCGCCGACAACCTGCCCTCGTATCACCGTGAGGTGGGCAAGTACCTGCGCACCGGCGCGTGGTGGCGCTGGGTCGGACGCTGGACGGCCGAGGAGAACCGTCACGAGATCATGATCCGCAACTACCTCATGGTCACCAGGGCGGTCGACCCGGTGGAGCTGGAGCGGTTGCGCATGGAGCACATGACCAAAGGCTTCCGCCGTCCGGCGATGCACCTGCTCGACGTGCTGGCCACCTGCGCGTTCGAGGAGGCCGCCAGCGCGATCCGGCACCGCAACATCGCGGCCCTGGAGGAGAACCCGCTGGTCACCGCCATCGCCGAGCGGATCGCGCTGGACGAGGAACTGCAGTCGGCCGTCTTCGCCGACCTGATCGCCGCGGCTCTCGACCTGGTACCGGATCAGACCATGCGCGCCATCGCGGACCGGGTCGCCGGTTTCCAGGTCCCCACCGTCACCCTGCCCGACGGCCGCAGCAGCGACGAGGTGCTCGCCGAGGCGGGCGTCTACGACCGCGCCAAAGAGGGCGAGCTGGTCTTCGCTCCGCTGCTGAAGCGGTGGAACGTCTTCACTCGCACCGATTTCGGCCCCGACGGCGAGCGGGCGCGCGACGAACTCGCACGCTCCGCCGCCTCTCCGCGTCTTTAGGCCGTACCAGTTGGGTGACGGGGGATTTGCGTTCAGGTCCTGCGTCGGGAGCCGCGTGGGTTCTGGGCGTACCCGGCGAGTTACCCATGTGCTCACGAAATAAGTTGTCGCGTCGGCCGAACGTCCACGTTGTTCTCACAACGTGGACGGTCGATCCGCTTTATTCAGCGTCCTTCAGCTTCGCCATGGCCAGTACGTCGAGGCGGCGATCGAGTTCCTCCTCGGTCAGCTTCTCGTCGAGCAGTCCGCGGTCGATGACGGTCTGGCGAATCGTCTTCTTCTCTCGCAGCGCTTCCTTGGCGACCGCGGCCGCCTCCTCGTACCCGATCGCGGAGTTCAGCGGGGTGACGATGGAGGGCGAGGACTCGGCGAGGGTGCGCAAGTGCTCGACGTTGGCGACCAGGCCGCGCACGCATTTGTCGGCGAACAGCCGGGAGACGTTGGCCAGCAGGCGAATCGACTCCAGCAGGTTGCGCGCCATCACCGGGATGTACACGTTCAGCTCGAAGGCGCCACCCGCGCCGGCGAACGCGACCGCCGCGTCGTTGCCGATCACCTGCGCACCGACCTGGGTAACCGCCTCGGGCAGAACCGGATTCACCTTGCCCGGCATGATCGAGCTGCCCGGCTGCAGATCGGGCAGCTGGATCTCGGCCAGTCCGGTCAGCGGACCCGAACCCATCCAGCGGATGTCGTTGGCGATCTTGGTCAGGCTCACCGCGATCGTGCGCAGCGCGCCGGAGGCCTCGACCAGACCGTCCCGCGCGGCCTGCGCCTCGAAGTGGTCCTCTGCCTCGCGCAACGCATCGATGTCGGTAGCGCGTACCAGCTCCGCGACGACCTTCGCGCCGAAGCCGTCCGGCGCGTTGAGCCCGGTGCCGACCGCCGTTCCGCCGATCGGCAGCTCGCCAAGGCGCGGCAGCGTCGCCATGACGCGCTCGATGCCCGCCGCCACCTGGCGGGTGTAACCGCCGAACTCCTGGCCCAGGGTCACCGGGACGGCGTCCATCAGGTGGGTACGGCCGGACTTCACCACGGTGCGCCACTCGGTGGACTTGTCCAGCAGCGCGAGTCGCAGATGCTCCAGTGCGGGCACGAGATCCGCGATGATCGCCTCGGTGGCGGCGAGATGCGTTGCGGTGGGGAAGGTGTCGTTGGACGACTGCGACATGTTCACGTCGTCGTTCGGATGTACCGTGACGCCCTTCGCCTTGGCCAGCGAGGCGATCACCTCGTTGGCGTTCATGTTCGAGCTGGTGCCGGAACCGGTTTGGAAGACGTCGATCGGGAACTGGTCGTCGTGCTTGCCGTCCGCGATCTCGTTGGCCGCCGCGATGATGGCGTCGGCCTTCACGGGATCGAGCAGACCCAGGTCGCGGTTCACCGTGGCACACGCGGCCTTCAGCAGGCCGAGAGCGCGAATCTGCGCCCGCTCCAAGCCACGTCCGCTGATCGGGAAGTTCTCCACGGCCCGCTGGGTCTGCGCCCGCCACAAAGCGTCCACTGGAACCCGAACCTCACCCATGGTGTCGTGCTCGATGCGGTACTGAGTCTCCTCCGTCATATTTCCGACCTTATGCCGCACCCGCCCCCGATGGGGCTACCACGCCTGAGGTCATTCGCACACCCGCCGCACACCGGAGCCGGGAATAAGGACATCGAATCAAGTACCGATCGGACATATGCAACCGAACGCAGTAATACGAGTACTTACAAGCGCTTGCCCGGCCTGACACGGGTCGGCGGCCGCCGGGTCGACGAGAAGTCCTGGCGAACCGCCCGCGGCGTCCGCGTGTAGTCGCCAGCGGACGATTCCCGTCACCGCAGCTCCGAAAGGTTTGGCGAATGCTGAGATCGGCGGATACGGCTATACGCGCCCACTCGGCCCAACTGCGGTTTTCGAGCGCAGCGAGACCTGGCATTGCGAACACGCAGCGCCGCAGGCGCTGCAAAAAAACTACGGCAGCGGCGGGACCGCGTGCTCGTCGCCGATGAAGTCGACCGACGAGTACTCGCGCAGCTTGGTCAGGCGGTGGTAGGCGTCGATCATGCGGACGGTGCCGGACTTCGAACGCATGACGATCGAGTGGGTCGACGCGCCGCCGCCGAAGTAGCGCACGCCGCGCAGCAGGTCGCCGTCGGTGACGCCGGTGGCGCAGAAGAAGACGTTGTCGCCGGCGACCAGGTCTTCGGTGGTGAGCACGCGGTCGAGGTCGTGGCCTGCGTCGAGCGCCTTCTGCCGTTCCTCGTCGTCCTTCGGGGCGAGCATGCCCTGCAGCTCACCGCCCATACACCGCATCGCGGCGGCGGCGATGATGCCCTCGGGCGTGCCGCCGATGCCGACCAGGATGTCGGTACCGGAGTCCGGGCGGGCGGCCGCGATGGCGCCCGCCACGTCGCCGTCGGAGATCAGCCGGATGCGGGCACCCGCGTCGCGCACCTGCTGGATCAGCTCGGCGTGCCGGGGACGGTCCAGGATGCAGACGGTCAGGTCGGACTTCGCGGAGTTCTTGGCCTTGGCGACCCGGCGGATGTTCTCGCCGATCGGGGCCGAGATATCGATCACATCGGCGGCGTCGGGGCCGACGGCGATCTTGTGCATGTAGAACACCGCCGACGGGTCGAACATCGCGCCGCGCTCGGCGACCGCCAGCACGGAGATCGCGCCCGGCACGCCCTTGGACATCAGCGTGGTGCCGTCGATCGGGTCGACCGCGAAGTCCACTTCCGGGCCGGTACCGTCGCCGACGGCTTCGCCGTTGTACAGCATCGGCGCCTCGTCCTTCTCGCCCTCGCCGATGACGACGATGCCGCGCATGGACACCGAGCTGACCAGCTGCCGCATGGCGTCGACGGCGGCGCCGTCGCCCCCCTCCTTGTCGCCGCGTCCGACCCACCGGCCCGCGGCCATCGCCCCTGCCTCGGTCACGCGGACCAGCTCGAGTGCGAGGTTACGGTCGGGCGCCTCGCGGCGGCTGGGGCTGGGGGAAGTTGCCGTCATTGCGGGGTGCCTCCTGTGCATCGGTACGTACCGGTCAATTGTCTCATTCGGTGTGGCACGGTCGTACACCCCTGGTCCGGGTGATCTCCGGGTGATCTCCGGGCGATCGGGGTGCGCGGGTGAGCGTCGCGCCGCGAGTGGATACTGGGAGCGTGTCGTACCAAAAGCCACGCATCATGAACGACTACCGGGATCTGTTCTGGTCGCTGATCCCGCTGGTGCTGATCGCCGTGGTGTTCGCGGGCCTGGCCAGCCAGTGCAGTTTCGCCGCGAACGGCCCGACGCAGGGGAAGATCCCGCATTTCGACGCGCAGGCCGCGCTCACCGCCGACGCCAGATCCCTGCCGTTCCCGATCCGCAACCCGGCTCTGCCCGCGGACTGGACGCCGAACTCCGGCAGCCGCGAGTCCATCGGCGGCACCGGCGGCGGACCGGTCAGCACCGTCGGCTACATCACGCCGCAGGGCACCTACATGCGGTTCACCCAGAGCAACGCGACCGAGGAGGCGCTGGCCCGGTTCGTGCTCGGATCCCGGTACGCCAGCGGCACCGAGCAGGTCGGTGCGCAGAAGTGGATCGTCTACGCCGAGCAGGGCGCGGAGACCACGTGGATCGCCGACCTCGGCCAGTCCCGTGTGCTGATCACCGGCGCGGGCAACCAGGCGGCGTTCACCACCTTGGCCCAGGCGATTACCGCCGCCCAGCCGCTGAAGCCCTGATCAACTGGGTGCTACCCAGGTCGATCCAGCGGCCGATGGTGCGACGTCCGGGGTGGCGCGGCGGATGGTCACTCGCGCTGTTCCAGATCGGAGCGGTGCAGCGCGTCCTCCACGCGTTTGCGCGCGCCCGCCAGGTGCTCTTCGCAGCGGTTGGCCAGTGCTTCGCCGCGTTCCCACAGGGCGAGGGATTCGTCCAGGTCGAGGCCGCCCTGCTCGAGGATCTTCACCACGTTGACCAGTTCGTCCCGGGCGCGTTCGTAGCCGAAGCCGGCGATCTCGGCCAGTTCGTCGGCGGGGTCGGCGTCCGTCGCGTCCTTATCCGCTGACTTGCCGGGCTCGGCCAAGGTCAGTTCCTCCCTGTGTCGGTGTGCGTGCTGCCGAGCGTCTTGGCTCCGAGCGCGGCGGCCGTGACGGCGCCGTCGGCGACTCGGATGCGCAACTGGCTGCCCGGGGGCGCGTCCTCGATCGAGCGCACCACCACCCGCTCCCGGCCGGTGACGCGCTGTACGACAGCGTAGCCACGGGCCAGTGTCGCGGCCGGGCCCACCGCCGTGAGTTTCTCGCGCAGATGCCTGGTAGCGGTGGATTCGGTGCGGATACATTGCTCGGCGTAGCGGCGTGCCGACGTGCGCAGGCGCTCGATCTCTTCCTGACGCCGGTCGATCTCGCGCAGTGGGTCGGCGAGCACCGGCCGCGACCGCAGCTGGGTGAGCGTCCTGGTCTCGCGGTCGACCCAGCCGCGTAGCGCGGCGGCGGCGCGGCCGCGCAGCTCACGGACGCAGGCCAGCTCGGCGGCGGCGTCCGGGACGATGCGCTTGGCGGCGTCGGTCGGGGTCGCCGCGCGCAGATCGGCGACGAAGTCGCTGAGCGGATTGTCGGGTTCGTGGCCGACCGCGCTGACGATCGGGGTCGTCGCGGCCACGATGGCGCGGCACAACGCCTCGTCGGAGAACGGCAGCAGGTCTTCCACGCTGCCGCCACCGCGCGCGAGCACGATCACCTCGACGGCGGGGTGGCGATCGAGTTCGACCAGCGCGGCGAGCATCTGCGGCACCGCGGTAGGTCCCTGAACCGCGGTGTTGCGGATCTCGAAACGCACCGCGGGCCACCGATTGCGCGCGACGCTGAGCACATCGCGTTCCGCGGCGCTCGCGCGGCCGGTGATCAGTCCGACCGTTCCGGGCAGGAATGGGAGCGGGCGCTTGAGCCGGGGATCGAACAGACCCTCGGCGGCCAGCAGCGCCTTCAGCCGCTCGATGCGGGCTAGCAGCTCGCCGATGCCGACCGGCCGGATCTCCAGCACGCGCAACGAGATCGTGCCGCGTCCGGTGAAGAAGGAGAGTTTGCCGTAGACCACCACCCGGCTGCCCTCCTGCAGCGGGAGCGGGGAATTGCGGATGAGGTCCGGATCGCAGGTCACCGAGAGGGACATGTCCGCGGACGGGTCGCGCAGCACCAGGAACGCGGTGCGCGTGCCGGGGCGCAGGTTGATCTGGGTGATCTGGCCCTCCACCCAGATGCTGCCGAGCCGGTCGATCCACTGGGCCACCTTGACGGCCACGGAACGCACCGGCCAGGGGTGCTCGGCGGAGTTGGCCGGTGCGGCGGCGGGTTGGCCGGAGGTCTCCCGGCCAGCCGTCGGCGAGGGGGGTGTCCGAGGGTCGGTCACTGGGCCCGAACGGTGGCGATCCGGTTCGTCAGCATGGTCACGAACGCCGCCCTGGCGCGGGTCTGCTGCTCGTACTCCAGCAGGTCGGTGAGGTCTTCGACGGACAGCATGCGCAGCCGGGCGCGCAGCTGGGCCAGGGTCATGTTGAGGTAGTCGTACTGTGTGGCGACTTCCGGCTCCACGATCTCGGGCGCCTTCGCGGCGGGCTCGGAATCCGATTCGGATTCCGGCTCAGCGCTTTTCGGCTCGGTCGGAGCGTCGATGGACGGCGCGGAGGTGGTGTGGCCGTTGGTCTCGGTGGCGCGGGCGGCGTCGGCAGGAAAGGTTTCCGGCGTGCGGGCCGGTTCGGGCTCGTCGGCGGCGTAGAGGTCGAATCGGCTGGTGTGGTGGGTGCCGGGGCTCGAATCGTCGTCGAGGTCTTCGTCGAACGTGGCCCATTCCGGCTGTTCGACCGGTCGGTTGGACAAACGGTCGAAAACCACGTCGCCCTTCAGGGCCAGGCTGGTCACGAACTGCTGGACGTGCATTGTCGTCTGCAGCAGCTGACTGATGGCCGTGATCGGGAAATTCATTGCCGCCGTGGGTAGCCGGCGGGTTTCCTCGAGGGCGTATACGGCGGCGCCGGCGGCGACCCGAGCCAGAAAGGGTGGTCGAAGCATGATCCTAGCCTGCCCGAAATGGTGTGTTATGCAAAGAAGGGGTGTGCGCCGTTCGAATATCCGTCCGCCCCGGCGCGTGGCGGATCGGCCGGAATTACGCGGCGCTGTGCTCATATCCGGAGAATAGACCGCGGGTCTCGCCGCGAGTATTTGTGGCGGTTACCCGCGCGTCGCGGCGCCGGTGTTCCTCGGTGTTCTTCCGGCCCAGCTCGCGGCCGGTACCAGGGCGGTGTGACGGACAACTCCCGGAAGTGGCGAAGCACCGGGCCGCACGTATCCTGTGGGCATGTCTTCGGCCATTCCCTTGAACGTCGGAATCGCCCGCTCGGCAGGCGTCACGAACGCCGACGGCGGAAAGCGTGTGCTGCTCGCGGAGCCGCGCGGGTACTGCGCCGGCGTCGACCGTGCCGTCGAAACCGTCGAGAAGGCGCTGGAAAAGCACGGCGCCCCGATCTACGTGCGCAAGGAGATCGTGCACAACCGGCACGTGGTGGAGACGCTGCGCGAGCGCGGCGTGGTCTTCGTCGACGAGACCGACGAGGTTCCCGAGGGTGCGGTCGTCGTCTTCTCCGCGCACGGCGTCTCGCCCGCGGTGCACGAGTCCGCCGCCACGCGCAATCTGCACACCATCGACGCGACCTGCCCGCTGGTCACCAAGGTGCACCAGGAGGCCAAGCGGTTCGCCCGCGACGACTACGACATCCTGCTGATCGGCCACGAGGGCCACGAGGAGGTCGAGGGCACCGCCGGCGAGGCGCCCGAGCACGTCCAGCTGGTCGACGGGCCGGCGGCGGTGGACAAGGTCACCGTGCGCGACGAGTCCAAGGTGATCTGGCTCTCGCAGACCACGCTGAGTGTGGACGAGACGATGGAGACGGTGCAGCGGCTGCGGCAGCGTTTCCCCGGCCTGCAGGACCCGCCGAGTGACGACATCTGCTACGCCACGCAGAACCGTCAGGTCGCGGTGAAGGCGATGGCACCGGAATGCGACTTGGTGATCGTGGTCGGTTCGCGCAACTCCTCGAACTCGGTGCGCCTGGTCGAGGTGGCGCTCGGTGCGGGCGCCAAGGCCGCCCACCTGGTGGACTTCGCCCGCGAGGTCGAACCGGCCTGGCTCGACGGCGTCCGCACGATCGGCATCACCTCGGGCGCGTCGGTCCCCGAGATCCTGGTCCGCGGCGTTCTGGACATGCTGGCTGAACACGGCTACGGCGATGTCCAGCCGGTCACCACGGCCAACGAAACGCTCGTCTTCGCGCTGCCCCGAGAACTGCGCGAGGCCCGGCACTGACTGTGTTCGATGTGCGGCGCCTGCGGCGCTGCGTGTTCGCAAACTCCTGAAGGCTCGCGTCCGAGCGGCCGCCGCTGGCGACTGCGGCGTGGGCCGTCGGGTGAGTGCCGCTGGCGACCTGGTCGCGGATGATGCGGCCGATGAGGCGCGAGCCGGAGACCGGTGACGGGGCCGATTCGGTCGCGTCAGGCGGTATGGCACCACCGAGGGGCGAAGCACGCCTGCTGTTCTGGTCACCCGAGCCGTTACCTGAGATTCGTCGCAGTCGCGAGGTCGCAGCGCGGTAGCGGACTGTCGCGACGGGCCCGGCTACAGACTTTCCGGCCTGCGTCGTTCGGTGCGGCTCGAATCACGCTCGCGGTAGCGGACATTGGGCTGTGGGTGCGGCGGGATGTCGCGGCGTGCCCCTGGCGCGCGGGGTGGTTCGCCTTCGGCGCGGGGCATCGCCCCGGTCGGGCGGGATCCGCCGCGTGCCGGGGCCCGGCCCTCGCGTGGCCGGGACGGCGCGACCCGGGGCGGTGCGTCGGCGACCTGGGCCGCGGGCCGACGGGCCGGGCGGGGGGCGGGGTCGTCCAAGTCGTCGGGATCTGGCTCGTCCGGCTCGGGCCGCGGGCGGCGGGCTTTGCGGCGTGCCGCCTCCGCGAGCGTGCCGGAGGAGCGACCGGGCTTGGTCTTCTTGGCGGGCGATTTCCCGCCGCTCGCGCCGCGGCGCACGGGGAGTGGCCTGCTCGCCTCTTCCTCGCGCCGGCGCATCAAGATTCGGGCGCCGCCGATCAGCGCCACGGCGACCGTGGCCAGCATCATGGTCGGGAAGCGGTTCACCAGCGGGATCGCCAGGTTCAGCAGGATGTCCTTCATCGAGGTCGAGCCGCGGCCGGTGAGCTGTTGATAGGCCAGTGGCACGGCGACGAACAGCAGGAGCGGCGGCAACACCATCGTGCTGAACAGCCCGCGGTAGCGCACGGCCGCGACGGCCGCCATGCACCCGACGATGTACAGCGCGGCGAACGTGCCGGTCAGCTCGCCGCCTCCGCCGCTGGCATCGATCAGGAATCCCACAAACGTGCAGGCAACCGCGATCAGGACCGCCGCGCCGACGGGGATTCCCGGCACCGACGGCAGGATCGAGCGTTGCGGCGCGGGCACCCGGGATCGCGCACGTTCGGAAGCAGCCACGCTATGCACCCTAGTTGCCGCCGCGCTCGGCGGCGTGGCGGCACGGCCATACGGACTATCCCGCGACTCCAACGAGGTCATGGTGTAGTTGACGGCCTCCACGGTCCTTCCTACTTGGACGCCCGTCCGGTCCGGGGTGCTCGGTGGTCAGCCAGAGCGGGTGGCACGGCTCACGGCCGGGCCCTGCACGGTCAGTACCCCGGTCGCCATCCGAACGTGATGCCGCGCAGCAACCTGGTCACCGTCACGAGGACCGCAATGCGGCCGACGGCGTTACCCACCGCGCCGAGGTCGCGGGGATGCCTGCGCGTGGCATCCACATCGGCCGCAGGACGCCTGCGCGTGTCCTTGCTGGGCGACTGCTGTGGCAAGCGCTGGTTGTCCGCCGACATAGCGAGGGGGCGTCCGCCGCCGTGGCGCGGTGCCCGGCCGGCACGGCATACGGAGTCACCAGTGTCCCGGCGCTCGGGAAGCCAAGGCAGATGCGGGGATTCGATTCGCGGGACGAACCGCGGTCCCGGATCGAACACGCTGATCGGCGCGCCGGACACGCCGTATCGTGGCTGGGCAAATCCGACACAGCGGGCGGGGCAATTGAAGTCTGTCGGTGGGTTGCCCTACGGTTTCGCGGCATGCGGATGCTGCACACCTCGGACTGGCACATCGGGCGCACGTTTCACGGTGTCGATCTGCTTGCCGACCAGGCTCGTTCACTGACCGCGATCGCGGAACTGGTGGCCGAGGAGTCGGTCGACGTGGTCGTGCTGCCGGGCGACGTGTACGACCGGTCGATCCCGAGCGCCGACGCGATCGCGGTGTGCAACCGGGGGTTCGAGGCCATCCGCGCGGCGGGGGCGCAGATCGTCGCCACCTCGGGCAACCACGATTCGCCTGCCCGCCTGGGCGCGGGCGCCAGTTTCGCCGCGGCGGGCGGGTTGCACTTACGCACCACGGTCGCCGATGCCGATCGTCCGGTTCTCCTCGAGGACGAGCACGGGCTCGTCGCGTGCTATGGCATCCCATACCTGGAACCAGAGATCACCCGCGCCGAACTCGATGTGCCACAGGCCCGCTCGCACGCCGAAATCCTGGACGCGGCCATGGCACGCATCCGCGCCGACATCGCGCGGCGGCCGGGCGCGCGGACGGTCGTGCTGGCGCATGCCTTCGTCGTCGGTGGTGAGGCCACCGGGTCGGAACGGTCGATCTCGGTCGGGGGAGTGGAGACGGTACCGTTGGCCGCCTTCGAAGGCATCGACTATGTCGCGCTCGGCCACCTGCATTCTCCCCAGACACTGGCGGAGTCGGTGCGCTACTCCGGCTCGCCGCTGCCATATTCGTTCGCCGAGAACTCGCATCGCAAGGCGGTGTGGATCGTCGACCTGGACGCGTCCGGCTTGGGGCCGGTGTGGGGCCGGGATCTGCCGACGATCCGGGGATTGAGCAAACTCACCGGCACCCTGGACGAGTTGCTCAGCGAAGGCGAGCACACCGCGGCCGAACAGCACTATGTGTCCGCGGTGCTCACCGACATCGCTCGCCCGGTCGACGCCATGCGCAAGCTCAGAGAACGGTTCCCCTACGCCGTGCACGTGGAATGGGCGCGACCCGAGGGCAACCCGGAACTGCGCTACCGTGAGCGGGTGCACGGCCGCCGCGACACCGAAGTAGCCCGCAGTTTCCTCACCGACGTCCGCGGCGCGCCGACCCCGAGCGAGATGACCTGGCTGGACCGTGCGCTCGCCGCCGCCGTCGCGGAACGGGAGCAGCTGACGGTGGTGACCGCGCCCGGGGAACTGTCGGCATGAGTGAGCGTGCCGCGCGGGCAGTGGTCGCAACAGAGCGTTCGCGGAGCCGGGTGTCGGCGAGGTGCACAGATGAGTGAGCGCGGAGGGCGAGGAGCGGACGCCGCGATGGGTGTCCTGCCGGGACCAGTCGTAAGCGCGGCGGCATGAGGCTGCACAAGCTCGAGATGACCGCGTTCGGCCCGTACGCCGACACCACGGTCGTCGACTTCGACGCGCTCGGCGCGGACGGGCTGTTCCTCCTGCACGGCCAGACCGGAGCGGGGAAGACCACGGTGCTGGACGCGATCGCGTTCGCGCTGTACGGCAAGGTGCCCGGTGCGCGCGGCGAAAGCAAGCGGTTGCACTCTGATCACGCCCCGGAACACACGCCGCCGCAGGTGGTGCTGGAAGCGACCTTGGGCGGTCGGCGACTGCGGCTGACCCGCAGCCCCGAATTCGAGCGCCCGAAACGAGACGGCAGCGGCATGCGCACCGTGCCGGCCAAGGCCACGCTGACCTGGCTGGACGGTCACGGCGAAAACCTTGCGCGGATAGCCGATATCGGCGAGGAGATCCTGCGCCTGCTCGGTATGAGCGCCGACCAGTTCTTCCAGGTGGTGCTGCTGCCGCAGGGCGATTTCGCACGTTTCCTGCGCTCGGACAACGAAGATCGCGAAAGGATGCTCGAAAAGCTCTTCGAGACCAAGCGTTTCGGCACCGCCGAGCAGTGGCTCGCCGACAAACGCCGCGCCGCCGAAGCCGATCTGGACGCACGCACCGAGGGCATCAAGCGACTGATGACCCAGGTCGGCATGGCAGCCGGAGTCGCGGATTCGATCGGGATCGCGGAATCGGTCACCTGGTCGGAAGATCTGCTGGCCGCCGCGCGCGCCGACCTCGCGACCGCCGTCACCGAGCTCGAACGCTGCCAGCAGGACTCGGCGCGGACCCGTGAGCAGGCCGAACAACAGCGCCGACTGCACGAACTGCACCGCCGCATGGCCGCGGCCCGTCGCCAACTGGACGGCTACGCGGCCGACGCCGAACGCCGCGGCGCGCTGCAAGCCGAGCTCGAACTGGCGCGCCGGGCCGAGCCGGTCGCGGCGGCCATCGATGAGGCGCGCGCGGCGGTCCGGACCCAGCGGCAGCGGGACAGCGAAAAGCTCAGCGCGGCAAGCCGATTGGCCGCCCGACTCCGGGAATCAGCGAGCGCCGACCTCGGCGGCGCCGAGTTGCTCCGGTCCGATGACGACGCCCATGTGCGCGACGACGCCGATATCGACGCGGCGATTCAGCGCTGGAGCGGGCAGATCGGCGCTCTGGACGAAGTGCGCACCGACGCGGCTACCGCCACTCGGCTGGCTGACGAGCTCGTCGCGCTGCGCGCCGAGGACACGACGCTGGCCGAACGTATCATCCAACTCACCGAGCGACGTGACCAGTTGCCCGCCGCGCTCGCCGGGGCGGAGGCCGGATTGCGCGAGGCGACCGAGGCGGCCGCGGCGCTGCCCGGCCTGACCGCGGAAAGCGAGCGATTGCAGACCGCCGCTACGGCCGCCGTCGAATTGGCCGCGCGCCGAACGGCGCTCGATCATGCCAGGGTCGAATTCGATACCGCCCGCACGGCGCACCTCGACGCCAAGGAACTCGTGCTCGATCTGCGCGAGCGCAGGCTGTCCGGAATGGCTGCCGAGCTGGCCGGTGAACTGGTCGACGGAAGTCCGTGCGCGGTCTGCGGTTCCGCTGATCATCCCGCGCCCGCCCGGCCCACCGCGACCGCGGTGTCCAAGGACGAGGAGGAGGCCGCCGCGGCCGCCGAGCGCGCTGCCGAGGACACCCGCGACCGTGCGCTGTCCCGCATCACGGGGTTGGAGCGCGAGATCGAAGCGCTGGTCGCACGCGGCGGCGACACCGACCGCGTGGAGCTCGCTGCCGCATTGCGGGCCGCGACCGACCGCTACGAGGACACGGCGGAACTGGCCGCGCGTGCCGAGGACCTGAACGCCGAGCTCTCCCGTCTGCGCGACGACGAGACGCGCCTGAACGACGAGCTGCGCGAATGCGATGCCGGTCGCAGCGCGGTCGCCGCCACCATCGACTCCGCTGAAAAGCGCCTGACCGAACTCACCGAACGGCTGCGCGCCGCGGCCGGCGCCGACCAGACCATCGAGCGCCGTCGTGCCCGGCTCACCACCCTTGTTGCCGAGGCGTCCGCGCTGCGCGACACCCGTGCGGATGCGGTGGCGGCACGCGAGCAGGTCTCGCTTGTCGCCGATCGCGTCGAGAACCTCGCCCGCGCCGCGGGTTTCGTGCCCGAAGGACCTGTCGGCGATCCCACGTCCGTTGTCGGCGGTTCCGTACCCGCACCACATCTGGCGACTACCGCGGACGAGCGGGTGGGCAGCATGGCCCGGTCCGGCGACGCCGCTGTACCGGCGGAAGCTGCCGAACCCGATTCCGGCGTGGTGCGACGCATGGCTACGGAGAGCGGTCCGCGCGATGACGTCGCGTTGCTGACCGCGTACGCGAAGGTCGTCGCCGCCGCGTCCCGCACGCCAGGGCGGCAGGCCGAGATCGAAGCCGAACTCCTGGTGGCCGACCGGGCCCGCGCCCACGCGGAAGCCGTTCTGGCGGAACCGGACATCCAGGCCGCCGCGGCGCTGGAGCCCGGTGACCTGACCGAACTCGACGCGCGGGTAGCGGTCGCGCAGAACAGCCTGAACACCGCGGTGGCCGCCCATGCCGAAGCGGGCAGGCGGGCAAGCCAGCTCGAGGACCTGGGCGGTCAGCTCTGGGCCGCCGTCGACCGGATCGCGCCTGCCCAGCAGGCCTTCGAGGAGCTGAAAGGACTCGCCGACGTGGTCGCCGGGCGCGGCGCGAACAACCGCCACATGTCCCTGCACTCCTATGTGCTGGCCGCCCGCCTGGAAGAAGTAGCGCAGGTGGGGTCGTTGCGGTTGCGCAAGATGTCCGGCGGCCGTTACGAATTCGTCCACTCCGACAAGGCGGGTCCGCGCGGCCGCCGCGGTGGGCTCGGCCTCGACATCCGCGACGACTACACCGGCGCCATTCGCCCCGCCAAAACGCTATCCGGCGGCGAAACCTTCATGGCCGCACTGTCATTGGCACTCGGCCTGGCCGACACCGTCGCGGCCGAATCCGGTGGCGTCGTTCTGGACACCCTCTTCATCGACGAGGGCTTCGGCGGCCTGGACGCCGACAGCCTGGACGCCGTCATGGACGTCCTGGACGAACTCCGGGCCGGTGGCCGGGTTGTGGGTGTGGTCAGCCACGTCGATGAAATGCGCCAACGCATACCCAGCCGCCTGCACGTCCTCCGCGGCCGCACCGGCTCCCGCTTGCAAGCAACCATCGCCTGACTCCGGCCGTCCGCGTGCGGCTGTGCCTGGATGCCGACGGCCGCCAGGCGACCCGGTGTCAGATCACGGTTCCCGACATCCTGGGCTACCAGGTGGTCGAGGGCTCGTTCCGCGACCGCGGCGATGGTCATCGACGGGTTGCACGCGGCGGTGTTGCCCGGCATGAGCGCGCCGTCGAGCACGTAGAGGCCGCGCTGGCCAAAGACTCGGCCCTCGAGATCGCATACCGTGCCCATGCTCGCGCCGCCGAGCGGATGCCAGGTGGACGGAAACAGCGCATTGGTGTCGAGCAGTGCACTCGCCGCACCCGCGATCGTGTGGATGAGTATCGACGGCGGATAGAAGGTCCGGGACGCTCAGCCCTCGTGGTCGAGTAGCCAACGTTTCACCGGCAACCCCCAGCGGAATCCGCCCAGTGTGCCGCCGATGCGCAGGATTCGATGGCAGGGCACGAACAGGGCGGCGGCGTTGCGGGCGCACGCGTTGGCGGCGGCGCGCGTGGCGTCGGGGCGGCCGGAGCGGGCGGCGAACTCGGTGTAGGTGAGTGGGCTGCCCGCGGGCACCTTGCGCAGCACCTCCCACGCGTGCGCCAGGAACTCCCCGGATCGTTGGCGAACCGGAATCGGGTCGATCGCCGTGAGGTCGCCCTCGTGGTAGGCGATCACGGCGCTGGTCACCTCACCCAGCGAATCGCGTTGCCGCAGCCGGTCCGGGCGCAGCGTGGGATGGATCAAGCCGCGCAGGTTCTCCGCGTCGGAGGTCCAGCCGGAGGCCAGGACCGCGCCCTTCACGTCGATGAGCGCGGTGAACGGCCCGAGCGGGGTGTCGGTAATCGCGAAATCCACGGTAGAAGTGACTTTTCCGGCGACTGCGGCGGAACCGGCGGTGATGGCGTTCATGATTCGACACTGCCTTTCGTGGTGGCGAGCGCGGGGACTTCGGTGAGTGTGGCGCGGTCGGTCAGGGCCGCTTTCCAGAGGTGCATCGACAGGTATGACCGCCACGGCGCCCAGCGCGCGGTATCCGTCAGATCGATGCCCAATAGGGTGGCGCCTCGGCGGACGACCAAATCGGTGCTCAGCAGTACGTCCGGGTCGGCGAGCAGGCGCATCGTCACGTAGTCGGCGGTCCACGGCCCGACGCCGTCCAGCGCGAGCAGATCGCGGCGCAAGTCGGCGGCGGTCCGTCCCTGGTGCAGCTGCAACTCCCCGGCGGCCAGCGCCTCGGCGGCAGCGACGATGGAGCGGATCCGCCGCGCCGGGCCGGTCAAGACTTCGGCGCCGTGCTCGGCGATCACCCCCGGCGTCGGGAACAGCAGCGGGATCGGACCGTCGACTCGCTCGCCGAGCGCCTCGACCAGCCGCGCGGTGTGCGTGGCCGCGGCGGCGACCGAGATCTGCTGCCCGATCATGGTGCGCAGCAACAGTTCCGCTCCATCCAGGCAGCCGGGCACCCGGATACCCGGCGTGAACAGCGGGGGCATCGCGCCGGACCGGTCGGCCTCGGGCATCGCCTCGGCGTCCGGCGGCGAGCCCGCACCGGCATCCGGCAGATACTCGGTGTGGTGATCCGACAGCCGTGCCAACGACGGCCCGTGCGCCCCCGGCCCGACGCCGAGCGCCTCATCGATCCCGACCGGGTCGGCGTCCAGATCCAGCAGATGCCGCAGCCGTGCCACCGTTGGCGCCAGATCGCGCATGTCGTGCAGGGACAACTCCGCGCGCACGTGGTCGCGCTGGAAACTCAGCCGCACCGTGGCGTGCCCATGTGGCGTGCGCAGATTCCTCGTGTAGGCGCCGTTGTCCCACAGCTCCATGCCGGGCACGATGTGCGCGGACAGGAACCACTCCACCCAGGCGCGGTCCAGCGGTTCCCGGTAGGGCAGCCGCAGCGTGAGCGAGCCGTTGGTGGCGGGTACCGGACGACCGGAGGTGCCGGAATTCGCGCGCTGGGCCTCACTCCGCATCGTCGTGGGGCTGACCGCGAACACCTCGCGCACCGTGTCGTTGAACTGGCGGATGGAGGCGAACCCCGCCGCGAACGCGATATCCGACATGGGCATCGTGGTGGTCTGGATCAGCAGCCGCGCGGTGTGCGCGCGGTGTGCACGGGCCAGTGCCAGCGGTCCCGCGCCGAGTTCGGTGGTCAGCACCCGGGTGAGCTGCCGCTGCGAGTAGCCCAGCGTGGCAGCCAACGCCGGTACCCCGCCGCGTTCGATGACACCGTCACCGATCAGCCGCATCGCCCGCGCGGCCAGATCCGCCCTGGTGTTCCACAGCGGCGAGCCCGGCGCCGCGTCCGGCAGACAGCGGCGGCAGGCGCGGTAGCCGGCCTGCTGGGCCGCGGCGGCGGTCGGCAGGAACGACACGTTGGCCCGCTTCGGGGTGATCGCCGGACACGAAGGGCGGCAATAGATTCCGGTGGTCCGCACCGCGGTGAAGAATTGCCCGTCGAATCGCGAGTCTCGGGTCGACACCGCCCGATAGCACCGTTCGAAATCCAATGCCGTGATCGTCACGCCAACCACAATGTCAGCTACGGCTGACCCGTGCTAGCGGAAATCTGCCATCATTGCCAGCCGTGGTCGCCACCTCGCACAAGCGTCATGACATCGCACCATTGATATCCGGCGCAGAGTAGTGCGAAGCACCACAACGATGTGCGGCGGCGCGCACCAAAAACGTTTCGCTCAGCAGCAGCGGTTGGCCGGATTGCGATCCGCCTCGGCATGCCGCTGCCGCCAGTACTCCCGCTCGGTCGGAATCGCGCACTCCGGATGCCTGCGGCGCAGGTGCTCGACGTAACGCTGGTAGTCCTGTCCGCCCAGGATCGAGTTGAACCACCAGATCCAAGCACGAACACCGTTCCCGCAGGCACGGGCGGTGGCGCGCACCCAGGTGCCGACCGGTCGCGCGGACCGGTCGGCACCCGGGGAGGCGGAACGACTCATTGCGCGTGCACGTGTGCCGCGCCGGGTGCGCGTACTTGTCCGGTCGCGATCAGTTCGTCCCATTGTTTCTGGATTTCCTTCTCCGCCGCGGTGGCGATGAATCCG
>NZ_JBFAYO010000013.1:0-192758 GCF_040681325.1 Nocardia sp. NPDC051787
CCCCGAACCACTCACCACCACACCAGCAACCACCAAAGCCGAGACCGTCACCGGAGCAGAAACACGCATACGGCCACACCCAATCCCTCGACGTCACGGGAGCGGTTGTCCGGGACATCCCCTGCCCGGGTCGCTCAGGACAACGTTGTCCAGGTTACCCACCAGTCAGGTTGTTGTCGGGTATTTCCGGTCAATCATCGCTTATCGGCGGTGAAACCGGTGTCGCAGCGGACTTTCGGCCGGAGGTTTTCTTGCGCGCCGTCTTTCCCGTTCCTTCCGCGCGAATCTCGCGTTCCGCGGATTCCACGGACTCGATCCGGTCCAGAATTCCTTTTATTTCTTCCAATTCGCGGCGCAGGTAATCACGTGTGGCCACCTCACCGACGGCGAGGCGCAACGCCGCGAGTTCCCGGGCCAGAAACTCGGTGTCCGCCTTGGTCTGAGCGGCCCGCATCCGGTCCTCCTCCAAGGCGACCCGGTCCCGGTTGTCCTGCCGGTTCTGCGCGAGCAGGATCAGCGGCGCGGCGTACGCGGCCTGGGTGGAGAAGGCCAGATTCAGCAAAATGAACGGATACGGGTCCCACCGCAGCGTGACCACGAAGACGTTCAACAGGATCCAGACCACCACCAGGATCGTCTGAACCGCGAGATAGCGCCCGGTCCCGAGGAACCGCGCCACCCGCTCGCTGCTGCGGGCCATCGCTTCGGCGTCCCACTCCAGCCGGAACCGGCTTTCCAGCGGTGTCTCCAGGCGCTGACGTGCCCTGCTGTGGCCGATCCGCACGCCGGTGTCGCTCTCGGTCATACTGCGTCCTCCTCGGCATGCGCGGGGCCCTCCGTGGTCACGCTGCGCTGCCGCCTCCGGGCCTGACCGTTCATGCCCGGCCCCTTTCGTCGTTCGTTTCCTGATCGCGCCAGTCCTCGGGCAGGAGGTGGTCGAGCACGTCGTCGACGCTGACCGCGCCGAGCAGGTGATTCTCCTCGTCCACCACCGGCCCGCAGACCAGGTTGTAGGTCGCGAAGTAGCGGGTCACCGCGGCCAGCGGGAGTTCAGGGCGCAGCGGCGAGAGGTCGGTGTCGAGAATGCCGCCGACCAGATGGGCGGGTGGCTCACGCAGCAATTGCTGAATGTGCACCGAACCGAGATACCGACCGGTCGGCGTCGCGGTGGGCGGACGGACCACGAACACCATGGAGGCCAGCGCCGGGGTCAGGTCGGGATTGCGCACCCGCGCCAGTGCCTCGGCCACCGTCGTGGACGGCGTCAGGATGACCGGCTTCGGTGTCATCAAACCGCCCGCGCTGTAGGGGGAGTGCTCGAGCAGCCTGCGGACCGGCTCGGACTCCTGTGGATCCATCAGAGCCAGCAACGATTCGGCCTCGCCCTCGGGCAGTTCGCCCAGCAGGTCGGCGGCGTCGTCGGGGTCCATCGCCTCCAGCAGGTCGGCGGCTCTGCGCGTCTCCAGGTGGCTGAGCAGCTCGACCTGCTCGTCGTCTGGCAGTTCCTGCACCACGTCGGCGAGGCGTTCGTCGTCCAGCGCGACGGCCACTTCGACGCGCCGCTTCTCCGGCAGCTCGCGCAGCATATGCGCGACGTCGGCCGCGCGCATGCCCTCGAACTGTTCCAGCAGCACGGTGACGTCCTGCCCGCGCCTGCCGATCTCGTAGGGGGTCAGGCCGGACACCATGGTCCAGTCGACCACGTGCACGGTGCGCCTCCGTCCCAGCCTGCGGTGCCCGCGCACCGCCACCCGGCTGACCAGCCAGTCCCTGCTGCGGGTCTGCTCGATGCCGAGATCCACCACGTGCACGTCGACGCCGGCCAGATCCGGCAGGTCCGGGTCCTCCACCCGCACCACCGAATCGACGATCTGCGCCAAGGCGAGCATCTCGCCGGGTCGCTGGGTGAAGCGCCGCAGGCTGACCGTCCCGGTGTTCAGCGTGACCACACCGGGCTCGATCGCGGTGACCCGCAGGATCGGCACGAAAATGCGCCGCCGGGTGGGCAGTTCGACGACAAGTCCGTGCACGCGTGGTTGCTGCCGGTCGTAGCGGATGGCCACGACCACGTCACGGATCCGGCCGATAGACTCGCCGTCCGGTCCCAGCACCACCAGGCCGGCCAGCCTGGCGACGTACACCCTGGTTGCTGCCATGCTGCCAGGCTAGAGGTTCGCGGGCGGGTGTCCGCCTCCGCGCCACGATCGACGGGAGTGATCATGAAGCCGCGCCGTTCGGTGCTCGCCTGCCCGGGCAGCAACACGAAGATGATCGAGAAAGCCAAGACGCTGCCGGTCGACGAGGTGTTCCTCGATCTGGAGGACGCGGTCGCGCCGGTGGCCAAGGCCGAGGCGCGGGCGAATATCGTGGCGGCGCTGAACGACTCCGGCTGGGGATCGCAGTTGCGCGTGGTCCGGGTGAACGACTGGACCACCGAATGGACCTATACCGACGTCATTTCCGTGGTCGAGGGCGCCGGCGCGGCGCTGGACGCGATTCTGCTGCCCAAGGTGACCGACGCGGGTCAGGTGCGTGCCCTGGACTTGCTGCTGACCCAGCTGGAGAAGACCTGCGGCCTGGACGTCGGCCGGATCGGCATCGAGCCGCAGATCGAGAACGCGCTGGGTTTGCGCAATATCGATGCGATCGCCACCGCGAGCCCACGGGTGCAGACCCTGGTGTTCGGTCCGGCCGATTTCATGGCCAGTATCAACATGCGCACGCTGGTGGTGGGCGAACAGCCGGAGGGCTACGACACCGGCGACGCTTACCACCACATCCTGATGACCATCCTGCTCGCCGCCCGCGCGCACGGACTCCAGGCGATCGACGGCCCGTACCTGCAGATCCGGGATGTCGAAGGCTTCCGGCGGGCGGCCGCGCGCACCGCGGCGCTCGGGTTCGACGGCAAATGGGTGCTGCACCCCGGCCAGATCGAAGCGGCGAACGAGATTTTCAGCCCGCGCCAGTCCGACTACGACCGCGCCGAGGAGATCCTGGACGCGTACGCCTTCCACACCTCCGCCGCCGGTGGCGCCCGCGGCGCGGTCATGCTCGGCGACGAGATGATCGACGAGGCGAGCGCCAAGATGGCCCAGGTGATCGCGGAGAAGGGCCGGGCCGCCGGAATGACGCGCGCCACGCGTTTCACCCCGACGCCGGATCGTTAGCGATAGCAGAATAGAGACATGACGAATCCCTTGGGGAACTCGAACCGCGCGCGGCAGGGCCTTCCGACGCCCCCGTCGGGCTGGCCGGTCGGCTCCTACCCGACCTACGCCGAGGCGCAGAAGGCGGTCGACTATCTGGCCGACAACCAGTTCCCGGTGCAGGACGTGACCATCGTCGGCGTCGACCTGATGCAGGTCGAGCGGGTCCTCTATCGGCTGACCTGGGGCAAGGTGATCGGCGGCGGCGTGGTGTCGGGCGCCTGGCTCGGCCTGTTCCTCGGTCTGCTGCTGAGCCTGTTCACCACCAGCGGCGCGTTCGGGCCGCTGCTGGTCGGCCTGGTCGGCGGCATCATTTTCGGCGTCATCTCGACCTCGATCCCGTACGCGGCGACCAGGGGCCAGCGCGATTTCGCGTCCACCATGCAGCTGGTGGCGGGCCGTTACGACGTGCTGTGCGACCCGAAGTCGGCCGAGCAGGCGCGCGACATGCTCGCGCGGCTGGCGATCTGACGCATGGAAGTACTGGAGACGGTCCGCACCGCGGTGCTGGGCCATTTCGGTGTGGATGCCGCTGGCGTCGACGCGGCGTCGGTGACCTTCCTCGGCTTGGAGCCGATCGAGATCCTGCGCATCGTCGACGGCGATCTGGTGCACTACGCGACCCTGGGCGGCTCCAGGCACCCGATGGGCGATCCCACCGCGCTGCACGCGGACCCGGTGCGCGGGCCGCGCGCTGAGCTGGTGCTGACGCTGCGGTCCGGCGTCGGCGCGAGCTCGGGACTGGCCAAGTCGCTCGGCGTGCTTGCCGCCGCGCCCGTCGTGGAAGGCGTTGTGCTGCAAGCGGATGCGCTGATGGACCTGGGTGAGCCGATGTGGCGCGACGCGCCGTTCACCGCGGTTCTGCTCGGCGACAGCGAGATTCCCGACGTCGTGCTGCCCGAGCCGGCCGAACCGGTGCGGTACTTCGTGGTGACGCCCGTGACAGCCACCGAGGCGGCGTGGGTGCGGGTCCGCGGCGCGCAGGCATTGCGGGAGGCTTGGCAGGAGGCGGGGATCGACGTGCGCGATCCGGGGCGCGGCGCGGCCAGCCTGTGAGCCACGGCGCCGCTACAACCACTTGTTGCGGCGGAAGGTGATGAGCAACCCCGTGCAGATGGTGACGATGACCAGCCACACCGCCGGATAACCCCAGACCTGCTTCAACTCCGGCATGTGCTCGAAGTTCATGCCGTAGATACCGGCGATCATCGTCGGCACGGCCGCGATCGCGACCCACGCCGAGATCTTGCGCATGTCGGTGTTCTGCTGCACGGTGACCTTGGCCAGCGCGGCGCTGATCAGCGCGCTGAGCGCCTCGTCGAAGTCGTTGATCCGCTCCGCGATGCCGGTGTGGCGCTCGCTGACGTCGCGCAGATAGCGGCGAACCTCCTTGGGCACCGGCAGGTCCGGATTGTGGCTGAGCGACTCCAGCGGCGCGGCGAGTGGATTCACCGCGCGCCGCAGTTCCACCACTTCGCGTTTGAGCTGGTAGATGGATTCGACGGTGACCTTGCTACGTGGGGTGAAGGTCAGCTCTTCCATCTCGTCGATATCGTTCTCGACCGACTGGGCCACCTCGATGTACGAGTCGACCACCCGGTCGGTGATCGCGTGCAGTACGGCGCCCGGCCCGAGTGACAGCTGCGCGGGGTCCGCCTCCAACGCCTTGCGTACCTCCGCGAGCCCGGAGTGCTCGCCGTGCCGCACCGCGACGACGAAGTCCGGGCCGGTGAACACCACGATCTCGCCGGTCTCCACGATCTCGCTGACGGTGTTCATTTCGTGCTCGACGTAACTGACGGTGCGCAGCACCAGCAGGAGCAGGTCGTCGTAGCGCTCTAGCTTGGGCCGCTGGTGCTTTTGCAGCGCGTTGTCCACGGCCAATTGGTGCAGCCCGAATGTCGCCGCGATATCCGCCATCTGCGTCCGGTCCGGATCGTGCAGGCCTACCCAGACGAATCCGGTCGCCTCGTCGCGCACTCGCGCGAGCGCCTGCTTGTGGGTGAACCGGCCGGGTAGGCGTTTGCCCTCCACGTAGACCGCGCAGTCGACGATCGCCCGTTCGGTCGGCACCGGGATGAACCGCGGTTGCGGTGCCCGGCCGGGTCCGCGAAACGACGAGAGCGGGGAAAACGAAGGCACGGTCACGATGCTACGTCGCTCATGGGTGCCCCGAAGGCCGCCTGCGCGTGCGGGACGATGTCCACGCACGGTAAGACTGAGGGCGTGCGTATCGACTTGCATACCCATTCGACCGCGTCCGACGGTACCGACACTCCGGCCGAACTGGTGCGCAACGCCGCCGCCGCGGGCCTGGACGTCGTCGCGATCACCGATCACGACACCACGGCGGGATGGGCGCAGGCCGTCGACGCGCTACCGAGGGGGATCACGCTGGTCCGCGGCATGGAGATGTCCTGCGTGGGTTTGGGTGAGGACGGCTGGCCGGTTCCGGTGCATTTGCTGGCGTATCTGTTCGACCCGTCCGATCGCTGCTTCGCCGACGAGCGCGAGCGCCTGCGCGCCGAGCGGGTGGAGCGGCTGCGCGCCATGGCCGAGCGGATGGCCGCCGACGGTCTGCCCATCGATCCGGACGCCGTGCTCGCCTCGGCCGGGCCGTCAGCGGGCCGCCCGCATCTGGCGCGAGCGCTGGTCGAAGCGGGTGTGGTGCCGAGCGTGGGCGATGCGTTCACCGAGTTGCTCGCCCCGCACGGGCGTTACTACGCCGAGAAGGCCGACACCCCGCTGCACCGCGCGGTCGAGATGATCGCGACCGCGGGCGGGGTCAGCGTCCTGGCCCACACCAGGGCGCGCAAGCGAGGCAGGCTGCTCGCGCTCGACGACATTCGCGAGCTCGCCGGACTCGGACTCGGCGGCCTGGAGATCGCGCATCCCGACCACTCCGCGGCCGATCGCGCCCTGCTGACCGACCTGGCCGCCGAGCTGGGTCTTCTCACGACCGGTTCATCCGACTACCACGGCGCGAACAAATCCATCCGGCTCGGTGAATTCACCACCGACCCAGCCCAATTCGAGAAACTGGCGAGCAAGGCCACCGGAGTACCGGTGATCGCCTCGTGATACTGGTGCGTGGGCTCAGCGGCCTCGTCGCCGCGGGAACATTCGCGGGAATGCTCGTCGTGGTCGGCACCGCCGTCATCGCGGATCGCCGCGGGTTTCCCGGGCCTGGCGGCGAGTCGGTCGCCTGGCATGTGGTGGCCGCCGCCGTGGTACTGGCGGGGCAGATCTACGCGGACCGGCACCGGGGGATGGCCGCCTTGACCGGATCGGCGGTGGTTTTCCTCGCTGCTGGACTTTTGCTGTGGACACAGTGGTGGAGCTGAGCCCTCTGCTTTGGTTGCGGGCCGGTGAATTGTGCCCGAACATTTCTCTTTGTGAGTGAACTCGAGACGGACGTACTGGTTATCGGCGGTGGTCTCGCCGGTACCTGGGCGGCCGTTTCGGCCGCCGCGGCGGGCGCGACCGTCGTGCTCGTCGACAAGGCGAGATGCGGATCGAGCGGGCCGACCGCCTACGGCGCGATCTCGGTCTGGCACATTCCGCCTGGACCCGCTCGGGACGAGGCGGTGCGGCGCGGGTACGCACACGGCGGCGGGCTCGGCGATCCGGAGTGGATGCATCGCGTGCTCGAAGAGACCCATCAGCGGGTCGAGCAGCTGGCCCGGTGGGGCCATCGGATCTCCGCCGCTGCCGCGGCGGGCGCGCCGCCGCGGCGGGTACATCTCGACGGCGCCGGTTATCTGCGGCGGATGCGTCGCGGCGTGCGCGAAGCCGGGGTACGCGTCCTCGATCACCATCCCGTGCTGCAGTTGTTGGTCGACCGCGACGGGGTGGTGGCGGGTGCCACGGGGCTCCAGCATCGCAACGGGTTCCGGCGCTGGACCGTGCGCGCGGGTGCCGTCGCGGTCGCCACCGGTGGCTGTGCGTTCCTGTCCGGCGGCGCGGGCACCGACGTGGACACCGGAGACGGACTGCTGTTCGCTGCGGAGGCGGGCGCCGAGCTGTCCGGGATGGAGTTCTCCAGCGCCTACGGGCTGACCCCGGCAGGGCACACCGAACCGGCCCCGCAGCCGAATCTCGCGCTGCACTTCGCCACTCTCTACGACGAGTTCGGTAATGAGCTGCCGGGGCACGGTTCGGCCGCACTCGCGGTCATCGCCGATGGTCGCCGGGTATTCGCCACACTCGATGGCATGCCGGAAGCCGCGCGCGCTCGGCTGACGCGCGAGGGTGTGGCCGACCGGGCGCGGTGGGTGCCGATGCGTGCGGTCCTGCAGGGCACGGTGCGCGGCACCGGGGGACTGCGCATCACCGGAGCGGACTGCGCCACGTCCGTCGCGGGCCTGTTCGCCGCGGGTGACGTCGCCAGCCGCGAGTCGATCACCGGTGCGGTGAGCGGGTTCGGCGGGCTGGGCGGCGCGTGGGCGATCGCCTCCGGCGTCTGGGCGGGCGCGGGCGCGGCGAAGTTCGCCCGTGCCGCCGACCGGCGCGCCCCGGCGCACAAGGTGCCGGGAGCTGGGCTCGGCGCCGTGGCGCGGATCGACCCGAGGGCGGTGGTCGGGCTCGTGCAGGAACACACCCTGCCGCTGCGGCGCAGCTACTGGCGCAGCGCGGGCAGCCTGCGGCCGCCGCGCTGCTCGCGGTGGCGCGGTGGACGAAATACAGCGCGCTGATGCGTACCGAGAGCCGGGGCATGCACCGCCGCACCGATCACCCTGGTGTCACCGATCATTGGCGGGTGCGGCTGATGTCGGGCGGGGTGCGTAGCGTGTGGGTGCGTCCGGATGCGCCGACGACGCCGCCGGAGGAACCGGCGCGCGATATCGTCGCCTAGAGGCAGACGAGCGGAGTTCGCTCCGGGTCCGCGTCCGGTCGAGAGGGCGGCGGCAGCCGCATAATGGGCGCGGCCGGGCGTAGTTCGTCCGCGGTCCACGCCGGGCCGAGTGAAGGCCGGGGCAGCCGTCGAGGTCTCACATACTGGGGGCGCCGATCAGTGCGACAACTCACCGCGTCCTGGCCCTGAGGTGCGAGTTTCCGCTTACCTCAGGGTAATTCCCGCGACTTACCGTGAAATGATGACGCGCGACACAGGCCAGGGGGAACCGGTTTGGCAACTCGCCTACCGGACTGGCAGAATGTGTCGGATTCCTTACCTACGCCACCGCCGGGTAGGGGAGTTACGGAGATCTCCGCCTCGCGACGTACCGTCGCGGCCCGAGAGATCACACCGCATGTTCTGTCCGGACCCACCCGTCCGGTTCTTGCTTCGCGGATCAGTGCCGCGCCATGCCATCGAGATATCGGCAAGCCGTGTTCGCTCGCTCGTAGCCGCTCGAAACATCCCGGTCAGCGCACTCGATGAGCGTAGTGAAACGTCTTATACCCATTACCCGGTGGTAACCGTCCCCCGGTTTAGCCCGACCCGAGCAGGAGTGAAATCGTGTCACCTGTGACTGACGCACCGAATGCCACCGCAAGCCTTTCCGAAATCACCAACGACGAAATTTTCGCGGGACATCTCGGCGGCAAGCTCTCGGTCGAACTCAGCGCGCCGTTGGAGACCCAGCGCGATCTCTCCATTGCCTACACGCCCGGCGTCGCCCAGGTCAGCCGGGCGATCGCGGAGGACGCGACGCTGGCCAAGCGCTACACCTGGACCGATCGGCTCGTGGTCGTGGTCAGCGACGGCACCGCCGTGCTCGGACTCGGTGACATCGGCCCGCGCGCCTCGCTGCCGGTGATGGAGGGCAAGGCCGCGCTGTTCAAGAAGTTCGCCGGGCTGGACTCGATCCCGATCGTGCTGGACACCAAAGACGTCGACGAGATCGTCGAGACGCTGATCCGCCTGCGCCCGAGCTTCGGCGCGGTGAATCTGGAGGACATCTCCGCGCCCCGCTGCTTCGAGATCGAGAAGCGGGTCATCGAGGCGCTGGACTGCCCGGTGATGCACGACGACCAGCACGGCACCGCCATCGTGGTGCTCGCCGCCCTCAACGGCGCGGCCAAGGTGCAGGGCCGCGGCATCGAGGGCCTGAAGGTCGTAGTGTCCGGCGCGGGCGCCGCCGGTGTCGCGTGCACGAACATCCTGCTCGCCGCTGGTGTCGCGGACGTCACCGTGCTCGACTCCAAGGGCATCGTGAGTCGTGACCGCGGCGACCTCAACGAGGTGAAGGCCGAGCTGGCCACCCGCACCAACCCGCGCGGCCTCACCGGCGGCGCGGCCGAGGCGCTGGCGGGCGCCGACGTGTTCCTTGGCCTGTCCGCCGGTTTGATCGCCGAGGAGCTCATCGCGTCGATGGCGCCGGAGTCGATCGTGTTCGCCATGTCCAACCCGGACCCGGAGATCCACCCCGAGGTGGCGCGCAAGTACGCCTCGATCGTGGCCACCGGCCGCAGCGACTTCCCGAACCAGATCAACAACGTGCTGGCCTTCCCCGGCGTCTTCAAGGGCGCGCTGGACGCGGGCGCGCGCCGGATCACCGAGGGCATGAAGATCGCCGCGGCCGACGCGATCCTCAGTGTCGTCCTCGACGAGCTGGGCCCGGAGAAGATCGTTCCCAGCCCGCTGGACCCGCGGGTCGCCCCGGCCGTCGCCGAGGCGGTCGCGGCCGCGGCTCGCGCCGAGGGTGTCGCGTAGGGCGAGTCTTCCGCACAGAGACCGAGGGCGCCCCGTTCGTATCGAACGGGGCGCCCTTGTCGTCGGAGCGTCACGGACGGAATGCCCCGGAGCGAGCTCAGTCCGCGGTCCGCAAATCCGTGGCGGGAGCGATTGCCAGCCGCGGTGATCGGCGCAAACGGCCGGTCCCCGGCGTGCCGGCCCATACCGTGAAGGCGAGCAGACCGTCCAGCAGCATCGCGAGGACGGCGACCAGCAGCGCGCCCACCAGCACCCGGTCGTAGCGGTAGAGACTGATGCCGTCGAAGATGTAGCGGCCGAGTCCGCCGAGGTTGACGTAGGCGGCGATGGTCGCGGTGGCCACCACCTGGAGCGTGGCGCCGCGCAGCCCGGTGAGCATGATGGGTAGCGCATTGGGCACTTCCACCCGGAACAGGATCTGCCGCTCGGTCATACCCATGGCCCGCGAGGCGTCCACGACATCGGCCGGGACGTTGGCGATTCCGGCGTACGCGCCGGCCAGCAGCGGCGGGATGCCGACCGTGACCAGCGCCAGCAGCGGCGGGATCAGACCGAGTCCGAGCAGCAGCACCACGAACGTCAGCAGGCCCAGTGTCGGTAGCGCGCGCATCGCGTTGGCGAAGCCGACCACGACAGCCGCCCCGCGCCGGGTGTGGCCGATGACCAGGCCGAGCGGCACCGCGATCGCCGCCGAGACGGCGATGGTCAGGACGCTGTACCACAGGTGCTGGACGATGCGGGTTTCGATGCCCGATGGTCCACCCCAGTTGGCGCCGTTGCTGAAGTAGTGCCAGGCGTCGATGAAAAGGTTCATGCGGCACCGCCTTTCGCTTTCCCGAGCCTGGCGTCCGCACGCGCCCACGGTGTCGACCAACGGCCGAGGGCGTACACCACGCGGTCGGCGACCAGTGCGAGAGCCAGCGTCACGATGACGCCGGCGATGATCTCGTCCGGATAGTCACGCTGATAGCCCTGGGTGAACAGCTTGCCGAGCCCGCCGACGCCGATCAGCGCGCCGACCGACACCATCGCGATATTGGTCACCACCACCACGCGCAGGCTGGACACGAAGACCGGGACAGCCAGCGGCATATCGACGGTGAGCGTGCGGCGCAGCGGGCTGTAACCGACCGCGTCGGCCGCGTCGAGCACGGTGGCCGGCACCGAATCCAGGGCCGCGGGAACCGCGATCACCAGCAGCGCCGTGGAATACACGGTGAGCGCGATGATCACGTTCAGCGGATCGATGGCCGAAATCCCCACCAGCGGAGGAATGATCACGAGCAACGCCAGCGACGGAATGGTGTAGGCCAGGCTCGCGGCGGTCACCGTTACCCGCCGCAGCCACGACACCCGCCGCACCAGCGCGCCGATCGGGACCGCGATCACCAACGCCAGCAGCAGCGGCACCAGCGCGAGGTAGAGATGGGTCGCGGTGAACCCCATGATCTCCGCGAAGTTCTCGACGAGATATTTCATGTCGATTCGCCACTCACCGTGCGTGCTCTTCGAAGAAGTGCCGGTTGCGTTCGGCGTCCTCGTGCGCACGCTGGCCCGCCAGCTGCTCGAGCACCTCGGTGGCCAGCACGCCGCCGCGCACGGCACCGGAATCGTCCACGGCGACACCCAATCCGGACGGCGAGGAGATCGCGGCGTCCAGTGCCTGGCGCAGGTCACCGGACGGGGTGAACAGCGAACCGCCCGCCGACATGCTGTCGGTCAGCGCGCGCCCGGCGCGCACGCCCTCGACGCCGGTCACGTCCACCCAGCCGAGCGGCTTACCCGCCGCGTCGACCACCAGCACCCATTCGCCCGCGTCCAGCCGCAACGCGGTCACCTCGTCCGCGACTGCCGTCCGGATCTCGTGCAGCGAAACGTCACTCGCGGTGCGGAAGGACAGTCCGCGATAGCCGCGGTCGCGGCCGACGAAATCGGCGACGAAATCGGTGGCTGGCTGGGCGAGCAGATGTTGCGGCGGGTCGTATTGCTGGAGCACACCGCCACGGCCGAACACCGCCACGCGATCGCCGAGTGTGATCGCTTCGTCGATGTCGTGCGTGACGAAGACGATGGTCTTGCGCAATTCGGCCTGTAGTCGTTGCATTTCGACCTGCAATTCGGCGCGCACCACCGGGTCGACGGCGCTGAACGGCTCGTCCATCAGCAGAATCGGCGGGTCCGCGGCCAGCGCGCGGGCCACGCCGACGCGCTGCTGCTGCCCGCCGGACAGCTGCGCCGGGTAGCGATGGGCCAGCGACCGGTCCAGGCCGACCCGGTCCAGCACCTCGAGCGCGGCGGCGCGGGCGGCGCGGCGCGAGTCGCCGCGCAGCACCGGGACGGTCGCCACGTTGTCGACGACCGTCCGGTGCGGCAGCAGGCCGCCGCTCTGGATGACGTACCCGATGCCGAGACGCAGACGAACCGGGTCGAGGGTCGAAATATCCTGTCCGGCAACGCTGATCGTGCCGGAACTGGGAACGATCATGCGGTTGATCATCCGCATCGAGGTCGTCTTCCCGCAGCCGGAGGGACCGACGAACACGGTGAACGAACCGGATTCGATGCGCAGGTCGAGGTCGGCGACCGCGTGCGTGCCGTCCGGATAGGTCTTGCTGACACCGGAGAACTCGATATCGGACAACAGTTTCCCCTCCCTAGCCGACCGGCTTGTTCAGCCCCTGGGCGGCGACCCAGGCCGCGGCCGCGGCCTTCGGCTCGGTCTTGCCGGCACCGGAGACGGCCTCGTTCAGCGCGATCAGCTCCGCGGTGGTGAGCTTGGCCGACACCGCGTTCAGCGCGGCCAGCGCCTTGTCCGACTTCTTCGCCGCGTTGAACAGCGGGACGACGTTCTGCGCGGGAAAATTGTGCTTCGGGTCTTCCAGCACCACGAGATTGTTCTGCGCGATGGCGGGCGAGGTGGTGAAGATATTGGCCGCGGTCACCTGGCCCTCGACCAGCGCGCGCACCGTGGCCGGGCCGCCGCCGTCGGCGATCGGCACGAAGTTGTTCGCGGCGATGTCGAGGTTGTAGTTCTTCTTCAGGCCGGGCAGGCCGCCGGGACGCTCCTGGAATTCGGCGGGCGCGCCGAACTTCACCTCGGCCGAGTGAGCGGCCAGATCGCCGATGGTGCGCAGGTTCCAGCGTTCGGCGGTGGCGCGGGTGACCACGACGGCGTCGGAATCCTCGCCGGGCGCGGGCGTGCCGATGGCCAGGCCGTTGCCGAGCGCCGCGCCGAGCGCGTTGTCGATATCGGCGGCGCTGGTGGCGGTGGCGTTCTTGTCCAGGTACTGCAGCAGATTGCCGGTGTACTCGGGAATCACCGAAATGGCGCACTGGCGTACCGCCGGGATGTAGGCTTCGCGACTGCCGATGTTGAGCTTGGTATCGACGGCGAATCCATTGACGCGCAACACCTCCGCGTACACGTTGGCGACGGTTTCGGACTCCGGGAAGTTGGCCGACCCCACGATCAGCCCGTCCCCCGAACAGCTGCCGCTTGCGGCGAGCGGATCGGAATTGCCACACGCCGACAGCACCATCGCGGCGGCGAGGGCCGCGGCGGCGGCGAGGACGCAAGCGGCACGCAGCGCGACGCGCAGCGCGGTGCGCTGATGCCCGGCGGCATCGGGGGTGCGGGTGGTTTTCACGGGAGTCCTTCCGGCATGACGGCGGTGCGCGGTCTCGGTGCCGAGCGGCCGCCGGTACATTCTGGATGTCCATACTGCCCGCTTCCAGGTTTTCCCGTAGCCTGCGTCGAATCGTCGGAGAGTTGGTGTCGCCGGATGGTGTTGGCCGCGTCGCAGCGGGTGCTGGCTCGATTCCTGGTCCTCGCGTCCGTCGCGTTGGTCGTGTCCTGCGGGAACGACGAGCGCGGGCCGTCGATCACCGTTGGGGCGGGCGATTCGGCGGAGTCGGTGGTTCTCGCGGAAATTTATGCGGGCGCACTGGCGCGTACCGGTGCGCGTACCGCGGTCGCGTCTGGTCTGGGCGGTCGCGCGGACTACCTCGCCGCGCTCGACGCCGATCGGGTCCAAGTGGTCGGCGAGCACACCGGCGCGCTGCTGGCCCATCTCGACGAAAACACCACCGCTCGCCCGCCGAAAAAAGTGGCGGAGGCGTTGAGCGCCGCGCTACCCGAGGGATTGGTGGTCTCCGACATCGCCGACGGCACCGACCTGCGGCCGCGGGTCGTGGTCACCGCGGAGGCGGCGGGGCGCGACGAACTGAAGTCCGTCGGTGATCTCGCACCCCGTTGCGGGCGGCTGACCGTCGGAGTGGCGTCGGCGCCGGGCTTGCTGCCGCGTCCGGCCGCGCTCGATCGGGTCACCGGGTGCGACTTCGCGTCCACCGTGGCCTTCCCCGATCCGGGCGCGCTGCGAAAGGCGTTGCTGGACGGGCAGATCGATGCCGGTATGCTGACCGGTCCACCGGAGCTCGCGCCGGGCGCGACCGATGGGCTGACCGTGCTGTCCGACGGCGACTACGCCGTGCGCGCCGAGAACGTGTTGCCGCTGTTTCGTAAGGGCCTGCTCGACCAGCGGCAGATCAAGAAGCTGAACTACGTCGCGGGTGAGCTGACGACCGACGAGCTGGCCGCCATGATCCGGCGGGTCCGGGATGAGGGCGTCGCGCCGGTAGACCTGGCCCGCGGTTGGTTGGACGCGCACGCGTTGTAGGGGACATCTCGTCCTGATGTCGCCTGCGCGGAACGCCGACACCGACTCCGTGTGACTACCTGAAGATAGATGTCGGAAATCGTACGAAAAATGTCGCGTCCGACACTGCCCCGGCAGCGGCGATCGACCTAGTGTTCTTGTAGGGGCCGGGTCGGCCGGCCTGACGAATACGACTAGAGCAGTCCCGCATCCAGCAATGGCGCTGGAGAGGCCGCCAACGACGTCGGCCGGGTCGAGGGGTGCTGAATCGAGAGGCCATCGAGAACGTGTTCTCGGTGGCCTCTCGTCGCGCGTAGCGCTGGTGCGTATCGTGCGGGCAATGTGTGGCCGATCACTCGTCTCTTGTCGACCAGCTGTTCCGCGCCGTATATTCCGCGTGGAATATTTAGTGTGGAGCATGTCGGTTCCCGGGGCTAGCGTGCGAGACCCGGACTCGGCTGCGGTCGGAACGAACGCCCAGGAGGTAAACGAAGCATGGGGCAGGCGCATCCACCGGTGACACCGCTGGCGATCGCCGTGCTCGCGCTGCTCGAGGAGCGGCCGATGCATCCGTACGAGATGTATCAGACGCTGATCTCCCGGCGGGAAGACAAGCTGGTCAAAGTGCGGCCGGGCTCGCTGTATCACACTGTGTCCCGGCTGGCCGACCAGGAATTGGTCCGTGCCGAGGGTGTCGACCGGGCGGGCAACCGGCCCGAGCGCACCACCTACCGGATCACCGCGCGCGGCAGGGACGCGCTGCGCAACCGGATCGCCGAGATCGTGCGGCGACCCATCCCGGAGTATCCGGTCTTCCCCTTGGCCCTGGGAGAGCTGCACAACCTGCCCAAGCCGGACGTGCTCGCGCTGCTGCGCGAACGGATCCGTGAGCTGGAAACCGCACTGGCCGACACCGACATGCTGATCGCGTGGGCCGAAGAGCGCGAGGTCCCGCGCCGCTACTGGATCGCCCTGCCGTTCGGGCGGGCCACCCTCGCCGCCGAAGCGGCCTGGGTCAAGGAGTTCGTCGCCCAATTGGACAGCGGCGCAATCGAATGGGACGACTTCGATCCCTCGACCGGCGCACGCTCCGAACCCTGTGCGTCGGCCGCCGATGCCGCACGGCCACCGCTGCCGGGTGCTGCCGTGGCGAACTCCGCCCCAAGTCTTTCGGATAATCCGAGTTAGGAACGAAATACGTGCCCACCGAACGCAATCCGTGGCTGGCGCTGCTCGCGCTGGTCGTCGGCTTCTTCATGATCCTGCTGGACATGACGATCGTCGCGGTCGCCAATCCCGCGATCATGACCGACCTGCACGCCGACATCGCCCAGGTGATCTGGGTGACCAGCGCCTACCTGCTCACCTACGCGGTGCCGCTGCTGGTCACCGGCAGGCTGGGTGATCGCTTCGGCCCCAAGAACATCTATCTGATCGGCCTGGCGGTGTTCACCGCCGCGTCGCTGTGGTGCGGACTGTCCGGGAGCGTCGGGATGCTGATCGCGGCCCGCGCCGCGCAGGGCGTCGGCGCCGCACTGATGACGCCGCAGACCATGGCCGTGATCACCAGGACGTTCCCGCCGGACCGGCGCGGCGCGGCCATGGGGCTGTGGGGCGGCGTCGCGGGGCTGGCCACGCTGGTCGGCCCGATCCTCGGCGGCGTGCTGGTGGACGGTCTCGGCTGGGAGTGGATCTTCATCGTGAACGTGCCGGTCGGTGTGGTCGCCTTCGCGCTGGCGGTGTGGCTGGTGCCCGCGCTGCCGACGCACGAGCACAAGTTCGACATCACCGGCGTGCTGCTCAGCGGCGTCGGCATGTTCCTGCTGGTTTTCGGCATCCAGGAGGGCAACAGCTACGACTGGTCGCCGCGGATCTGGCTGATGATCGGCGCGGGCCTGCTGGTGCTCGCGGCGTTCGTGGTCAACCAGGCGCGCAACACCGGTGAGCCACTGCTGCCGCTGAGCCTGTTCCGCGACCGCAACTTCGCGCTGTCGAATATCGCCATCGCTGCGATGGGCGCGGCGGTGACCTCGCTGATGGTGCCCGGCTACTTCTACCTGCAAGCCGTGCAGGAATTGTCGCCGACCAAGTCCGCGCTGGTCTTCGCACCCATGGCGATCGTGACCGGCATCGCGGCTCCGCTGATCGGCAAATTCGCCGACAAACTGCACCCGCGAACGGTACCCACGGTCGGCTTCAGCCTGTTCGCGGTGTCGGTGTTCTGGTTCGCGGCGCTGACGGAGCCCGGCTCGTCGCTGTTCTGGTACATGGTCGCCGCGGGTCTGGGTGGTTTCGCCAACGCCTGCATCTGGGCGCCGCTGGCATCGACCGCCACGCACAACTTGCCGGTGCAGCAGGCCGGTGCGGGCGCGGGCGTCTACAACACCACCCGCCAGGTGGGTTCGGTGCTCGGCAGTGCGGCGATCAGCGCTCTCATCGCGGACAGGCTGACGGCGAACAGCCTGGGCGGCGGTCCGGTCGCCGAGGGCGGCGCGGGCCAAGGCCCTATCCCGGAGTTCGTGAAGGACGCCTTCAGCACCGCGCTGAGCCAGTCCACCTTGCTCCCCGCGGGCATCCTGCTGATCGGCGTCATCGCGTCGGTGCTGTTCATCCGCCACGCCCAGTCCGCTTCCGCCGCCGCACCGGCCCCGGCGGAACCGGCCAAGGCCGATCTCAGCTGAACCCTCGGTGATGCCCGTCCCGGAGAGTGCTTCCGGGCGGGCGCCAGCGTGCCAGCACGCCGAGTCGAGTCCAGTCGACACAGCGTTCATTGCCTGCCGCTATGCAACCATTCGAAATTCAGCCCACGCTGACCGTGACCGAGGGGTGGCCGGTGGCTCCGTCGGGGATCACGTCGCGGCGCTCGGCGGTCTGGGCTTCGCCGGTGCCGTCGGTGGCGCGGGCGCGGATGGTGTGCGGGCCCGCGGTGGCGTCCCAGTCGAAGACCCACTGGCGCCAGGTGTCGATGGATTGTTCGTCGGATAGGCGGGCCTGTTGCCATGGGCCATCGTCTATCTGGACTTCCACGGCGCGGATGCCGCGATGTTGTGCCCACGCGACGCCTGCGATGGGGATTGGGCCCGGCGCGAGGCGCTTGCGGCCGCGTGGGGTGTCGATGCGGGTGCCGGTCTTGATCGGGCCGAGCGCCGACCAGCCGCGGCGGGTCCAGTAGGCGCTGGCGCGGTCGAAGCGGGTGACTTCGAGTTCGGTCACCCATTTGGTGGCCGAGACGTAGCCGTAGAGGCCCGGTACGACCAGCCGGGCCGGGTAACCGTGTCGCACCGGAAGGGGTTCGCCGTTCATGCCGACCGCGAGCAAGGCGTCGCGTCCGTCGGTGAGTACCGCGAGCGGAGTTCCCGCGGTCCAACCATCGGTGCTGTACGACAGCACCATGTCGGCGTCCGGATGCGGGCCCGCCTCGGCGAGTAGCTGGTCCAGGCGATAGCCGAGCCAGCGTGCGTTGCCGATCAGGTCGCCGCCGACCGGATTCGACACGCAGGCCAGGGTGATCAGGCGTTCCTCCACCGGCCGATGCGCCAAATCCGCCCAGCCCAGCCGGATTTCGCGGTCGACCATGCCGTGGATGCGCAGCGACCAGTCGTCCTTGGACACCTGCGGCACGATCAGCGCGGTGTCGATCCGGTAGAAGTCGTCGTTCGGGGTCAAGTACGGCGTCAGTCCGGGTATCCGCAAGTCCGCACCGGGCGCAACGGGCGCGGCGGCCGCGGTCGGCTCCGGCAGCTGCACCGCCGCTCGCTCACCCGATACGTCCCGCCGCCGCAGGCCGAGCAGCCGTCCACCGACACCCGTGACCACAGCCAGACCACCTGCCACCAACAGCCCTTGCAAGACCTGCCGCCGCTCCGCGCTGGAGCCGCTGCGCTCCGTGGCGGCGGATTCGCCGGCGCGCTGACTACCGGGAGTACTGTTCGCCGCCGGTGCGGTCTGCGATGGGGATGTCGTGGCAGAAGGTGCCGCATCGGCCTGCGCGTCGGAGGATTCGGCGGCTCGGTCGATGCGGTGAGTCAGCACGCGCAGCGCGTAAATGCCAGCGGCGACACCGATGACCGTCGGCAATGCACTGCCGACTCCCGTCCGCACCACGACTATGGCCGCAGCTATTAGTCCGAATGCGGCGAACAACCACGATCCGGCAGCGCGCGTGCCGCGCTCGACCGCTCCCGCCAGCCCGGCCACGACCACGGCGACGACGCCCATGATCAGATACAGCACGGCCTTGTCATTCGTGCCGAACGTGGTGATGGCCCACTCGCGCAGATCGTCGGGCGTGTGGTCGACCACCGCCGAGCCGAGCGCATTGAGCGGCGCGCTGTCCGGGCCGAAGAACGCCGCGAGCAGTTCGGCGATTCCCAGCGCTAGTCCCGCCGAGACCATCCCGGCCACCATCCGCAGTCGCGCCTCGGCCATGGCATCGAGACTACTGCCGGTGTGCTCGCGGCATGGTGACCATTCGTTGACGTGCGGACCGATCGGGGCTACCCGGCGAATTCATCGGCGAGGCTGTTCCAGAACATCAGTTCGTAGCTCTGAAAAAGCTGCGCGTACATTCGGGCTTCGTCCGGGTCGAGCCGCTCGGAATCGAGACCCGCCTGTACCGCGGCGAGCGCTTTCTCCTCGATCTCGGGATTGTCGGCGGTATAGAAGTCGAAGAACGCGCACGCGGCGTCGTCGAAGCCATAGTGCGTGCGCATCCCGGTGGCGACCGCCCCGCAATACCGGCCGAAGGCGGCGAGATTCGTCGATAACGCGGCGATGACCGCGGCCGGCGCGCCGTTGAGCGCCAACCACGCCATGAAGGCCGGATACGCCTGGCAGCCCGGCCGCGGTTGCTGGGCGCCGGTGTCCGGACCGGCCGCCGCCACCAGATCGTCCAGCAAGTGGTGCGCCTGTTCCTCGCCCGGCGCGAGCGCGCTGAACAAGGCGCGGGCGTGTGGCTCGTCGGCCCGCGCGGCCAGCGTATGGACGCTGCGCCAGTCGCTGTCGGTGATGCGTAGTTCCTCGGCGGCGATGGCCGCGAACACCGCCCGGGGCGCCGTGCCTGCCGCGATGCGCGGGACAAGGCGGTTGTCGTCGTCGTGTGGCGCCAGCTCTGCTCGGATCCGGTCGAGCAGTGCACGCGCGGGCTGTGTCCGTTCCGATCTCGTCATCGCAAACCTCCGGTGTCCTCGACGATGTCGGCTCCGATTGGGTCGACGAGCCTGTCTCCGTGCCCCGGAACACGAAAGGCGCTCTCCGCGACGGATCTTCGCGGACAGCGCCTTCCGGAACCAGCTCAGTGGTAGATACTCGCCACGTCGTCGGCGTGCTGCTTCATCACGACCGCGCGCTTGAGCGACATCTTCGGCGTGAGTTCGCCGGTCTCCTGCGTCCAGTCGATGGTGAGCAGACGGATCTTCTTGATCTGCTCGGCATGCGAGACCTTCTTGTTGGTCTCGGCCACCGCGGCGTCCACCTCGGCGATCAGCTCCGGGTTCTCGATCAGCTTCTCGATCGGAGTGTCGGCGGGCAGGGCGTGGCGTTCCTTCCAGCCGGGCAGCGTCTCCGGGTCCAGCGTGATCAGCGCGCCGATGAACGGCTGGCCGTCGCCGACCACCATCACCTGACTGATCAGCGGATGCGCCCGCAGCGAGTCCTCCAGCAGCGCGGGGGAGACGTTCTTGCCACCGGCGGTGACGATGATCTCCTTCTTGCGGCCGGTGATGGTGATGAAGCCGTCCGCGTCGATGGCGCCGAGGTCACCGGTCTTGAACCAGCCGTCCTCGAAGGCGTCCTCGGTGGCTTCGGCGTTGCCCCAGTAGCCGTCGAACACGACCGAGCCGCGCAACAGCAGCTCGCCGTCCTCGGCGATCTTGGCGGCGTGGCCCTCGATCGGCCGTCCGACCGAGCCGACCCGGATGTGCTCCGGGGTGTTCACGGAGATGGCGGCGGTGGTCTCGGTGAGGCCGTAGCCCTCGTAGATGGTCACGCCCACGCCGCGGAAGAAGTGGCCCAGCCGCGCGCCGAGCGGGCCGCCGCCGGACACGGCCGCCTCGCACTGGCCGCCGAGCGCCGCCCGCAGTTTGGCGTAGACCAGCTTGTCGAACAGCGCGTGCTTCAGCTCGAGCACGACGCCAGGTCCGCCGTTGTCGAGCGCCTCGCTCCACGCGATCGCGGTGGCCGCGGCGGCGTCGAAGATCTTGCCCTTGCCGCCGTCGTGCGCCTTCTGCTTGGCGCTGTTGAACACCTTCTCGAATACGCGGGGCACCGAGAGGATGAAGTGCGGCCGGTAGCTGCCGAATTGATCGACCAGGGTGGACCAGTCGGCGGTGTGCGCGACGATCACCTTCGCGTCGAACGCGGCCAGCGCGACGGCGCGGGCGAAGACGTGCGCCAGCGGCAGGAACATGAGGGTCTTCTTGCCCTCGGTGACGTACTTGTGCAGCGCGATCCGGTCGGACCTGGACTCCGCGTAGAGGTTCGCGTGGGTGAGCATGACGCCCTTCGGGCGGCCCGTGGTGCCCGAGGTGTAGATCAGGGTGGCCGGCGACTGCGCGCCGACCTGAGCGCGACGGTCGTGCACGGCCTGGTCGTCCAGGTCGGCGCCGCGGGTGATCAGCTCGTCCAGCGCGCCCTTGTCGATCTGCAGCATCTCGCGCAGATCCGGCAGCGATCCGGACTCGATCTCGTCGATCACGTTGCGGTGCTTGTCGCTGTCCACGATCAGCAGCTTGGTGGCCGAGTCCTGCAGGATCCACTTGGCCTGCTCGGCGGCGGAGCTGTCGTAGATCGCGACGGTGCAGCCGCCCGCGGCCCAGATCGCGAAATCGAGGACGGCCCACTCGTACCGTGTGGGGGCCATGATGGCGACTCGATCGCCGAAGTCGAGGCCCGAGGCGATCAGGCCTTTCGCCACGCCGGTAACGGTCGTCGCGAACTCCGCGGCCGTGACGTCCCGCCAGCCGCCACTGCCGTTCGGCACGTTGAACAGCACCGCGTTCGGCGTCTGCTCGGCATGGCGGAAGACGTTGTCGGAATTGTTCGCGTCATCCGGGATGGTGTAAGAAGCCGGGACTTCGAACTCTCGCATCAGTGCCCTTCCACGTGGGTTTACTCGCCAGTAATCTACGACACCTGCGCCAGGGCCGTGAGGTCGACCACCGAAACGGGTTCCGCACATTACCGCCCGGTACGGAACCCCTCCGTTGCTCATCCTAGTTCGCGCAGGTCCGCGGGTTGGAGCGCTTCGCGCAGGAATCCGGCGAGCTCACCCAACGCGGCCGCCGCGGGCGCCGCCAGCGCGGCCTGCAGCTGTGCGACGTGCCACAAGCCCTTGCTCTCGCTGAACTGCACGTGCACGCCCGCCGCTCGCAGCGCGGCGACCAGATCCAGGCACTGCGTGTGCAGCAGCTCGCTGACGTCGACCTGCACATAGGTTGGCGGCAGACCGCGCAGCTCGCCGGTCAGGGGCGCGTAAACCGGGTCGGCCGGGTCCCCGTCGCCCAGATAGGCCGCCGCGCAGGTGCGCGACCATGGCTTGCTGATCACCAAGTCGCGTTCGCGATCCGGGATCTGGTTGGGATCCGACCACGGTGCGATCAGGCCGAGCGCGGCCGGAGTGCAGCCGTGCCGCGCGATCAGGCGTTGCGCGAGCGCCAGCGAGAGGCCGCCGCCCGCGGAATCACCGGAGATGGCGATCTGCCCCGCGTGGTAGCCCGCGCTCGCCATCAGCTCCAGGAACGCGGCCTCGGCGTCGTCCAGGGCCGCGGGGAACGGATGCTCCGGCGCCAGTCGGTAGTCCAGAACGTAGACCGCGCAGCCGGTGCCGCGCGCCAGCCGGGCCGCCAGTGAGCGGTGCGTCGCCATCGAGCCGACCGCGTACCCGCCGCCGTGCAAGTAGAGGATGGCGCCAGGGCCGGAAGTGTCCGCGAAGCTGATCCGCTCGGCGGGCCTGCCACCCAGGCGCAGCCGTTGCACGATGCTGCCCTCGGGCAGCAGCTGCGCCCGCGAACCGATGTCGAGCAGCCTGCGCTGCACCGGAAACGGCAACCGCTTGTTGAGCGTGACCCGGAAGATGGGATTCAGCACCGCCCGCGCGACGGGCAGCGGAAGGTTGATGTCCCGCATGGTCGTTCCTCGAAATCCGGGGTCAGGGCAGGAAGCGGCGTTCGACGTTGGCCGCGATGCGCTGGTAACCCGACGCGGTCACCCGCACGAACAGGTCCAGCAGCTTGGCCTCCCAGCCGATCAGCACGCGGCCGTGCCCCCTGCGCACGCCCTCGGTGATGGTCTGCGCCGCCATGTCGGCGGTGTGGATGGCCAGCTTCTTGTCGAACATCGACGCGGCCGACTTGGGGTCGATGCCCTCGGCGTAGGTGGCGTTGCGCGCGACCGCGGTCTTGATGCCACCGGGATGAACACAGGTGACCTTGACCGGATGCCGCGCGACCAGCATCTCCTGCCGCAGCGACTCGGTAAAGCCGCGCACCGCGAACTTCGCCGCGTTGTAAGCACTCTGGCCGGGGATCGCGATCAGCCCGAACAGGCTGGACACGTTGACGATGTGACCGTCGCCGGACTCGATGATCATCGGCAGGAACGCCTTCGTGCCGTTGACCACGCCCCAGAAATCGACGTCCATGACGCGCTCGAAGTCCTTGAACTCCGAGCGGATCACCTCGCCGTGATGGGCGATGCCCGCGTTGTTGTAGACCTGGTGCACCGTGCCGAAGTGTGCCTTGACCGCGTCGGCGTAGAGCAGCACCGCCTCGCGTTCGACCACGTTCAGCCGGTCGGACTTGACCTCGGCGCCCAGCTGCGCACAGCGGCGCGTGGTCTCGGCCAAGCCGTCGACGTCGATATCGGACAGCGCCAGTTTGGCGCCGCGCCTGGCCAGATTCTCCGCCAGCGCGCGGCCGATCCCGGAGCCCGCCCCGGTGATCACACACACTTTGTTCTTGAAGTAAGCGTCCTTGCTCACCGTGCCACTGCTTTCAGATCGGATCGGGAAATGGAGATGTCGTACGCCGACACGTCGAATGTCCTGGTCTGCCGACGGAATTCGAAGGTGAAGTCCGGCCACAGCGTGGTGTTGTTGCCGTGCTTGTCCAGATACCAGCTCGAGCACCCGCCGGTCAGCCAGACGCTGCTTGCCAGCTTCGCCTGCAGGCCGGCGTTGTAGGCATCCTGCACGTCGCGGCGCACTTCCACGGTACGCAGGTCCAGCCGATCGACGGTGGCCAGCGCGTCGGCGATGTAGTTGATCTGCGATTCGATCATGTACACCATCGACGTGTGCCCGAGGCCGACGTTCGGGCCGAGCAGGAAGAACATATTGGGGAAGTTGGCGACGGAGGCGCCCTTGTAGCCCTGCTGGCCGATCTCGTCGAACACTTCCGACAGGGTGCGGCCGTCGCGGCCGGCGATCGTGTCGTAGGTCGGCGAGTCGGTGACGTGGAAGCCGGTCGCCACGATCAGCGCGTCGATCTCGCGCTCGGTGCCGTCCTTGGTGACGATCGAGTTGCGGCGTACCTCGGCGATGCCGTCGGTGACCACGTCGACGTTGGGACGCGACAGCGCCGGGTAGTAGTCGTTGGAGATCAGCATGCGCTTGCAGCCGATCCGGAAGTTCGGCGTGACTTTGGCGCGCAGCTTCGGATCGCGAATCTCGTAGCGCAACTTGGCTTTCGCGATCATCTCGAACAGCTGCATCAGGGCAGGCGCCTTGGCCAGGCCGACCACCTGGGTCTCGCGGGCGGCGTAGATGGCCGCGCGGGACAGCCGCTGGAAGCCCGGCAGGTGCTTGAAGGCGAGCCGCTCGGCCATGGTGTAGGGGCGGTCGAAGCGCGGCAGCAGCCACGGCGCGGTGCGCTGGTAGACGTCCAGGTGGGCGACCTTCGGGGCGATCGCGGGCACGATCTGGATGGCCGACGCGCCGGTGCCGATGATGGCGACCCGCTTGCCGGTGAGGTCGACGTCGTGGTTCCAGCGGGCGGAGTGGAAGATCTCGCCCTCGAACTGGCTGATGCCTTTGATGTCGGGCAGCGCGGGTTCGCACAGTGCGCCGACCGCCGAGACCACGGTGTTCGCGGTGAACCTGCCCTGGGTCGACTCGATCTCCCAGAGCGCGGTGTCGTCGTTCCAGTGGGCGCCGGTGACGTCGCAATCGAAGATGTGCTTGTCGCGCACGTCGAAGCGCTGGGACACGTCCTGGATGTACTGCTGGATCTCGCGCTGGCGGGAGTACGACCGAGACCAGTTCGGATTCAGCGCGAACGAGTACGAGTACAGGTGCGAAGGCACGTCGCAGGCCGCGCCAGGGTAGGTGTTGTCGCGCCAGGTACCGCCGACATCGCTGCCGCGCTCCAGCACGAGGAAGTCGTTGCGACCCTCCTTCACGAGGCGGATGGCCAGACCCAGACCCGAGAACCCGCTGCCGATAATGATCGTCCTGGCGTGGCGCGTGGGTCGGCCGGCGACAGCATTGTCTGTGACCTTGCGACTCATATAATGAAGACTACGGTGCTATTGAGCACGAGTCAACAGTATATTGAGCAGCGTTCAGTAGGATGATCCGGTGACCATCAGCCGAGACGAGACCGCCAAGCGCACCCGGCTCAGCCCGGACGAGCGCCGTGAGCAGCTGATCACCCTGGGCGCGAAGATGCTCGCCGAGCGCGCCATCGAAGACATCTCCGTCAGCGAGATCGCGGCGCAGGCCGGCATCTCCCGCGGCCTGCTGTTCCACTACTTCCCGACCAAGCAGGATTTCCTGCTGGCGATCGCGCGCCACGCCAACGCCGAACTGCTCGTGCGCGTCGCCCCGGACCGGGCGCTGGGCGTTTCCGGGATGCTGCGCGACTCGATGGAGCGCTACATCGACTACGTCAGCGAGAACCGCACCTCATACCTGGCGTTGCTGCGTGGCCCCACCAGCGTCAGCCCCGACCTGGCGGCCCTGGTCGACCTGACCCGCGACGCCATCATCGGCATCATCCTCGCCGAAGTCCCGGTCCCGATCTCCGACGCCGACCATCCGCGCCTCATGCTCGCCATGCGCGGGTGGATCGCGTTCGTGGAGGAAACCACCCTCACCTGGTTGCGGACGGAACCCATCTCCCGCGAACAACACATCGACCTACTGGTCGAATCCCTTATCGCCATAGCGTATTCCGTGGACCCGGCTTTGTCCGCTGCCCTGCGCAGCTGAGGCGCGCAGGCACGTATCGCGGCTCACCCTGTACACCACGTCGCCTGTTGCCGAGGTCTACCCGAGTCGGAGAGGAGCCGCTCGGCTCAGGTTGTCCGGTTGACCGGGGATCGTGATCGTCACCGAGCCTTGTCGGCATGCCCCCCGCGGCATGCCGTTCTGCCGCCAATAGCATGCTCTTACAGTGCCTTTCGAATTTCCGCGGGATGACGTGGCGAATACCGTTGAGCAGTCGATTGTGTGGGACGCTTGTGGAGGTGTCCGCTGATGCTGGTCATCAACGAACGAACGACGGCACCGCGATCCGAGCAGCGCGTGCTCGACTGGATGCGGAGCTGGACCGGACAGTACGTCATAGTCGGACTGGCGATCTCGGGATGCTACCTACCCGTCCGCAATCGCACGGACGAGGCGCAGGGAGCCGATCTGGTCGTGATCACGCCCCGGGCCGCGATCGTGATCGAGGTCAAGGGGACCGTGCCGGAAGCCATGACCGGCGTCCTCTCGGTGCAGGCCAACGGTCGCTGGCGGCTGTCCGGGTTCGATGGCGACCCGATCGACGACCGCGACCACGATGGCAGCCCGTTCGACCACGTGACGAACAACGTCTTCAATCTGAAGGAACTGGTGCGCAAGCATCATCCTGACGCCTACGTCGACGGCCTGATCGTCGTGGTGCCGCCTAGGGAATCGACGGTCACGTTGAACATCGAGTCTCGGCGCAAGGGTTGCGGGGTGGTGCTCGGGAACACGCCCGTCGAGCTGCGTGCCTGGTTCCACCGCACGGCGAGCCGAAAGCTCATCTGGACCGCCGAGCGCGTGCACACGCTGCTCGGCGATTTGAACCTGGCCGATCAGGTCAGCATTGAAGACCTTGTGGCGGACGGTTTTCCGCTCGAGCGGACGGTGGGTGGCGAGTCGGGCGCGGTGGTACTCGAAGAACCGAGCGAAGGGCTGCCCTCCGCGGACAACTCGGACGCGGTAGGTGTGCCGACTGACGTGGACGTACCGTCGTCGTCCACGCTCGAGCAGCCGAAGGTGGTGCCGACAGCAATCGACGGCGCGCCTTCCGCCGAAGACTCGGACGCGGTCGGTGTCGCTGATGATGCGGATGCGCCGTCGTCGGAGTCCACACTCGAGCGGTTGGGCATAGTGCCAATAGCACCGGAACTCAACGCATCCGGCTCGATGCAACTGCCCGAGAGCGGTGAGCTGGAAAACGAGGCGGCGGTCGCGTCGGACCGGCCGACACCGCCGCTCGCCGCAGCACACATGCGGGCACGGTCCGACGTCTCGGAATCTGTGGCCTCAGGCGCGACAGCCGATGCCAGCCTGGAAGACCGTCACCATGGACACAGTTCGCCGTCGATCGAGGAGCGGCAGTCGCCCGATATCGCGGACGAACAGGAAGATTATGAGGCGAAACCGATATCGAGGCCGCATCATTTCGACGGTCTGCTCGCCCAAAAGTACGCACAGACGCAACGTGCCGAGCCGGATTCCTATGCGCCAGAACCCGTTGCATCGGAACCTATAGCACCGGAACCCCCGCCGTCGGACGCGACGCCCGATGCCGCAGCGCAATCAACAGCCCCGTTGTCGTCACCATTCACGGACCGGTGGTCGTCGTGGATCGAGTCCGACGCCCAGCCATTGCGCCCGCGCTCCACACCGTCACCTCTGCCGGACCAGCCGCAATGGTTGTCCGACGAGGAGACCGAAGCGCGTCCACCGCGGCGGCCCACCGCACCGCGCCTCGTCGAACGCCGACCACGCATCGCCGATCTCCGGCAAATGATCACCGTGCCTCCACGCACGCGCCCGACCGCCCAACCGCGTCCGATCCGCCATCGTCCCCAGCAGATCGCGGCCGTGGCCTTGATCGCCCTCGTCATCGGCACCATCTGGGTGCTGGCCGCCGCCTGCTCCACCCCGAGTGGCGACGCAGTACCGCAGAGCCCACTGACCGCGTCGACCACCGAGCCCCCACCAACCACCGGGGTGGTTTCCCCACCCCCGACCGTCACCGAAACTCCGGCTCGATTCGACCTGCTGCCGCTGTGCCTCCCGTTCCGCTCCGAATGCTGACACCGTCGGCTGCCGGAGACCGCGGAGCGGTGCTGCTTCATGCCTGGCTTTCGATTTATTCGAAAGGAGGGCATACTGGGGTCTCCGAGGAGGTGCGATGACCGAGACGTTGAACGAGCGCACGCTGCTGCCGGAGCATCCTGATCAACTCGCTGAGGTGCGCCGGTTCCTGTCCTCTACGCCTGCGTCTTCCGGGGCGGCGGTCCTTCGTTCGGCTGAGGGTGAGGTAGTGACTTTGCCTGCTGAAGTGTTCGAGGGCCTTCGTCTCGTGGCGCTGGCACTCGCTGAGGGTAAGGCGGTCACGGTAGCGCCGTTGCACACCACGTTGACGACGCAGGAAGCTGCCGAATTGCTCGGCATGAGCAGGCCGACGTTGGTGAAGCTGCTGGATGCGGGGGAAATTCCGTTCACCCGACCGGGACGGCATCGTCGTGTTCGTCTGACCGACGTGTTGGCGTTCCGGGAGTACCGCCGTGCCGAACGTGCCGCTGGGTTGTCCGAGCTCACGAGGATTTCCGAAGAATTGGGTCTTTACGACGATGTTTCCTCGGAACCGCTCAGGCGACATGACTGATGCAGCGGGTATTCCTCGACACTTGCGTCTTGTATCCGGCCCACCTGCGTGACACCGTGCTGCGTCTGGCAGAGGCGAATCTGATCCAGCCGTTGTGGTCGGCAGAGATCTTGGCCGAGCTGCACCGCAATCTCTGTGCCAGGCGCGAGGGTGACGATTCGGCGGAAGAGTAACGCGGATGGGCTGCTGACGTTCAATCTCAAAGACTTCAAGGTCAGGCCCATCGGCGACGGTTTTCCGGAGTTGTCGCACCCTGATGCATTTCTGCTGGACATGCTGGATCTGGCACCCGGGCAAGTAACCAGGCTGCTGTACAAGCAAGTAGCCGAGCACAAGCGCCCTCCGAAACACATCCAGGGTCTACTCGACGTGCTCGACCGGTCTGGGGTACCCGGCTTCGCCGCCGAGGTACGCCGGCGTCTCGACTGATGGAGCGTCTGGATATCGGCTGGTCAGCGGCATTTGGCCGGCCGTTACGGGTTCGGCTCGGCCGTTCGCAGCAATTGCAGGAGTCCGGTGACCGCGGCGAACTTCTCTTCCGACAATGGATCGGTCGCGAAGTGCATCAAGTCGTTGCGCACATGCCGGACTCTCTCCAGTAGATCGATGACCTGAGCCCTGTCGAGTCGCCAGCCGAGCTTGCGCCAGCGGTCGGCGTCCCGCAGGAGGTAGACGTAGTTGCCGAAGGTGAGATCGGACGCGTCCTTGATCCGGGATTTCTGATGGTTGGCTACCGAGTCCGTCAGATCCTCGAGATCGAAATGTTCGTCGGCGGCGCGGCGCAAACGGTTCTCGGCTTCTTCGATGAGTACGAACGGCCTCGCGAGCGTGCCGAACTGACGGGTGAGATCCGAGGCGGTGAGGATGCCGGTGACTCGGACGCGGTCCTGATCGCGGACGAAGATGAATCCCCTGTCGTAGATCACGTCGATTTGATCGAGCAGAAGGGCGTCATGGTCGACCACGAGGGCCGGTACCGTAGCGTGCGCCAGAGTCGGATCGTCGCTGGCGATGTGCGCTTGCCCGATCGACTCCCAGGTGACCGCACCGTGATAGGTTCCGTCCTCGTCGATAACGGCGAGCTGAGAGAATTGATGTTGCAGCATCAGGGTTTTGGCGTACGTCAGGTCGACCGATGACGGCACGGACACCAGCCGCGCGGGTAGGCTGCCAAGTCGGCGAGACATCGGCTCGGGCTCGGTCACGTTCTCGATATCCTCGACCGCACCAGCTACCTCGGCGATTCCAGGCTCGGTTCCGAGCGGCACAAGCGCAACGATGTCGCTCAACGCGCCTTCGGTGAACGCGGGGCGGGTGGTCAGGCCGTTGCTCGCGAGATCCGCCTTGATCATGGAGATGACCGCGGCGGTGCGCCGCTCGACGCCCCAATGTTCGAGCAGGCTTCGAATCGTCAATTCACGTGGATTCGACGGGTCCCTGGACACGGCGTCGTCCAGCAGCTCGGTCGAGCTGGTGGCTTCCTCGTCGCCGTCGAAGCCGGGATCGGTACCGTAGAGCGCCAAATGCTCAATGCGTGCGGCGGCGTTGTGTCGGGTGAGGCCGCAAACTGTCAGTAGAGAGCCGAGACTGGCCTTCAGATCAGGCCGGACCGCATCCCACGATATGTCGGTGCGGAGCCAGTCGACTTTTCGTACTTGCCGAAAATCCTTCGGCTCGTCGTCTCGATACTCATACGGCCCGCTGACCCCGCCGACTGCCAGGTATCCCGGCCGCGTTTTGAGCGGCATGACCACTAGGTCGCCATACTGAATCTCGGTCTCGAACTTCCACAACTGCCCGGTCCAGTTGCCGATCACTGCGCGGCCGGCATCCGGGTATGCTTGTTGAAGAGCGAATTTGAGCTCATGCCACGTTCGGTACTGGCTGAGGTCGCCTACCTCGGCCCACCCCAGGATAGCGAGACCTTCCTGTAGTGCCCGGCTCTCGCGTTCTCCACTTCGTCCCGCGCGGATCAACCAAGCCTGTCGTTCCCTCACGCGCTGCGCGTCATCGGACATGAGCTCGCCTCTCCCTCCCAATGCAGCTCATCGAACCCGTCTGTCATACCGCAGATGTTGGCTCTGCGCTTTGCATTCGGCTGGGTCGATGGGCAAGATGTGATCGCGGCCGCGAGTACCGTGGGGCGGGGTGCGGTGGTACCCGCTGGCGGGTCGCGCTACAACCGAGATGCAGCAATGAACGTCCACGCCGGGGTTACGGCGCATCTGGCGGTCGCCGTCCGGGCGTGGACCCGAGTGCACCATCTACCGTAGGGTGTCGTGACATGAGTACTCCAGGGGGGATGCCTAGCTCTAGCCAGAGCCTCTCAGTTGCTCCCGATCAGGTTCGTGACGTCGGCAACTACGTGTACGGAATCGCGGATATGCTCAAGGGCGCTTTGGATTCCGTCGCTCGGGAGGTCGACGCGCTCACGACGAGCGGATGGACAGGCGATGCATCGGCTGGGTTCGCTGCGGGGTGGAGCGAAGTGCGCGACGGCGGATCGCAGATCATGACTGCACTGGCTGGCCTGGCCGAGAAGCTCGGGGTTACCGCCGACACGTACGAGCGCCGGGACCAGACGAACGCCGATGGTTTGTCGGGTTCCAGTTTGGATCTGCCGTGACTAGCCCTTTTGCAGTCGATTTGGGCCAGCTCGAGCAGATCATCACCCGCCTGACGGGTTTGGCTGGGTTCATCGCAGATCATCTCGACGAGATCGATGACCGCGTCGCGACGTTGCAGGGTTCAGGCTGGGAAGGTGTTGCTTCCCGGGGATATTCGGATGCACACCAGCAGTGGGTTACTGGGGCACGGGAGTTCGCCGAGGGCATTCGTGACATGAGTGATGCGGCGAAAGCCGCCCACGGCCACTACATTGCCGCTGTCGACACGAACCTGAAAATGATGCGGAGCTGAGGCCGTGGCCCCGCCTCAGCAGATCCGGGTAGATCCACAGGTCTACTACGACGCGGCCCGAAAGTGTCACGAACTCGCCCATGATGCCGAGACGACGGCGCAATCCTTGCGTGGCAAGCTTGCGGGGCTCGGAGGCATGGCCGGTCACTACGACGGGGTCGCCCAGTGGGCTGCTGACTACGACAAACATACAGGTGAGTTGGTCCGGGCGGCAGACACGTTCGCCGCGGCGATGTTCAAGTTCGGTGACGTCCTGAACGCCAGCGGATACAACCACGCACTCGCCAACTGGCGGGCGAATAAGGCTGCGGACAAAGGGCCGGCGCCAACGGCACCTGTGCCGGTGTCGCGGCCGGTGCAGACTGTGTTGCCCGTGATTCGGTCCGCCGGTAGCAACGGACCAGGTCTCGAGACGAACGTTCCCCGGCTGCTCGAGCAAGTTGGTATGAAACTTCCGGACGGGCACGCTGACAAACTTTCCACTGCCGCCACCGCCTGGAACACCTACGCCAACGATGCACACGTCACCGGCGCGGCTGGGCGAGTCAAGGCGATCTCGGCGTTGTTCGACCACCTGCAGTCGGACGAAATAACCGAAATGCAAGGGCACCTCCACACACTGCACACCGGCGCGATGCAACTCGCCGAGAACTCCACGGCAATCGCTCAACCAGTCGGTGCCCACCAGGTTGCGCTCGGTCAGGCTCGCAGTGACGTTGATACCAAACCGGGTGATCTCAAACGCGAACTCGCACTCACTGTCACCGTCACTGCGGTCGTCATCGGTATCACAATGGTCGCGACAGCAGGCCTCGCGTCTGCGGGTCCGGCTGAAGCCGAAGGAGCGGCCGGTGCCGCTGCATTCGCTGCTGCGGTCACCCGCGCTGCCCTCGCCATCCGCAACGCGATAACGGCGAGCCGCCTGTTCACCATTCTCGGTGTAACCGCGGCCTACGCGGCGTTCCAGGCGGTTCCACACGATCTAACAGTCATAACGGCGAAACTCGCCGCTATCATGCAGATGCGGGTTTTCGTCGATAATGACGAGCAAACGAAATCGGAGGATTCAGGCGGTACACCCGGCGCCGGTGCGCCGAGCCGCGCCGCAGAGGTTGAATCTCTCGTCAATTCCCGTACGCAACCTGGCAAGACTGAACCACACCGGCAGGTGGAAACTGGTGAAGAAATTCGTCAACTTTACGAAGAATTGACGCGAAAAGGTGAACCGATGGATGTCGGTACCTACCCTGGACAAGGTAGTCGGCTTCCTGACGGTACTGAGATACGGATCAGAGACGGAAGTAAGTCAGGTGGTGTTACGATCGACATCAAGTATCCCGGAAATCCTGAACCAGTGAAAGTGCATATACCGAAGCGATGAACGAGAAACTTGAGCACTTCCTTCTGTACGAGTTGTCCGATGATTGGGCTGCAATCGCCACCTTCGATGGAATGGTAGCGAAGATTACCCCGGAAAACTATTCGCGGGCGAACGTCCTGGACATTATCCGGGAGCTTGCAATCAAGGGGTATATCCGGTTCGGGGCATTCCCCGGCGGTGGGCGATCGTGGGAGTCATGGGATGTTCCGATCGACGAAGCGCTGCAACGTGTTGCTCACGGATACAACAACGTCAGCGGATATCTGGATATCCCCGAAAGCGAGATCGGATCCAACGAGGTGTTCCGGGCCGATCTCGTGGAGAGGGGTGAGCAGCGGCTAGTGGAACTTGGCAATCCCTACGACAAATACGGCGATCCCTGGGCCGATACACCTCGACGTGTCCGGCATTGAACATGAATCCGCCACAGTCTATGCGATGAGCTCGCCGCGGATTGGCATCGATTTTCGGCCGTATCGGTATATCGGCACAGGTGTCTATCAACATGACGCGCGAGCGAAGATCCGGGTCTTGTCTGCACCGAGATCGTGAACTACCAACCATCGCCCGGAATTCCCATCGGACTCCTTGAAATATTCATTTCTGGCGTCGTCCTGGAGTGCATCTGCTACACCGCTGTCCCGCATATTCTGCCAGTAGAATTCCTTCCAGTAGCTAGGCACTGCTCCCGCCTCGAATTGACCGAGATGGGACAGCGTCTTGAAGGAGTCCAGCTCGCCGCGCGGGAGGTCGACGACAGCCTCTGCCACTCGATCTCCGCCGAACAGCTCTTCACTGCGGTGCGCAACCACGCGCGCGTTATCCGGGAAATGTATATTTCCGCACTTGCTCATATCGTCCAACGGGTCGGAGTCGGACGTGCCACAGCCAGTGAGAACGAGAAGGGCCGCCAGCATCGATATCCCGCTAATTTGCATGCGACTACGGGCTCGGATCGCCGTCATCAAATCGCTCCAGACCACGTGTATCCCCCGAGGAATTGAGTGTCGCCACGGGCTTTGAAACTGCGCGCCCAGCCAGCTTCCTCCAATTGCCTCATATCGTGATTGAGACCCTTCTTGACAGATAGTTCGATGTCTCCTGACCATTCCGCCGACTTGTCGAAATCGTATAGGTCATAGATGTATATACGGTACCGTATCTCCGCAAAAAGCGGCTGGCCCTCGGCGGATTGCACCTTGACGTCGCTTCCGACCGCAACCGAGAAATCTCCGAGCGCCAATGTTACATCAGAGTCATCCGTTACCCGGACCGGCTCCCAAGATGATGTGATCTCTTGCCACACTCCGACCCGATCTGCGTTTCGCTTGGCTTCCCTCTTAATGAAATCCAGCTGCTCCTGGGCCTTTCCGGCGACCGCCCGCGTCTTGACAACTTTCTCGACGTATCGTGTATTGATTATATACTCGTAGTCGGGGCCGTTGTTGCCCAGGTATGCTCCGAAGATATCTGCCGCAAATTCGTACCCCTTGCTGTCGAAATAAGCAAGTACGGCTGGCGCCGTAGTTGCACTGATCAGCCCTGCTTCCGATCTGTTCAGAACGCTCGTATCCGATCCGAATTTTGGATGGCTCGACGGAATCGGCGGATCAGGTGGCGGATGCAATGCTGCTCTCCCACCACACATTGTTGCCGAATCCATATCGTGTGACACCCAAATCGACAACCACCTTGGCTGGAACCTCGAATTCACTCGTATTGAACGACGGGACTGCTCGCCCGGGCGTGTAATCCAATGCCTGGGACATTCGTTCGATAATTGTCGTGATCGCATTCCGTCTGGACTCCGCTGATTTCTTCAGCGTATCGACCGCTGATACTATCTCGGACTCCATAGAGGCCTGCATGGGTTTATTTATCAGTTGCGCCCACACTCCCAGCGGGAGCGTAAAACCGAGGAATTGCATCGACTGCGCAAGTCCTCCGCTGAGCCCCATAGCCTGGTTGTATACGAGTCGCTCGAGACAGGCCGCGCCGTTCTCAACGATCTTCGACACCGCCTCCAGATCGGAGCTGCGCCCGGCCACCGATTGTCCGAGGCTGCCCGCGATTGCGCCGAAGGCCTGGGCAGCGTCCCCGGACCACTTGCCTTGCAGCCATCTCGTTCCGCTGGACAGATTTTCTGAGGCCACATAGTCGTTTATTCCGAGCAAGCCGATCCGCTTGCCGATGGCTTGCAGCGCTTCCCAGTCCGCCACCAGCGGGGAAAGGTAGTCCGCTGCGGGCTTGATGCCGATCGTTTGGCTCAACGGTTCATCGTATGGCGAGATCAACTCGATACCGGCGGTAACCACCTGGCGGACAGCGTACTGATTTTCCTGAACCTCAGGCAGGTTGGGCTGCTGCAACCCTGTGAAGCGGCTGACGCCTTGGAAATCGTCTGATCGACCGGATACGCCCTGGTCTCCGAAAGTGTTCGCCGATGCCGCTGAAAGCGCGTTCGCGGACGTATCGTCGCTCGCTCGGTACCTGGTTTCCGCGGTGGCAAGATTGGTACCCAGGGTACCGAGAGCCGTTAGATCACGTTGCTGCGCTACGGATATGGCACTGTGAAACTTCGCCAACGACGATGCGAGAGTAGCCATGAGTCCGGCCGACCCGGTGGGAAGCGACATGGCTGATAGCAGGCGTGAGGCGTTCGAGGAAAAATTTGTCCCGAGGTCCTGCAAATCCAGCTTGAAGCCCGCGAGGCTGGACAAGTCGGCCGTGAAGTTATCCATGCCGCCTCCGGGGCACCCAGGCAGGGCGGGCATTGGTTCGAGCTATCGATCGGTCCCCGCCAGGAAGGTGCCGGACGCTGCAACGCACGATTAGCATTGTCCCCCCACTTATTTCATGTCAAGTGTACGCACCGCGCGCCGGGCCGAAGGGAGCAAGGCTCGATCCCCATGGCCCACAGTGGTGTTCGTGATCAGTTTAGCTCCTCGACTCACCGGTCGGTGTTCAGTTACCGCCGCCATGGGCGGGGCGGACCTGAACTGATCGGCGGTGGGGAGCCGCTGGTCTCCAGCTCTGCCACGGACACGCCGCGACCCTGGGATCGGCGATCTCGATCTGGACGAGGTCACGCGGTTGGCCGCTCGGCTGATAGCTGAACTCGGCGGCTGAACCATCGGCCTCGCCGTCCGGCTTACGTTTTGGTGCCGTCGGATTCGGTTGCGAGGCAGAAGCTACGGGATTGCATGGTGTGGCGCTGGACAACGATCAACACTGGCTGGCACGCGTTCACCCCAGTGCGTGTCATCTGTTCCATCGAATCCCCGGAGACGGCATGACCGAGTCAATCGTCCAGTTGTTCACCGACAGAACCATTTATACCAAAGAGCGCTGACGCCCTTTTCCGTGCGGGTGATCGCTCGATCAGCAGCCGACCATGTCGGGCACGACCGCGCCGACGCATCCGCACGGTCTCGCAGTGTCGGTGATCAGGGAAAATTGGAGTACATCGTGGCAGATCTCTTGCCGTTCGTGATCGCGGGAATCGTATCCGGCTCGGTCTATGGGCTGGCCGCGGTGGGTTTGGTGCTCACCTACAAGACGTCGGGAGTTTTCAACTTCGCCCACGGTGCCATGGCTACGGTGTCGGCGTACGCGTTCTACTCATTGCACGTCGTCAATGGCGTCGCCTGGCAGCTCGCCGCCGCGGTGTGTGTTCTCGGCGTCGGTCCGGCCTTGGGGTTGGCGCTGGAGTTGCTGGCCCGTGTCGTCGACCGGGCGACAGTGGAATTGCGGATCGCTGCGACGGTCGGCATTCTGCTGGTTGTCGAGGCGGGGGTGACGCTGTTCTACGGGCGGACGACGACGCGCATCGTGCCGGTCTTCCTGCCGCAGGGCGGATTCGCCGCCTTCGGTGTGCAGGTGCAGTGGTCGGATGTCACCACGTTCTGCGTCGCGGTGCTCGCGACCGCCGCGTTGTCGGCCGCGCTGCGGTTCACCCGACGTGGTATCGCAATGCGAGCGGTCGTCGGGAATGCGCCGTTGCTGGACCTGGCCGGAACCAGCCCGGTGAGCACCCGACGATGGGCCTGGTGTGTCGGCACGGGTTTGGCGTCGCTGTCCGGGGTGCTGTTCGCGCCGTTGATTCCGCTCGATCCCATGCAGCTGACGTTGCTGGTCGTCCAGGCATTCGGAGCGGCGGCTATCGGCCGATTCACCAGTCTGCCGTGGAGTTTCGGCGGTGGATTGCTCATCGGTGTGCTCGCCGCGCTGGCCACTCGCTACTTCACCACGGGGCTGGCCGCGGGGGTTCCCGCCGCATTGCCGTTCTTGGCGTTGTTCCTCGTGTTGCTGGTCATGCCGCGTCGCTACCTGTCGGACCGCGACCGGGCGGTCCGGCGGATCCGATCCGGCTGGACTGCTCCGCCGGCGTTGCAATCCGCTGGCGCGGCAGCCGTGTTGGTGGTGCTCGCGCTGGTTCCGTCGTTCGCAGGGATCCACCTGACGGATTGGACTGCGGTCCTTGCGATGACGCTCGTCTTCCTGTCGCTCGGCCTGCTGGTCCGTACGTCTGGGCAAGTCTCGCTGTGCCACGTGGCGTTCACCGCGATCGGCGCCTGCGCGTTCTCGCACTTCGCCGTCGATTGGGGGATGCCGTGGCCGCTCGCGCTCATCGGGTGCGGACTCGTGGTCGTGCCGATCGGGGCGGTGTTGTCGATTCCAGCCATTCGCCTCAGCGGCCTGTATCTGGCGTTGGCGACCTTCGGATTCGGCGTGGTGCTACAAGTGATGTTCTACTCCCAGCCCTATATGTTCGGCACGAGTGGTCTCGGCCTGAAAATGCCGCGCCCCGGCGTATTCGGGCTCGACACCGACCCGGCGTTCTACCGGCTCGTGCTGGTGCTGGCCACGGTGGGCACCCTGCTGGTAGTGGCGCTGGACAAGAGCAGGCTCGGACGATTGCTCCGGGGTCTGGCGGAATCGCCGACCGCGTTGCGAACCAACGGTGTCACGATCGAAGTCACGCGCGTTCTCGTCTTCTGCGTTTCGGCATTCCTCGCGGCGTTGGGTGGCGCACTCGCCGGAATGGCCCGCACCACCGCCTCCGCGATCGATTACCAGCCGCTGCTGTCGGTCACCTACTTCGCTGTCATCGTCATCGTGGTGGGCCGGGAGCCGTGGTATTCGCTGCTGGCCGCGGCGGCGCTGGTCCTGGTGCCGTCCTATGTCGCGGTCGCCGGGATGTCGCAGTGGCTTCAGGTCGTCTTCGGCGTCCTGGTAGTGCTTCGTGCCGCCACCGCGAGCCGCCTGGAGGTTCCCGGACCGATCCGGTCCTGGCTGGACAGCGCGTTTCGCCGCGACCGGTCATCGGCGGTCGTCGCGGCGGAAACGTCCACCGCGCAGCCCGCGACGGAGCTGGCGGTTCGCGATCTTTCGGTTCGCTTCGGCGGTGTGGTGGCCGTCGATGGCTTCTCGTTCGAGGCGCGCACCGGGCGGATCGTCGGACTCATCGGCCCTAACGGGGCGGGCAAGACCACCACGTTCGATGCCTGCACCGGGCTTGTCCAGGCCGATGGCGAGGTGCGACTGCAGAACCGGGTGATCAGCCGAGCGTCAACCGCACACCGGGCGCGGCTCGGCATCGGGCGAACGTTTCAGCGGACAGAGCTGTTCGATTCCCTTACTGTCGCCGAGAACGTCGCGATAGGAGCCGAAGGCCCACTTGCCGGGGCGAATCCACTGGCCCAATTGGTCGCGGCTCCCGAGCACTACCGCAAGACGCGCACCGCGGCGGCTTCCGCCATGGCGTTGTGCGGTATCGAATCGATCGCGCATTCTCGTGTCGGCGCACTGTCCACTGGGCAGCGAAGACTGGTCGAACTCGCCCGATGTCTTGCCGGGCCGTATCGGATCCTGTTGCTCGACGAGCCGAGCGCGGGCCTCGATCGTTCGGAGACCGCACGCTTCGGGCAGATTCTGCGCCATGCCGTCGCCGCACGCGGCGTCGGAATCATCCTGGTCGAGCATGACATGTCGCTGGTGCTCGAAATTTCCGACGAGATCTTCGTACTCGACTTCGGTCACCTGATATTCCGGGGCTCCCCGGCGCAGGTCCGGGCTTCCGAGGTGGTGCAGCACGCCTACCTCGGCGAGCCGGACACCGACGAACGCCGGCTGGAGGAACCCGTAGCATGACCCGCTCCGATTTCGTATTCGAATTGCGCTCGATCACGGCAGGTTACGGCTCCACGATCGTGCTTCACAACGTCGACTTGGCGGTTCCACCTCGGTCGGTCGTGACGTTGCTCGGGCCGAACGGCGCCGGAAAGTCGACGCTGCTGCGGGTGGCCTCGGGGCTACTCCGGGCTCGATCGGGGACTGTGTCGATCGGCGGGGCCGACCTGACCCGCGCCCGCCCTGCACGCCGTTCCCGCGCGGGCCTGTGCTTGATCCCCGAGGACCGAGGGGTGTTCGCGGACTTGACGGTCCGGGAGAACCTTCGCTTGCTGGCACCTCCGTGGCACCGAGGTGGCGCCGACGAGGCTCTCGATGTCTTCCCGGCGCTGCGAGGGAAGCTCGACCAGCGGGCAGGCTCGTTGTCCGGCGGGCAACAGCAGATGCTGGCGCTGGCGCGCGCGTGGCTGGCCGATCCGGCGGTTGTCCTGCTCGACGAGGTTTCCATGGGCCTGGCGCCGCTGGTTGTGGATCAGATCTTCACGGCGCTGCGCGAATTGCGTACCACCGGCGCGGCGATCGTGTTGGTCGAGCAGTACGTCGACCACGCCCTGACGATGGCCGACCACGTGGTGTTGCTCAGCCGCGGAACGGTCGCGTTCGCCGGACCCACCGCGGATATCGACCGAGATGCCGTGCTGCGGAGCTATCTCGGGATGGACGGGGACCGCACAGACTTGCCGGCATCGCCGGCGGGACACCCACCACCCGGAGCTGTTGCCGGGCCATGGGCGTAGCGAATATTCGGTATCCACAGAGGAGTGGAGCAATGAAGAAGAGAAGGTTTCTGTGGTGCGTGGCGCCGGTGCTGGCGGCAGCGCTCGCGCTCACGTCGTGTTCCGCCGATTCGACGAACGACGGGTCCACATCCATCGGCCCGGTAAAGGTGTCCGACGGCGGGCTCACGAGCGATCCGATTCTCATCGGATCGATCTGCAGCTGCACCGGCCCGGCCGCCGGATCGGTGGGACGCGCCGGCGACGTGCTGCAGTCGTGGGCGTCGTGGGTCAACGATCGTGGTGGAATCAATGGGCACCCGGTCAAGGTCATCTCCTATGACGACGAGCAGAATCCGACCACGGCGCTGGCCGTCGCGAAGAAGCTGGTGGAACAGGACAAGGTGGTCGCCATCGTCGGCCAAACCAGCCTGGTGAGTTCGAGCTGGCAAAGCTACGTCACCAGTAAGGGCATTCCGGTCATCGGCGGACAGCCGGTCGACGCCCCGTTCATCACCGATCCGAACTTCTTCGCCTCTGGCACCACGCTGCCGGTGCTGATGCTGGGGGAGGTCGCCCAGGCCAAGAAGGCGGGCGCGAAGACCCTCGGCGTCTTCTATTGCGCTGAGATCCCGGTCTGCGAGCAGTTGCCGCAGATGCTCGATCCGATGGCGAAACAGGCCGGTCTGGGGTTCGCGGCGGAGAAAGTCGCGATCGCCGCGCCGAACTACATCGCTCCCTGCCTGGCATTCAAGGACAAGGGTGTCGACGCCCTCTTCTCCGCTGTCTCGGTCGAGGCGATCTCGCGTATCGCGGCATCGTGCGCGCAACAAGGTTACAAACCGGTGCAGGCTCCTCTTGGCACGGCCCTCCAGAAGGGGTGGGCGAAGGACCCGAACTTCGAGGGCAGCATCTTCGCGGGCTCCAATGCGCTGTACACCGACGAATCGATCGCGGCTGTCAAGGACTTCAATGACGCCCTCGAGAAATACATTCCCGGGCTTCGGGACAGTGCGGACTTCAGCTCACCGCTGCTGTGGCCGTGGGCAGGCGGGCAGCTGTTCCTGGCTGCGGCTAAAGCCGCCAACCTCTCTCCGTCTTCGACGAGCGCGGATGTGGTCAAGGGGCTGCGGACACTGCGCGACGAGACTCTCGACGGTCTCGCTCCGCCGCTGACCTTCCCGGAAGGCAGACCGGCGTTCCCGTTGTGCTATTTCACCGGAAACACCAAAGGCGGTGCATTCCACTCCGATAACGGTGGTAAGCCGACGTGCATCGACGAGCCTACTGCCGCTGCGTTGATGAAAGCGCTCGCGCCGTCCTGATCGTCGGAACTGGCCAGGCCCCGGCTTTCAGGCCGGGGCCTGGACGACATTTCTGGATGCCCATACCGGAGTTGTAGAGCGGCTCGGATGGCGTGGGGCGCGGTGATGACGGGTTGGATTCGCGGGAACCGCTTCCTTGGAAAACGCGAAACCGGGCCGAATCGCTCTGTGAGAGAGAGTGATTCGGCCCGGTTTTCAGATCAGGAACTACGCCGTCGGCTCGAACGCTTCGGCGATGATCTCCGCCTGTTCCACCGCGTGGACCTTGCTGGACCCCGAGGAGGGGGCCGACATGGCGCGGCGGGAGATGCGGCGGAGTTTGCCGAGGCGGTCGGGGAGGACTTCCGGGAGGTTGAGGCCGAAGAAGGGCCAGGCGCCCTGGTTGGCCGGTTCCTCCTGGACCCAGACGAGGTCGGTGGCGTTCTGGTAGCCGGCGAGGGCCTCGTTCAGGCGGAACGTGGGCAGCGGGTAGAGCTGCTCGATCCGGACGATCGCCACGTCTTCGCGCTTCTGCTTGGCCTTTTCGGCGGCCAGCTCGTAGTAGAGCTTGCCGCTGGTCAGCAGGATGCGCTTGACCTTGCCGCGGTCACCGATGCCCTGCTCGTAGGCGGGTTCGTCGAAGACCGAGCGGAACTTGCTCTCGGTGAAGTCCTTCAGGTCCGAGACCACGGCCTTGTTGCGCAGCATCGACTTCGGGGTGAAGACGATCAGCGGGCGGCGGATGCCGTCCAGTGCGTGGCGGCGCAGCAGGTGGAAGTAGTTCGCCGGGGTGGACGGCACCGCGACGGTCATCGAGCCCTCCGCGCACAGCTGCAGGAAGCGCTCGATGCGGCCGGAGGTGTGGTCCGGGCCTTGGCCCTCGTGGCCGTGCGGCAGCAGCAGCACGACGTCGGACAGCTGGCCCCACTTGGCTTCACCGGAGGAGATGAACTCGTCGATGATGGACTGCGCGCCGTTGACGAAGTCACCGAACTGCGCCTCCCACAACACCAGGGCGTTGGGGTTGCCCAGGGAGTAGCCGTATTCGAAACCGACGGCGGCGAATTCGCTCAGCGCGGAGTCGTGCACCGCGAACCAACCCGGGTTCTCGCTGCCGATGTTGTGCAGCGGGGTGTACTCCTCGGCGGTCTTGCGGTCGATGATCACCGCGTGCCGCTGGGTGAACGTGCCGCGGCGGGAATCCTGACCGGTCAGGCGCACCGCGCGACCCTCGTCGATCAGCGTGCCGAACGCGAGCAGCTCGGCGAAGGCCCAGTCGACCTTGCCCTCGTAGGCCATCTCGCGGCGCTTCTCCAGCACCGGCTTGACGCGCGGGTGCACGTTGAAGCCGTCGGGCACGCCGAGGAACGCGTCGCCGATCCGCTGCAGGACGGTCTTGTCCACGGCCGTGATAACGGTCGCGGGCACCGGCTGGTCGCCCTCGACCGACTCGCTCGGCTCCGGCGAGTATTTCTCCAGCTCGCGGACCTCGTTGAACACCCGCTCCAGCTGGCCCTGGTAGTCGCGCAGCGCGTCTTCGGCCTCTTTCAGCGAGATATCGCCACGACCGATCAGGCTCTCGGTGTACGCCTTGCGGACCGAGCGCTTGGTGTCGATGACGTCGTACATGTACGGCTGGGTCATCGACGGGTCGTCGCCCTCGTTGTGGCCGCGACGGCGGTAGCAGATCATGTCGATCACGACGTCCTTGCGGAACTTCTGCTTGAAGTCGACCGCCAGACGGGCCACCCAGTCGCACGCCTCCGGGTCGTCGCCGTTGACGTGGAAGATCGGCGCGCCGATGAACTTCGCGATGTCGGTGGAGTACTCGGTGGAGCGGCTGTTCTCCGGCGCGGTGGTGAAGCCGATCTGGTTGTTCACCACGATGTGGATCGTGCCGCCGACCCGGTAGCCGCGCAGACCCGACAGGTTCAGCGTCTCGGCGACCACGCCCTGACCCGCGAACGCGGCGTCACCGTGCAGCATAAGCGGCACGACCGAGTAGCCCTCCGGGCCGTCGCCCTTGTCCAGCAGGTCCTGCTTGGCGCGCACCAGGCCCTCCAGGACCGGGTCTACCGCCTCCAGGTGCGAGGGGTTGGCGGTGAGCGAGACCTCGATCTCGTTGTCGCCGAACATCTGCAGATAGGTGCCGTGCGCGCCGAGGTGGTACTTGACGTCGCCGGAGCCGTGCGCACCGGCCGGGTTCATGTTGCCCTCGAACTCGGTGAAGATCTTCGAGTACGGCTTGCCGACGATGTTGGCCAGCACGTTGAGGCGACCGCGGTGCGGCATGCCGATGACGACCTCGTCGAGGCTGTGCTCGGCGCACTGGTCGATCACCGCGTCCATCATCGGGATGACGGCCTCGGCGCCTTCCAGCGAGAAGCGCTTCTGCCCGACGTACTTGGTCTGCAGGAAGGTCTCGAAGGCCTCCGCGGCGTTCAGCCGGTTCAGGATGTACTTCTGCTGCGCGACAGTCGGTTTCGCGTGCTTCTGCTCGACCCGGTCCTGGATCCACTGCAGCTGCTCGGGATCGAGGATGTGGGTGTACTCGACGCCGACGTGGCGGCAGTAGGCGTCGCGCAGGATGGACAGCACGTCGCGCAGCTTCATCCGCTCCTGGCCGTGGAAGCCCGCCACGTTGAACGTGCGGTCCAGATCCCACAAGGTCAGGCCGTGCTGGGTGACATCCAGGTCCGGGTGGCTGCGGAACTTGTCCTTGACCAGCCGCAGCGGATCGGTGTCGGCCATCAGGTGGCCGCGGTTGCGGTAGGCCGCGATCATCTCCAGCACACGGGCGCTCTTGTCGACGCCGCGCTCGCGGACGTCCTTGCGCCAGCGGACCGGCTCGTAGGGCACGCCGAGGCCGTGGAAGATCTCGTCGAAGAAATCGTCGGAGATCAGCAGCTGGTGGATGGTGCGCAGGAAGTCACCGGACTCCGCGCCCTGGATGATGCGGTGGTCGTAGGTGGAGGTGAGCGTCATCAGCTTGCCGACGCCCAGCTCGGCGATGCGCTCGTCGCTCATGCCCTGGAACTCGGCGGGGTACTCCATCGCGCCCGCGCCGATGATCGCGCCCTGACCGTTCATCAAGCGCGGCACCGAGTGCACCGTGCCGATGGTGCCCGGATTGGTCAGCGAGATGGTGACGCCGGAGAAGTCCTCGGCGGTCAGCTTGCCGTCGCGAGCGCGGCGGACGATGTCCTCGTAGGCGGTGTGGAACTGCCCGAACGTCATCGCCTCGCAGCCCTTGATGGCCGCGACGACGAGTGCGCGGTTGCCGTCCTTACCGGGCAGATCGATGGCGAGCCCGAGGTTGGTGTGCGCGGGGGTGACCGCGTTCGGCTTACCGTCGATCTCGGTGTAGTGCCGGTTCATGTTCGGGAACGCCTTGACCGCCTGCACGATGGCGTAGCCGAGCAGGTGGGTGAAGGAGATCTTGCCGCCCCGGGTGCGGGCGAGGTGGTTGTTGATGACCAGTCGGTTGTCGATCATCAGCTTCGCCGGGATCGCGCGCACGCTGGTCGCGGTGGGGATGCTCAGCGAGGCGGCCATGTTCTTCGCCACGGCCGCAGCGGCGCCGCGAAGCACCTTGGCCTCGTCGGTGGCGGTGTCGGCCTGTTTCGGGCCGGAGGTCGGCGCGGCGTTCGACGTGGGCGCCGGGGTGGTCTGCGGAGTGCGGGCGGTCACCGTCGCGGGCTTCGGAGCGGCCGGAGCCGGCGCTTTCGGCGCCGCGGGCGCAGGGGCTGGTGCAGGCTTGGCGGCAGCGGGCTGGGGGGCCGGGGTGACCGGAGCCGGAGCGGCGGCCTGCGCGGGCGCGGGGGCGGTCTGGCTGTTGCCGGAATCACCACCCGCCTCAGGCGTGTAGTCGGCCAGGAACTCATGCCAGCTCTCGTCGACGGAAGATGGATCCTGTTTGAACTTCTGATACATCTCGTCGACCAGCCATTGGTTCTGACCGAACTGGGAAGTTGAGCTGCTCACAGCAGGTGTTCGCCTCATTTCGTTCTTCGCGCTGCGACGTTTGTGACGTGCCCGGCACGGGGATCAGCGGATGCGCGCCGATGCGCCCTATCTGAGGATAGGCCCAGCAGCAAATCGGTGGATTCACTGACCACCCGACACCCCCGACCTCATAGGTGACGACTCGTCAGTACTCGAGAATATTCCCCCGGACTCGCGCGCCGCTGCCCACAGCCGGGCATACGGTCCGCCTGCGGCGAGCAGCTCCGCGTGGGGACCGAATTCCACGATCCGGCCGTGGTCGACCACGGCGATCCGGTCGGCGCGCGCGGCCGTGCCGAGCCGGTGCGCGACGATCACGGTGGTCCGGTCGCGGCTCAGTGATCGGCTCGCTGCCAGCACCGATGCCTCGGCGTCCGGGTCCAGCGTGGCGGTGGCTTCGTCGAGCAGCAGCAAGTCCGGGGCGACCAGTTCGGCGCGGGCGAGCGCGATCAGCTGACGCTGGCCCGCCGACAGGCCGCGGCCCCGTTCGCCGACCGGCTGGCGCATACCGAGCGGGAGGGCGGCGATCATGCCGGTCGCGCCCACCGCGGCGGCGGCCGCGGCGACCTCCTCGGCGGTCGCGAATGGTTTCCCGAATGCAATGTTGCTCGCCACGTCGCCGCTGAACAGGTGAGCTTCCTGCGGGACGATGCCGAGCCGCAAGCGGTAGTCGGCGAGGCGGTAGTCGCGGATGTCGGCGTCGTCCACCCGGATGGCACCGGGGTCCGAGCCGCGGTTGCCGTTCTGGGAGTCGGCGGCACTGTGCCGAATCGCGGACTCCGCCGGGTTCGACACTGGGCTATTCGGCTCCTTCGGATGTCCGCCGGAATGGTTCGACTCGCCCCTGGGCAGGTCATAGAGACGCGCCAGCAACTTGACGACGGTCGACTTGCCCGCGCCGGTCGGCCCGACCAGCGCCAGGGTGGAGCCCGCCGGGATGTGCAGGGAAACGCCGTCCAGGGCCGGAACCCGGCTGCCCGCGTACCGGAACCGGACGTTGTCGAAGGCGACATCGCCGCGCAGCCCCTCCGCGATCGGCACCGGATCGGCCGGATCGGCGGTGATCGAGGACGGTGTGCGCAGCAAGTTCCCGATCCGTAGCAGACCGACCCTGGCCTGCTGGTAGCTGTCGAAGACCTGGGACAGCTGCAGGATCGGACCGAACAGCAGTTGGAGATACAGCACGAACGCGACCAGCGTCCCCGCGCTGGTCGCATCGGCGGCGACCTCGCGCGCACCGAAGAACACCACCGCGGCCAGCGCCACATCGGCCCATCCGACGACGAACGCGAAGTACAGCGCGATCGCCCGCTGAGCCCGCAAACGGCTATCGCGATACCGCTGCGAATACTCCGCGAAGCGACGGGCCGCACGCGGCTCGTGCCGGTTCGCCTGCACCGCGCGCAACCCCGTCACGTTTTCCTGGAAATCGGCGTTGACCGCCGACACGTGCTCCCGCGAGACGGTGTACGCGACGGACGACACCCGCCGGAACAGCACCGTCGCGAGCGCCAGAGCGGGCACCGTCGCCAGCACGACCAGAGCCAGTGAGACATCGATCACCAGCAACGCGACCGCGATGCCGACCAGCGTCAGCAGGCCGACGAGGGTGGTGGCGACCCCCGTCTGCAGGAACGTCGACAGCGCGTCGACGTCGGTGGTCATCCGGGTCATGATCCGCCCGGACAGCTCGCGCTCGTAGTAGTCGAGCCCGAGCCGCTGCAGATGCGCGAAGCTGCGGACCCGCAAGCCGAACAGCACCCGTTCCCCGGTCCGCGCGGTCAGTGCGGTGGTCGCCGCGCCGACCACCCAGCCCGCGGCGGCGAGTACCGCGCCGAACATCGTCGCGCGGACCAGTGCCGCGGCATTGTCGCCCAGTACGCCCCCGTCGATCGCGTAGCGCACCAGTGGCGGGAACGCGATGCCGATCACCGCGTCGGCCGTCAGCAGCGCCATCACCGTCAGCACGAGCCGGCGCACCGGGCGCAGCATGCGGCGCAGCCCGAAGCGCGGATCGGGCTCGCGGAAACGCTCTACGTCCAGGCCGGGCTGCTCGGTGGCGGGTGGCAGGCGCTCGATGGTGCGGCGTAGTTCGGGGGTCTCGCTCACGTCGGCCGCCGCGCCCGCGAAGCGGCCGCTGGTGGAACGACCCGGTGGCTGACCGTGCCCGGCCCCGGACGGGGTGATGTCCGGCCCCGGGGCAACGTATCCGGCGGGCGCTGGCAGCCGGATCACACGATCGGCGTGGGCGAGCGTCGATTCGCGATGCGCCAGGATCAGCGTGGTCCGCCCGCCGCGGTCGGGCAGCGCGTCGAAGATCGCCGCTTCGGTGACCGCGTCCACCGCCGAGGTGGCATCGTCGAGCACCAGGATGCGCGGGCGCGCCAGCAATGCTCTGGCCAGCGCGATCCGCTGCCGCTGGCCTCCGGAGAGGGTCAGGCCGCGCTCGCCGACCACGGTGTCGTATCCGTCCGGCAACTCGGCGATGAACTCGTCGGCCGCGGCCTGCACGGCCGCCTGCCGGATCTCCTCGTCGGTGGCCTCCGGCCGCCCGAGCGCGATATTCGCGGCGATTGTGTCGGAGAACAGGAAGGGATCGTCGAAGACGACGCCGATGGCCGCGCGCAGGTCGGCGGCGCGCACGTCGGCGATGTCGACACCGACGGTTTCCGCCGTGAGGGTCGCGGTGCGCGCGCCATTCCGTGTGACGGTGAACTCATCCGCCGGGTCGGTGCGCAGTGGGGCGGGCGCGGCTTCGGTGAACAGCCGGATGTGGCCGGAGTCCGGTGCGTAGAACCGGGGGAGCAGCAGGGCGAGAGTGGACTTGCCCGACCCCGCGGGGCCGATGACGGCCACCGTCTCACCGGGCCGTATGCGCAGGTCCATTTCGCGCAGAACGGGCTGATCGGGATCGAAACCGAAAGTGAGCGCGTCGATCTCGATGCCGAGCGGGCCGTCCGGCAGCTCGACCGGGCGATCCGGGTCGGCGATGACCGGCGCGGTGTCGATCACCTGGAACACCCGCTCGGCCGCCGCCCTGGTCAGCTGGGCCATGACGATCACCGAGGAGAGGATGCGCGCGGTGCCGGTCATGACGGCGACGTACGCGGCGAACGCGACGAAGGTGCCGATCCCGATGCTGCCGTGCAGGGCGAGCAGTCCACCGAGCGCGATGACCGCGACCATGCCGAATTGTGGAATCGCCGCGACGGTCGGCGCGAAGCGGGCGTCGATCTTCGCGGCACGCATCCGCTCCGCGAAGAGTGTGCGGCCGTGGCGTTCCAGCAGGTCGACCATCCGGGCTTCCTGACCGAAGCCCTTCACCACCCGCACCCCGGTGACCGTCTCCTCGACGTGCTGGGCGAGGTCGGCGGCGCGCTGCTGCGCGGACCAGGTCGCCGCGTGCAGCCGCGGGCGCATTCGATAGACGACCAGGCCGATCGCGGGCACCACCAGCAGCGCGACGGCGGCCAGGGGCGGCGAGAGCCAGATCATGACCACGGCGGCGAGCACGAACTCCAGCAGCGCCATGCCCGACAGCGGCACCATCGCCATCAGGCCCTGAACCAGCTGGAGATCGGTGATCGACCGGGACACCACCTGACCGGTGCGCAGGGTGTCCTGGCCGATGCCGTCCAGCCGTTGCAGTGAACCGAGCAGATTCACCCGCAGCGCGTGCTGCACGTCCAGTGACAGCCGTCCGGCCAGCAACCTCCGCCCGAATCCGGCCGCGGATCGGCTGACGGCCAGCACCAGGAACAGGCCCGCGACGGCGCCGATCGCCGCCGTGTCACCGACACCGGCCGCGTCGATGGCCCTTTTGGTCAGCAGCGGCCCGGCCGTCTCGATGACCGCGCCGCCGAGCACCGCCGCCGCGATCCCGGCGAGCACCGCGCGGTGCGGCCGGCACTCGGCCCACAGCCTGCGTATCCATCCTGGTCTGCCGCCCCCGTCCACCACGCCCGCTCGCCCCCTTCGTCGTACCGCGTTCTTCATCGACGGTACCGACGCCCACCGACAGGCCGTTGTTCCCGGCGTGGGTCACAGGTCGCGGGTGCGCAGGCTCCACCAGCTCGCGGCGCCGAGGCCGATGGTCCACAGCAGCAGGACCACGACGGCGGCCGGGGTGGGGGCGAGGAAATCGCTGTCCGGGAAGGAACCGACGGCGATCGTGCCGACGGTCGCGGATACGGGCAGCACGGTCACGACGCCCGGGATGCCGAGACCGCGGCTGACGAGCCACAGCAGGGGCTCGGCGAGCCCGATCCAGCCGAGCAACAGCGCCACCGACTTGGCGGAGGAGCGCGCCAGGATGCCCGCGCTCGCGCCGATCAGCGACCAGCAGACCGCGGCGAGCAGCCCGCCGCCGAGCACGGCGAACAGTTCGCCGGTTACTGCGATCTTGTCGCGACCCGCGCCGAAGAGGCCGCCGAGCGAGACCAGTTCCACGGCCACCCCCGCCGCCACCGCGCAACACCCGATGACCAGGAACTTCGCGGCGGCCAGCCGATCGCGGTCGGCGGTGAACAGCACGTTCACCGGCATCGTGTGGTACCGGTACTCGGTGCCGGTGCCCACCGCGCCGAAGACGGCGGCCGCCAGCGCGACCACGCCGAGACCGAGGTAGAGCCCGATCGTCGCCGCGCCGGTGGCGGGCTCGCCACGCGGGTCCGGCGGTCCGGCCAGGCCCGCCGATGCGATGCTCGCGATCAGCGCGATCGCGAGTACGGCGCCCGCGAGCATCTGGCCGCGCGGCATCGTGACGACCTTGCGGATCTCGGAGTTGACGGTCGGCACCAGGTCCGCGGGCAGGATAGCGATCATCGTGGGATTCCGTAGGGCAGCGGAGACGGTTGCTGGGTGCGCGGCGCGGTGAGGCCGGGATAGTGCGGCGCCGGCGCCGCGGTGGGTTTGGTCAGCGACGCGAGCACCCGGTCGGGGTGAATGGGGTCGGAGACGATGCTGTCGATCCGCACTTTCGCCGCGGTGGCGGCCGCTCTGATCTGCGCTTCGGTGGCCTCCGCGACGGCGAGGCGGCCATCCGGGCGGATCACCGCGTCGGTAAATCCTTGTGCCGCAAGCATGGTCGCCAGCGCGATGGGCGGGGAGGCGGCGACGACCAGCCGGTCCGGATGTCCGCGCCGCAGCCGAGCCGGGCTACCCTGGTACACCACCGTGCCCTCGTTCAGCACGACCAGGTGGTCCGCTCCGGGCAGCACGGCGGCGAGGCTCTCGCTGGACAGCAGGGCGCTGCCGCCCCGGCGGGTGTGCCTGCGCAGGAATTCCTGCAACCAGCCGCGTTCTGCGGCGTCGAGCCCGTCCATCGGATCGTCGAGCACCAGCAGCGAGGGGTCGCCGAGCAGCGCGGTGGCCAGCGCGAGCCTGGTCTGCTGCCCGATCGACAGGTTGCCGATCTTGGTCGCGGCGTACTCGTCCAGCCCTACGAGCTCGAGTACCTCGCCCACCCGCGCGTCCACGAGGCCCGCCGCGGCCGCGTAGATCAGCAGGTGCTCCCGCGCTGTCCGAGCCGGATGCAGCCCGCGTGGCGCGAGCACGGCGCCGACCACCCGCGCGGAACTCCCGGCGTCGGGCCGGGCCGAGCCGGGTCCGCCCACGGACGTGGTGCCGGAAGTGGGGGCGCCGAGGCCGAGCAGCACCCGCAGGATGGTGGTCTTGCCTGCCCCTCGCGGACCCACCAGCGCCGCTGTGGCGCCGGAGGGCACGGTGAAGCTGACGTCCGTCACTGCGGTCGCGAGGTCGTACCGCTTGGTCAATCCCCGGACCGCGAACGCGACCGGACGGCTCCCGCTCATCGTGGGGTGGCCGGAGGTTGCGGCTTGGCCGGGTCGATCGCGGTGAGCGGATCGGCGTCGATGATCAGGTGCCGGTCGGCGGGCCACGTGCCGGGCGGCGGTCCGAATGCCTTGCGCGCGTTGGTGATCGTGGCCTTGCCGAGCGCGCGGTTGCCCGCGCCGCCGATCACGGCGCCGACGCCTGCTGGCAGCACCTTGCCCGCCATCAGCGCGGCGCGCTTGGTGATGAACCGGACGATGAACCGCTTCAGCAGCGAATCATTCATGCTCGACAGCCCGGGAATCCGGTTGGCGAACACCGTGCCCCAGTTCTTCGCGGAGCTGCCGACGGTCTTCTGCACGATCTCCATGCCGCTCTCGCCCAGCACCACGGCCAGCACCAATGCCCTGCGCTGCTCCTGATCCTGCGGCGAAATGCCGTGCACCGCGGCCACCGCGAGAGTGAATACCGCCGACGCCTCCATGAAGAAGGTTGTTTCCGCGCTCACCGCGGCGACCGCGGCGATGGTGCCGACGCCGGGGAGCGCGGCGGTCGCGCCAACCGCGCTGCCGCTACCGGTCACCGCGAGCAGGTACTGCTTCTCCAAGCGCTCGATGATCTGCGCGGGGTTTTCGTCGGGATGGGAGCGCCTGATCCGGTCCACGTACTTGGCGACCGCGGGCGCTTGCAGGCGTGACCCGGTATCGAGCAGCTCGACCACCGTTTTCTCGAACGCACCTTTGAGCATCGGCGGCATCCTCCTCTTCCGGTCTGCTGGGTTGAACTGTATGGCACCGGTTGCCGTCAGCTCGTCATGACAACGAAGTACCCAGGCGGATCGGTTCCACCAGTCGGCTGCCTATGCCTCTGGGCTACCGGCGGACATGGCCGGGCAACGTCAGGCGGGCGCCTGAACCGCCGGTACGCGTTCGGCCAATGGTGGAGGGGGCGGCGGGGTTCCGTCGCCGAACGGTGTGCCGCCGAGGGCTTCTCTGCCGTGCGGCGTCGACCAGTTGGCCAGGTCGGGACCCTTCGGCACGATTCCGGTGGGGTTGATGTCCCGGTGCACCACGTAGTAGTGCGTCTTGATCTGCCCGAAGTCGATGGTGTCGCCGAAGCCGGGGGTCTGATACAGATCGCGCGCGTACGCCCACAGCACCGGCATCTCGGTGAGTTTGGACCGGTTGCACTTGAAGTGCCCGTGGTACACGGCGTCGAAGCGGACCAGCGTTGTAAATAGCCGTATGTCCGCTTCGGTTATCATGTCGCCGACCAGATACCGTTGCGCCGCAAGGCGTTCCGAGAGCCAGTCCAGGCGGTTGAAGAGCCGGTCATGGGCGGCGTCGTAGGCGTCCTGCGCGCCGGCAAACCCGCACCGGTAGACGCCGTTGTTGACGTCGCGGAACACGACGAGGTTCACCTCGTCGATCTCCGCGCGCAGCGGTTCGGGGTACAGCAGCGGCGCGCCGGGCCGGTGGTAGTCGGTCCACTCGGTGGAGAAGTCCACCGTGATCCGTGCGTAGTCGTTGGTGACGACCTGCCCGGTCGGCACGTCGACGATGGCGGGCACGGTGATGCCCCGCGGGTAGTCCGGGAATCGGGCCAGGTAGGCGTCGCGCAACCGGGGGATGCCGAGCACCGGGTCGACGCCGCCCGGGTCCAAGTCGAAGGTCCAGCTGAGTTTGTCGTGCGTGGGACCGCACAGACCGAGCGAGAGCACCTGCTCGAGCCCGAGCAGACGCCGCACGATCAGTGTCCGGTTCGCCCACGGGCAGGCCCGTGCCGCGACGAGCCGGTAGCGCCCCGGCTCGACCGGATAGCCGTCCCGGCCGTCGGCCGTGATCCGGGTGGTGATGTAGTTCGTGTCCCTCTTGAACTCGCCGGGCTCGACGTAGGAACCGCGCTCGCTAGCCGACTTGGTCACCTTGACAGTTTCGCAGATCGAACCCCTGGTGGGCGCTGTCGGACGTAGTCCGTCCTCAGCTCGCGGACGGCCGGAGCGAAGGCCAGGGGGTACGCAGAATGGGCGCTGCCGGACGTAGTCCGTCCTCAGACCGCGCACGGCCGGAGCGAAGGTGGAGGTACGCCTAGGCTGGCCGGATGAGTGAAACGAAGGCCACCCGCCTGGAACGCGACCGCACAGACGCCGGCGCCGAGGTGGCGACCCTCACCCTCGCCCATCCGCCGCTGAACCTGTTCGATCGGGCGATGCTGGGCGCGCTGATCGCCGATATCGCCGAGTTGTCCGCGCGACCGCCGCGCGCGGTGCTGCTGCGCGCCGAGGGCAAGGTGGTGTCCGGCGGCGTGGACGTGCACGTGTTCGACGGCCTGACCGTCGAGCAGGGCGCCGAGTTGTGGCAAACGCTGTTCGCGCAGATCATCCACCCGCTGGAGGCGCTGCCGTGCCCGGTGGTGTTCGTCGCGCACGGGCTGACCCTGACCGCGGCCTTCGAGATCGCGCTCGCCTGCGACATCCTGCTCGCGGCACCGAAGGCGAAGTTCGGGTTGGTGGAGACCGTGGTCGGGCTTACCCCGTCGATGGGCGGCCCGCAGCGTCTCGCCGAGCGCGCCGGGTCGGGACGGGCTCGCGAGTTCGTGATGACCGGCGACCTCTACGACGCGGCGACGATGGCCGAGTGGGGTGTGGTGAACGCGGTGCACGACGACGTCGACGCGGCGGCCCGGCAGCTGACCCACCGCCTGGCCGACGGCCCGACGAAGGCGCACGCGGCGACCAAGCGGATCATTGAGGCGTGGCGTTCCGGCGGTGTGGCACATGCGGATTCGGTGACACCGGAGGTATCCGGCGCCCTGTTCGGCACCGACGATCTCCAAGGCGCCGTGCGCAGTTTTCTCGAGGTGGGTCCGGGCAAGGCCGGCTACGCCGGCCGGTGACAGGTCGGACACGTTCGTCGCCTATCCCAGCGAGATTGTGACCCGAGTCATATAGTCGCAGTGCCTGCTCACTCGAGGCACGCGGAGGACGAATGTCGCAGTTTCTCGTCGAATACCCCCTGACCGGCCCGCATGTCTGGGACAACCCGCTAGCCCGAGGCGCCGACGGGGTGCTGCGCTACGGAAACCTCACCCCGGCGCTGACCGAGCTACTGGATCTGCAGGTCCACGCGTTTTCCACCCGCGAGGCAGTGGTAGAGATCGGCGGCCCGCGCCTGAGCTATCGGGAGCTGTGGCACTCCGCCTCCCGGATCGCCGGCGGCTTGCAGGAGCACGGGATCGGCTACGGCGATCGGGTCGCCATCCACATGCCCTCGGGCGCGCGCTGGGTGCAGGCCTTCCTCGGCGCTCTGCTCAGCGGCGCGGTGCCGGTGCTGGTGCACGACGGCTTGCCCGAGGCGGTGGCCGAGCGCGTGATCATCGACAGCCGTGCCGATTTCGTGCTCGGCCGTCCAGGAGGCGAGACCGAACTGCCCGACGGCGCCGCGTTCATCGATGACGGCGCGGCGCTGAGTGATCTGGCGCTGCTGTGCTACACGAGCGGCACCTGCACGCCCAAGGGCGTGGAGCTGACCAACGAGAACCTGCTCTCCGCGGTGCGCTCCATGGTCGCCGCGCTGGATCTGCCGACCGATGGCCTGCGCAATCTGGTGCTGCTGCCGTTGGCGCACGCCAGCGGCTGTGTCGATCAGCTTCTGCCGACCTTCGCGGTCGGCGGCACGGTCGTGCTCGCCAGGGACAGTCGCGGCATGGCCGAGGCCATCGCGGCCGAGCGCATCGACATGGTCTCCGCGACGCCGCGGATCTTCGCGGGCCTGGTGCCCGAGCTGGCCGAGCTGCGCGCCGAGGGGCTGTGCACCGAGGGCGTCGCGCGGATCAGCAAAGCCGGTCACCGTGCCGAACGCGTCGTGGTGCCGGCCACCCCGGTCGACCTCACGACCGAACTGCGCAGTGTGTTCCCGGCCGCGCGGCAGTGGTCGGTCTGGGGTGCGACCGAGACCAGCGGCATCGGCCTCGCGGTGGACGACGCCGAGCAGGCGGCGGACCCGTCGGCCGCGGACGCCGTGCTCGGATTCCCTTTCGGCGGTACCGAATTGGCGCTGTGGGGGCCGAAGGCGACAGCGGGGCACGGGGAACTGCTGTGCCGCGGGCCGAACGTCACGCCACGCTACTGGGACGACCCGACCACCACCGCGGCGCGGTTCACCGGAACCTGGTTCCACACCGGCGATCAGGTGACGATCGACGCCGACGGCTTGGTGCGCCGGGAAGCGGTGCCCGCCGAGTGATTGCGGCTCACTCCAGCATGCGCGTGCGCATGCGCGCGAGCAGATCGGGCGTCAGGCCGGCGGCCGCGAGATAGCCGCGCAGATCGCCGTGCAGTTCCCGCATCGAGACCGTGGCGATGTCCAGGTATTCCTCGCGCACGCCGAGCAGGTCTACCGAAAGCTCCTCGCCGCCCAGCAGTTTCGTCGTCATCAAGGAGCGCAGCGCGGGGACGGCCCCGTTGCTCTCCAGGTAGTCGGCCCGCACATCGGCTTCGGTGACGCCGACCGCGCGCAGCAGTGTGGCGACGGCCCAGCCGGTGCGGTCCTTGCCCGCAGCACAGTGCACAAGCACGGCGCCGGTGCCGCGCACGATGGATTCGGCGAGCGCTGCGATGGCGGCGTGCGCCTCGGGCAGCGCGGGGAACATCCGGTAGACCTCGAGCATGTGTGTGTAGGCGGTCCGCGCGGTGGCCTCGTGCGGCGGTGCCTCGCCCATTCTGGAGTCGAACGGGGTGACAACCAGCCGGACGTCCGCGGGCAGCCGGTCGGCGCCGATGTGCTCGATCTCGCGGTGTCCGCGCAGGTCGTGCACGTCAGTGACGCGCAGTTCGCGCAGCGCGGCATGGCCGGCCTCGTCGAGTCCGCTCAGTTGGGCCGAGCGCAGCAGTACCCCGGGGCGGACCTTCGAGCCGTCGTCGGTGCGCAGGCCGCCGGTATCCCGGAAGTTGAAGGTGCCGGAGAGAAAGTACTGGTCGGCAGGGGGCGAGTCGGCAGGGGGCGAGAGAGTCACCGATCCAGGTTATCGGCCCCACGGAACGAAAGGATGTCGGTCGCGGATCGAACCCCACACGATAGGCTGACCGATTTGTGCGGGTTGGACTGTGAGATGCGTCACGAGATTTTGGGCACCGGAGGTCCGAACCGTACTCTTGTCTACGGTGTGCGGGCCGGTGGGAGAGATTGAGATCCACCGTCGTAGCGGGAATTCCGGGCGACACGGCGTGATCGCATAGCCGTCGCGGTTGGGTAACAAAACATTCTTTCAGTCTGAAAATACCCAATGAACCCGTTTCTAAACCAGGAAAAACCTCTAACATTGATGAACGTTGGACCGGGCAGCGTGGGGTTTTCCAGAAGTTGCCCGCCATGTTCAGCGAGTCGTGCCGACCGAGGTGCGCGAGTTCTTTCGCCGAGGGAGTCGTCGTTGAGCGCAGGTGGAGAAGTAATAACGAAGGACCGGCTACGGCCTGCCATACGCGCGGCGGTCGAAGAGGCAGCGGCCACGCTCGATTACACCGGGGTTCGCGCGCTGCGGGTGCTGCTGCATGCCGGGGTCAGCGCGTACTGGCCGTTGATCACAGAGGCGCCGACCAAGCACATCGAAGCATATGAGGCGGCAGTCCAGCTGCTGCGCGCCCGCTGGGACATGGGGACCGATCGAGTTGCCGACCCGACCGCGTCGGCTGCCTACCAGGGGATGGAAACCGAGGTAGCCGCGTTCCTCGAGCTCTGCGCCGAGCGGTCGGGCACGCAATGGCTCGAACCGGTGGAGTCGATCTCGGCCTATGTCGTCTCGCTCGTCCGGGGCGCCATTCTGCGCTGGCTGGCCGACTGCAACGACGAGGCCATGCTGGTGGTGCTGGACGACCTGGTCGGCGCCATGGCCGCGAAAGGTATTGATCGCTAGCGCGCCGGAAATACTGGACGATCGACCAGTTTGATGGTTGAGTTGTCCTGGTGACCGAGACGTCGCCGATCGCGGGCCTGCACGCGGCCACCGCCGAGCTGGACCCGCCCCTGGCCGCCCTCGACGTGGCCGTCCTGCGCGCCAACGCCGCCGACTTGGTGCGTCGCGCGGGTGGTGTTCGGGTGCGTGTAGCCAGCAAATCCGTGCGCTGTCGCGTCGTTCTCGCCGAAGTCCTCGGCGCCGATCTCACCGCCGCGGGCGGTTTCGCGGGCATCATGTCCTATTCCCTGCGTGAGGCCATCTGGCTGGTGCGTCAGGGGGCGCGCGACGTCCTGCTCGGCTATCCGACGGTGGACCGCGCCGCGCTGGCGGAGCTGGCCGCCGACGACATCCTGCTGCGATCGATCACGCTCATGATCGATGACACCGCCCAACTCGACCTGACCCGTGCCGCCCTCGGCACCGACCGGGTACGCCCCAGGGTCTGCCTGGATGTGGACGCCTCCCTGCGCATCGGCCCGCTGCACCTCGGTGTCCGCCGGTCCCCGGTGCGCAAGCCACAGGAGGCGGCCACCTTGGCAAGCGACGCGCTGCGCCGTGGTTTCGACGTGGTGGGCGTGATGACCTACGAGGCGCAGATCGCCGGGCTGCCCGACGCGAATGCCGCGGTGCGCCTGGTGAAGCGGGCGTCGGCGGCGGAGATCGCCAAGCGGCGTGCGAAGGTGCTCGACGCGGTCCGCTCGGTGACCGGCAAGCTGGAGATCGTCAACAGCGGCGGCACCGGATCCATCGAAGTCAGCGTCGCCGACCCGGACGTGACCGAGGTGACCGCCGGATCGGGCCTGTACGTGCCGACGCTGTTCGACCACTACCGATCGTTCACCCCTAGGCCCGCCCTATATTTCGCCACCTCCGTACTGCGGCGGCCCACGCGCAAGATCGCCACCGTCTTCGCGGGCGGCTACATCGCCTCCGGCCCGGCGGGGCCGTCCCGGGTGCCGAAACCCGTGTGGCCCAGCGGACTGAAGCTGCTCGGCACCGAAGGAGCGGGGGAGGTGCAGACACCGCTGGCGGGCGCGGCGGAACTGCGGATCGGCGATCGGGTGTGGTTCCGGCATGCGAAGGCCGGTGAACTGTGCGAGCGGTTCGACACGCTCCATCTCGTCGACGCCGACGGCTCCCGCGTCTCCGTGCCGACCTATCGCGGCGAGGGAGTCTGCTTCGGCTGACCGTCGTCAGCCCAGCCGCAGGAATGCGCCCAGATCGGCCAGCTCTTCCATGGTGGCGGGCAGGTACTCGGTCAGCAGCGGTGAGCGGATGATGATCGCCTTCCACATGGCCCGGCACAGCGCGGCGCGGATCAGCCCGCGCGACAACAGCGACCGCATGCCGTAGGGGGCGTCGGCTGGGCTGGAGGTGGTCATCGAAAGCAGCACCACCGCCGCTTCCCTGCCGCGGAATCGATCCGGCGTGCCCACCAGCACGTCCTCGATCTTGGCGCGGGCCAGCATGGTCCGGATCCGCCCCACCTGCGCGGCGTACGGCGCGACCACGAAGATGTCGTGCGGGTGTACCCTGCGCGTCGTCGCGCCGATCGTCCAGGACATGGCGAGCAGCGCGCGGACCCGGCGCACCACCTCGCGCGCCTCGGCCGGCGAGGTGGTGGCATTGCCGTAGTGGTCGACCAGGACGGTACGCACGCCGGGCTCCTCGCCGTCCAGATGCCTTGCCAGCGTGACGGTTTCATTGGAGCGCAGGCGCCCGTCGTAGTACAGCCGGGAGACGGGTTCGCATACCGCTGGATGCATCCGCCAGGTGCGGTCCAGGAAATAGCCGCGCTCGGCGGACAGGGTCTGGCGCCCCTCGGCCAGCCAGCCGAGTACCGATTCGCCGACCGGAGCCGGATGGGTGCCGCGCGCGGTGGACGGCACGGGATCCCCGAGCAGCAGCAGGTTGCGTGCGCTCGCGGCGACGGCCACGGTGTCGGCCAGCGCGAACCGGCCCGCGTCGGCGATCACGAGCAGATCGAGGCTTTCGCGCGGCACCAGATCCTCGTTCGCGAAATCGGCCGGAGTGCCGCCGAGTACGCAGCCGCTGATCGCGTTGTCCAGGAAACGCGGATAGCGGGCGGCGTCGATCACTGCCCACTCCGGGGCGACGGCCGCCGCGTCCTTCTTGGCGACCAGTTCCGGCAGCACGCCGACCCGCACGATCGCGTCGAGCAGGTTCTCCACGGTCGCGTGGTCGCGCGCGACGATGCCGACCCGCCAGTTGTGCTTGCCGACCAGGCGCTCGAGCACCCGGGCCGTGGTCGAGGTCTTCCCGGTCCCCGACGGTCCCTGCACCGCGACGTAGGAGCGGTCGAGCGCGCGCACGGCTGCGGTGATGGCCGCCGCGTGGTCGCCGTGCACCTCGGGCAACCTGGCGCCGCCATGGAGCCGGGGCGGGCGGCGCGCGAGGATATCGAAGACCGCCTCCCGTGGCGTGTCCGGGAGGGTCATGAGCAACTGCTGCGCCGCCAGTTCGACCGCGAGTTCGGCGTTTTCGTCCCATACCGGCAGATCGGGCGCGATGGCGGTCGGCAGCTCGTCGTAGGGTTCGCAGCCTTCGGGCAGCAGTTCCTCCAGCCGGACGGCGTCGTCGAACTCGGTGTTCACCGAGCAACCCAGCACCGTCGCCCTCGCGGTGGCCCGGTGGCCGACCGTGGTGACCATGCCCGCGGGTGGCGGCTGGTCGTAGAAGGTGTAGACCGTGGTGCCGGGAGTAAGCACACTAGGCCCCGCCGCGCCGGTCGAGCCGGTTCCGATCCGGCCGGTCAGCGTCAGATACCGGCGCATGGCCGGGCGGTCGGAGCGGCGATGCCATTTGGTGTCGACTGTGCCCCAGTCGGCGACGAGAACCCCTGGCGCGTCGGCCCATTCGTCCACCGGGTGGCTCAGCCGGTCGGCGTGTGCCCACCACAGCGGCTGCCGCTCGCGCCGGTGATAGCCGAGCGCGGCGGCCATCAAGGCCGAGGGGTGCAGGGAATCGCCCAGTCCCGCAGCGTATTCCGCCAAGGCAGCCTCCAGCGACGACGGCCGTGACGGCGCCGCGGACTCCGGCTCACCCCGGACGGCCACCCACGAACTGGTTCTTGCCCGCGGTTCGAGGCGCTGCTGCGCGGCCTGGTCGAAGGGAGGCTGTGCATCGTTCGGTTCCGCAGCGTATTCCGCCGCGGCGGCCCGCGGCGACGACTGCCCTGACGGCGGCGCGGGCTTCGCCTCGCCTAGGACCGGCGCCGTTGGCCACGAACTGGCTCCGGTCCGACCTTGGGTGCGGTGCTCGGCTGCGCGGTCCAGCAGCCAATCGCGCAGCCGCAGTACGGTGTGGGCGTCGCTCGCGGCGGGCGAATGCTCCGCATCGGGCCACAGTTGCCGCAGCGTGCTCAGGTCGTAGGACGGCTCCCCGATGATCATCGTGTTGCGGACGACCGGGTACAGGTCGACCAGGACGCCCGCGCGGAGCAATTCGTCCACGAACTCCTCGCCGACGGCGTGCTGCCCGGTGCAGTGCAGCAGTTCAGTGCGCACCGCCGAGGTGTAGTGATAGATGTGCAGGTCCGGATACATCCGCCGCCGCTCGGTCAGGTAGTCGAGCACCTGCTCGAGTGCGCGCCGTTCCGCGGTTGCGGCGCCGCCCGGCTCGTCCGGGTCGGAGGGCCGACGCAGGGCCAGGTGCACAATGTCCGGACCGCCGATCTCGACCGTGCAGGGCATCTGTCCGCCTCCACCGATGGTGAGCGCGAGGTCGCCGGGGGAGGGCGGCGGCAGCGCACCGAGCGCGGTGGGGTTGGTCAGCGCATACCTGGGTTCGCCCGAAACTTCGCGCTGAAGTTGGACTTCCGCCTGGCGACGCAGCGCCGTGACGGTGCGCGGCGGCGCACCCGGCACCGAGACGTCGGCGGCGGCCAGCCGATCGATGGTGCTCACGCCCGCTTCGCGCAGGCGAGCGCGGACCGCCGACGGCATTCCGGCCACGAGCAGCAGGTCGCGCGCGGCCGACAGGGCCGCGGTGCAGGTGCGGCAGCGGCCGCAGGCGAGATAGCGCGGGTCACCCCATTGGATCGGCAGGAGTTCGCCGAGTTTCTCGTCCGCGATTCGCTCCACCCGGTGCCTGCGCGCCCGGTACACCGGAAGCAGCTCGCTCAGCGCCTGGGCCACGCTCTCCTCGCCCACGTGCAGCCGGACGAAAGGCGCGGTCAGCGCGCCCGAACGGTCGAGGGCGGCGGCGCAGGCGGCGAGTTCGAGCGCGGCGCCCACTCGATCCGCCGTCGTGGGCGCGGAGCCGTGCACGGTGTAGCGGACTCGATGCTCCGCGCGTACCAGGAAGTCGCAGGAGCTATGGAATCGGCCGTCGAAGAAGGTCGCGCCGTGGACAACGTGAGCGCCCGCGCGCAGCGCCGCGACGGTGTCGCTGTGTGCGGCCGTCAGGGCCGCGATCCGTGCCGATGCGCGACCGTTCACTCCATCGCTGGGTTCGGCCGGGTCTCCCAGGTTGTCCGGTGGCCGGTCGATCTCCACGACCGCACCGCCGAAGCGGGCACGGTAGTCGGCGAGACGGCGTTGCCGAGCGTCAGCGATTGCGGGTGCGAGTTCGGGCGCCGGTGCGGCGATGCCGGACCCGGCCGGGAGGGTGCCCAGTTCGGTATCGAGGGCGCGCAGCACTGCGAACTCGCAGTGCGCGGCGCGCACGAGATCGACGGCGGTGCAGACGACACGATCACCGAACACGAACAAACGCGGCCCTCCTGTGTCTTCGCGGGACACCCGCTGCCGTGTGCGCTTCGTTACGCACGGACGGCAACACTGTAGCTAGGCGGCTGCCTCGCCTTCGCTCGGCCCGGCGCGGGCTGTGGACGGACTCCGTCCTGCTGCGTCTTCTATGCGTCTACCTCGGCCGACCCTCCCTGGTTCAGGAGCGTGGCTTACGGCGCTCCGGTCGCTTGGCGCCCTCACGCTCCCGGCGCTGGCCGCGGGTGAACGAGCGATGCTGCGGCGGCCCCGAGTCCAGCTGCAACTGGATCAGCACACCACTGATCCTGGTGCGCCGCAATGCCTCCAGCGTCTCCGCTGGCAGCTGCGCGGGCAGCTCCACCAGGCTGTGATCGGGACGGATACTGATATGCCCGAAATCGCTGCGGCGCAGGCCGCCTTCGTTGGCGATCGCGCCGACGATCGCGCCGGGCACCACACGATGCCGCTTGCCGACGCTGATCCGGTAGGTCGCCAGCTCGGTTCCGCTGACCCGATGGTGCGAGCCGCCCCGGTCCTCGTCGAACCGCCGGGTGGGCCGCTCGCGCAGGGGACGATCGCGCTGCGGGCGCTCGACCGGCTCCGGTTCGGGCTCCATGAAGAAGTTGTCCCCGTCGTACGAGCCGACCGCCAGCGCAGCCGCGATATCGGCCAGCGGGATGTTGTGCTCGCGCTCGTAGTCCTCGATCAGTTTGCGGAACAGCGCGAGATTCGACGAGCCGAGATTCTCGGTGATGGCGTCGCCGAACTTGGTGACGCGCTGGGCGTTGACGTCTTCCACACTGGGCAGCTGCATTTCGGTCAGCGGGTGCCGGGTGGCCCGCTCGATCGATTTGAGCAGGTGCCGCTCGCGCGGCGCCACGAACAGCAGCGCCTCGCCGCTGCGACCGGCCCGGCCGGTGCGGCCGATCCGGTGCACGTAGGACTCGGTGTCGTGCGGGATGTCGTAGTTGACCACGTGCGAGATGCGGTCCACGTCCAGCCCGCGGGCGGCGACGTCGGTGGCGACCAGGATGTCCAGCGCACCGGACTTGAGCTGGCCGATGGTGCGCTCGCGTTGGTTCTGCGCGATGTCGCCGTTGATCGCGGCGGCGGAAAAGCCCCTGGCGCGCAGTTTTTCCGCGAGCTCTTCGGTGGCCTGCTTGGTGCGGACGAAGATGATCATCGCCTCGAACGACTCGACCTCGAGCACCCGGGTGAGCGCGTCCAGCTTGCGCTGATGGGAGACCTGCACCCAGCGCTGGGTGATGTTGGTGGCCGTCGAGGTCTTCGCCTTGACCGTGATCTCGACCGGATCGTGCAGGTACTGCTTGGAGATCTTGCGGATCGCGGCGGGCATGGTCGCGGAGAACAGCGCCACCTGCTTGTCCGCGGGTGTGTCGGCGAGGATGCGCTCGACGTCCTCCTGGAAGCCCATCTTGAGCATCTCGTCGGCCTCGTCCAGCACCAGGTACTGCAGCTGCGACAGGTCGAGCGTGCCTTTCTCCAGGTGATCGATCACCCGGCCCGGCGTGCCGACCACGACGTGCGCGCCGCGGCGCAGGCCGGACAGCTGGACGCCGTAGCTCTGGCCGCCGTAGATGGGGAGCACGTTCAGGCCGGGGATGTGCGCGGCATAGCGGCCGAACGCCTCCGCGACCTGGATCGCGAGCTCGCGGGTCGGGGCCAGCACGAGGGCGCGCGGACTCCGGCCGGTGGCCTCCAGTCCCATCAGGATCGGGATGGCGAAGGCGGCGGTCTTGCCGGTGCCGGTCTGCGCGAGACCTACGACGTCGGCGCCGGAGAGCAGTGGGGGAATCGTCGCGGCCTGGATCGGCGAAGGCGATTCGTAACCGACGTCGGCGATGGCCGCGAGGATGCGGCTATCGATACCGAGATCGGCGAAGGACGGGCCGTCGATGTCCCTGTCGTCGTCGCCAGGAACGCTGTCGACCTGATTGGTACTCATTGACCAGCAGTTTACTGCGTCGTGCTGGCCGTCCCGGCCACCGCCCCAATACGGTGAGACCTATGCAACTGCACGACTCGCCCGCACATCAGGACCGGACCCCGGATCAGCTGGACGTGGCGGTCGTCCAGTTCGCCCCCTCGACCGACCCCTCGGCCAACCTCACCGCGCTGCGCGACCACGTGCGCGCGGCCCGCGAGCGTGGGGCACGCGTGGTGGTCGCGCCGGAATACTCGATGTTCGCCGTGACCCGTCTCGACGAGCGGGTCGTCGCCATCGCCGAGCCGCTGACCGGCCCTTTCGTGACCGGCCTCGGCGATATCGCCCGCGAGTCCGGGGTGTTTCTGGTCGCCGGGACGGTGGAGCAGGTCGCCCCCGGCGGCGACCGGATCCGCAACACCCTCGTCGTGCTCGGGCCCGATGGCGCCCTCGTCACGTGTTACCGGAAGGTGCACCTCTACGACGCCTTCGGGTACCTCGAATCCGACGTGGTCGAGCCGGGCGCGATCGAGGCGCCGGCCACCTTCACCGTCGCGGATGTGACCTTCGGCATGCAGACCTGCTTCGATCTGCGCTTCCCGGAAGGCGTGCGCCGGGTCGCCGCCGCGGGCGCGCAGGTGCTGCTGCTGCCCGCGCAGTGGATTCCCGGGCCTGGAAAGGTGGACCAGTGGAGCACGCTGGTGCGTGCGCGCGCCATCGAGAACACCGTGTACGTGGCCGCCGCGGATCAGGCAGCGCCGCGTGGTGCGGGTGCCTCGATGATCGTGGATCCGACCGGCACCGTGCTCGCGGAACTCGGCGACGAGCCGGGTGTGCTGACCGCGGGCATCGACCTCGCGTACCTGAGCAAGATGCGTACCACCAACCCGAGCCTCGCCTTGCGCCGATTCGCGATCACCGAGCGCGGACCGGAGTAGCGTTCGGATCGATGGTCTACACCGATCGGACCTCGGCCGGTCGCGCGCTGGGTGCGCATCTGGAACACCTGCGGGCGTCGAACCCGCTGGTGCTCGGTCTGCCGCGGGGCGGGGTCCCGGTGGCCGCCGCGGTGCGCGAAGTGATCGGCGGTGACCTCGACGTCCTCTTGGTCCGCAAGCTGGGTGTGCCGTGGCAGCCGGAGCTGGCCATGGGCGCCGTCGGTGAGGACGGCGTGCGGGTACTCAACTCGGACGTACTGGCGCACACCGGGGTATCGCCGCAGCAGGTGGCCTCGATCGAGGCTCGGGAGCGCGCCGAACTGGAACGGCGCAAGCGGGTGTTGCGCGGCGACGTCCAGCCGATTCCGCTGGAGGGGCGCACGGTGGTGATCGTCGACGACGGGATGGCGACCGGCGCCACCGTCGCGGCCGCCTGCCGGGTCGCACGCCTGCACCAGCCCGCTCGGGTCGTCGCCGCGGTCCCGGTCGCATCGACGGAGGCGATGCGCCGGGTGGCCGACGAAGCCGACGAGGTGGTCTGTCCATGGGTGCCGCGCTCGCTCGGCGGTGTCGGTGGCGCCTACCGTGACTTCCATCAGCTCGGGGACGCGGAGGTCACCGCGCTGCTGTGCTGAGCGCGCTCAGATCTCGGTGATGCCCTTGCGATGGCGCTGCGCCAGCTCGGCGTAGAAGCCCGGGTTCAACCGCACCCACATCTGGGCTTGGGTGCCCTCGATCGGGCGCTTCACCTCGGCGGGCGATCCCGCGGCGAGCACACCGTCGGGGATCTCGGCGCCGGGCGGCACCAGCGAGTGCGCGGCGATCATGCTGCCCGCCCCGATCTTCGCCAGGTCCAGCACCGTAGTGCCGTTGCCGACGATGGCCTCGGCGCCGACCGCGGCCCCGTGGAACACCACGCTGTGCGCGATGGTGGCGCCGGAACCGATCTCCATCGGCACCTCCGGCGGTACGTGCAGGACCGCGTTGTCCTGGATATTGGCGCGTTCCCGGATGACGATCGGCGCGAGGTCCGCCCGCAGCACCGCGCCGTACCAGATCGAGGCACCCGCCTCGACCCGCACATCGCCGATCAGCGTCGCGGTCGGCGCGATGAACGCCGACGGATCGACCTGGGGCCGTTTGCCTTCGAATTCATAGAGTGGCACTCGTACACCGTAAACGGTCCGAGCATCTCGTCGGGCCGACGACCCGATCGGCCGTGCCGACCCACCACGGGCGCGGTGTCGGCTCGGTCGCCCGTCGGTGCCGACAAGCCACTGCGCTCCGCTACGAACGTTCTATGGCTGCCATCGCATGTCACATCTGCGGCCGGTACATCGTCGGTTCGACAGATCCGTGAAAACGAACTGTGAAGGGAACGCGATTCCGATGACCACCGCTTATTACATCGTTGGTGTCCTGGCCGCCTTGTGGATCGGCTTCTCGGCCTACTCCCTGCTCACCAGGCAGAAGTTCGTCGTGGAGCCCTTGGTGGAGTACGGCGTACCGAAGTCCTGGTGGAACTGGCTCGGCCTGGCCAAAGCCGCCGGGGCGGTAGGCCTTGTGGTCGGCTTCTTCATCCCGGTCGTGGGCGTGGCCGCTGCCATCGGTCTCATTCTCTACTTCGCCGGTGCCGTTGTGACGACCCTGCGTGCTCGCTCCTACAAGACCACTCCGTTCCCGCTGCTGTACATGGCCCCGGCCATCGCCACCCTGGCTCTGCAGGTGGCCAGCTGAATTCGACACTGCGTCAGCAGAAGAGTTTCCGACGGAACTTTGGGCGTTCAGCGCCGGGCGTAGGCCGTTGACGTGCGCGCGGCGGCGCTGACCAGCGGGCGCAGCTGGGCGGCGAAACGGTCCGCGGTCACGGCGACGATGTCGACGTCGGTGCCGGTACGCACCGCGTATCGGCCGTCGGCGACGACGTCGATCCAGCACAGCACGCCGAACGGGCGCGGCTCGCCCGTGCCGCGGCGCGCGGAGACGACGATCTGGCCGATGCCATCGCGCGGTTGCTTCAACAGTTTGCGGATCCGGGCCGGCGTGGACGGACCGGCGACCGGGACGGTCACCAGGTTGCGGCTGTCCTCGCCGACCTGCGCCAAGGGAGCGGTCAGGCGCGGGAGGGTACCGGGGGAGTTCTCCGGCAGCATCGAAACCACCCGCGCGCACAGAGTCTTCGAGCTGCCGACGAACAACCGCACGTCGCCGCCGTGGTCGGGTGTCGCCCCCGGGCGCTGCGCCGCGACCACCGCGACGTTGCCGGTGACGGCGCCGAGAATCCGGACCGGCCGCGAAGCCGTACCGGGTGCCTGCTCGCCGTCCGTCGGTGGGGCCGGAGGCGGCGTCAACGGTCCGCCATCCCGGTGCGGAACGGAGGTCGCCGGTGCCGATTCACGCTGACCGAACACCTCGATCCGCAGGTCCGGCTGCGCGAGAACGCGCAGCGCCGCTTCCAGATCCGCGTCCAGCACCGCATCGCACCACCGCTCGAGCGCGGGTAGTTGCGCGGCACGCTCGCCAGTGTCGCGTGCGGACAGGCGCACGGCGAGGGGATAGGGAATTCGATCGCCGTCGGTGCGCGACCAAGCCAGTGCGAACTGGTCCGGGGTCAGCGTCCAGTTCACTCGTACTCGGCCCATTCGCCCAGCACGGGCGGCGTGGTCGGATCCATCGACCCGATGAGTTCACCTCCGTCGTCGGAGGGCTCCAGGAAGGTCGGGAGGTCGTCCAGATCGAACTCGTCGTCTTCGTCGTCGACGGGGACGGTTCGCGCGCTCGCCGCGTTCGAGGCCGGGCTCGCCCCGGATCGCGGGGCGTCGGCCGCGGCCAGCGCGCCGCCCATCAACCCGCCCACCGCGCCCGCGCCGAGGCCGGTGACCGCATCGCTGCTGTCGTTGTCCTTGCGCCGCTCATCACGCTTGCGTTGGTCCTCGGGCGGCAGCTGGTTACCCGCGCCGGGCACGATGACCGGTTCGCCGATCGCCGAAGCGGTGGCGGTCGTCGGTGCGGGTGCGCTCGCGGTGGGAACGGCGCGGATTCCGGATGCCGCCGGCACCGTCGAGAGCGGCGTCTCGGCGGCGGGTACGACCCGGGGCATGGTCGTCGGTGCGTCGCCCGCGACCGGGGGGCTGGTCGGCATGACTCCCGCGGTTGTCGTCGGGCTGTCGTCGGCGGGGACTCGCGTGGTTGGCGCCTCGCCCGAGGTCGGGCTCGGGTCCGTTGCCCGGCTCGGACCTTGCGGGGTGTGCTCGAGCGACATCGGCTGCGCATCCGGTGAAATCGAGGCGACTCCGGTGATTTTGGCCGCCGGTGCGGCAGCGGACGGGGCAGGTGCCTGGTCGTCCAGCTCGTCGGGGAACGCGGGCACGTCGGTGCCGGTCCGGATGAACACGCCCGCGTAGATGTCGTTCATCGCGCGCACGACATCCTGACGTGCGTGCTCGCTGGTTTTCTGGCCCTCGACATTGCTGGTCGCCCGGTCCGGATCCAGCAGCGCCGCACCTAGATCCGGCGTGCTGCCGGCGGGTTCGGATACCGCGGCCCGCAGCGCCTCCGCGGCGTCGCTCGCCTGCCCGAGGCGTTGCGCGACCACGGCGAAGACGTCGGCGAGGTCTTGGCCGCTCTGCTCGAACACGCGCACCACCGCGTCCGCGCTGTCGGCGGCGGTGCCGCGCCAGCCGTCGGCGATGGCTGCGCGAATCTCGGTGTGCGCCTGGAAGATCGCGTCGGCGAGGCCCGCCGCGGCGTCGCCCCACGCTTGCTGGCCGCCCGCGAGGACGCCGGGGTGCAGCAACTGGACCTTGGCGTGGATCTCCGCATGGGTGAGGTTGTCGAAGACCTCGACGTTGGGGGAGTAGGCGGGGTCGGTGCGCCGGTGCGTGGCCCGCTCCCCGGCGCGCGGCATTTTACGCATGAGCCGCTCCCGTCACGTCGATCCGCTCGACCGCCACGGCGAGCGCCTGGTCGGCGTTCTGGTACGCAGTGGCGGCGGCGCGGAAGGTCTGCGCGAGTTCCCTTGCCGCGGTGGCATATTCGGCGAGCCGGGCGATCGCGCCGTCGGCCTTGCGCTCGAATCCGCCGCGCAGCGCGTCACCCGAGGCGAATCCGCCGAAACCGGGCAGTGACGTGGCCGCGCTCAGGATACGAATCTGCGCCTCGACCCGGTCGGCGAGCTGCTCGTACTGCCGTGCGCACCGTTCGTGTGCGCCGTCGGCGACCAGCAGGCCGTCGATCCACAGCGAGCCGTCGTCGACCGCACGGTTCAGCGCGGCGACGTCGATACCGGGCGCGGCGACCTCGGCAGGTGGCTCTCCGCCGAACCCGTTCTCCTGCGATGGCATCTACACCGTCCCCCTTCCTCATCCGAAGAGCGTGTTCGGTTTACGGATGTCGTGCCAACCCCACGACGACACCCTGTATCCAGTTCGCGATGTCGGCAGTGACCCGCGCGTGCACCGGCTCGTGTAGCAGGTCGTGTCCTGCGTCGGTGTACTCACGCAAATCTACCGATTCATGGCGGCTAGTCCATACCCTGATCGCATCGATCGGCGCGCGCCGGTCATCCACGCCGTGCACCGCGAGCACCGGAAGTTCGTGGGGCAGCGGCGTTCCCGGTGCGTTCGGCGCTCCACCGCCCAGTGCGCGCTTCGGGACGCCGGACAGCACCAGTCCTGCCAATGCCTGCTCCGGCAGGGCGGGCCGCAGTGGATAGTCCCGTTCCAAGACCGCCGAATCCGGCGCTACCTCTCCGGAATCCGGTATTGCGGCGCCGAGCATGGCCAGCGCGGTGACCGCACCGAGCGAGTGACCCATCAGGATCAGTGGCCGGTCCGGCCGCGTCGCCCGGACCAGCTCGACGAACCGCGTCGCGTCGTCCACCAGTTCGACCAGGGTCCCGGGATGCTGTGGGTCGCCTTCGCTCAATCCGTGCCCGGAGGTGTCCAGCCCCCATACTTCGGCCTCAGCCGGCTTCAGGGTGTGGGCGAAGCGGTGATAGTGACCGCTGTGCTGGCCCATTCCGGGCAGCAGAACCACGATGTACCTCGGGTTTTCGATCGGCCACCGCCGATAGTGCATCCGGCCGCGGGTGCCGTCGAAGAATGGCATGCACCGATAGTGCCAAAGATCGTGTCGCGGATGGGACCGCACAATTTTCGGCGAAAGGCAGCTACACTGCGCGGCGACCAGCCCCTTTTTCGAGCAGAGGTGCCCGTTGCGAACTTTCTTCCGTCGAGGCGCCTTGCTCTTGCCCGCCGCCGCGGTAGCCCTCAGCGGTGCGCTCGCGCCGGTCGCCACCGCGGCGCCGTCGGTCGCTTCCTGTGCGCCCGCCGTGGCGGCTACCGCCCTGCCCGCCGGACTGCCGGTGCTCGACTGGTCGGAGAACCTGGGGTACGACGCGCACGGCAATCTGTGGGTTTCCCGGCTGTACCGCAACGAAGTCCAGCGCTACGACGCCGCGGGCAGGCTGACCGTGACCGTCCCGGTGGAATTTCCCGGCGCGGTCCGGCTCGGCCCGGATGGACTGCTCTACGTCGTCTACGGTGACGCGCCGAGCAGCGTCGTTCGCCCCGGCGGGGTGATCCGCTTCGACCCGAGCGCGGCCGCGCCGAAGCCGGAGACCTTCGTCTCCGGCTTCACGATGCCGAACGGCGCGGCGTTCGACCCGGCTGGAAACCTCTATGTCGCGACCCTTTCCGGCGTGGTCATGGTTCGTCCGGACGGAGTTGTCGACACTGCTTGGAGCGAGGCGGTAGCCGGGCTCGCCGCCAACGGCGCCGCCATGCACGACGGCGTGCTGTACGTGACCGCCAACGGTGGCCCGCTGGGCCGGGTCGTCCGCATCCCGCTCGCCGCGCCCGCGGACCGCGGCACTGTCGCCGACCTGTCCTCGCCGCTACCGGGACTGCCGGATTTCGCCGACGACCTCCTGGTCGACCAGGCGGGCGTCCTCTACGTGACGACCCTCGCAGGCCAATTGGTCCGCGTCGATCCCACCACCGGCGCCGCGTGCGCGGTCCTCAACGGCCAGCCGCTGACCGCCGTGGCCGCCATCCCCGGCCGCTCGGATGAACTGCTCGCGAGTACCGAGGGTGGCACGATCCTGCGCATCCGCCTGTCCCACTGACCGATCGGCCCGATCGCGCGAAGGGGGTGCCCGGCCTCGCCGCCACCATTGGCTTTGCAGAGCGGCATCGCCGCAGGCTGATCGACGTCCCTCGAGCGCACACCGCCGGCAGCCCTACCGGAGGTGGCGAGGTGACATCACTCGACGGCGGTTCCCTCGAGCTCGACCATCTGGCCGGGGATCGCCAGCCGTGTGACCCCGAGCATCGTGGTAGCCGGTGTCACCCGGGCAGCGCCCAACCGCGACGCCAGCACGCCGTAGTGCTGGAAGAGCAGATCGACGTCGGTGGTGTAGACGTTGAGCCGGACGAGGTTCGCCAACGACATGCCGGCCTCTGCGAGCACGGCCTCCACGTTGTCGAGGCTCAGCGCCAACTGCGCCGCCATGTCGTCGGCATGCTGGGGCTTGCCGTCGCCGCTCATCGCGGTCTGCCCGGAGCAGTACAGGGTCCGGGTGTGCCCGGAGACGAGCTCGCCCTGGTTGAATCCCAGCTCCACCGACCACGTCACCGGGTTGACTGCCGTTCGTTCCGCTACCACATCAGCTCCATTCGATTCGTTGAAGTACGCACGCCCATCGGCCCGGTAGCCGCCGTCTGTGACGCCGTGGTGGTAAGCCTCCCAGCGAATCACGACATCCTGTGTCGTGTATTCGATAGAGTTTTTCGTATGCGCGCAGACCGGTTGGTGGCGCTGGTGCTGCTGCTGCGCCAGCGCGGTCGGCTGACCGCGGCCGAGTTGGCCGACGAGCTGGAGGTGTCCACTCGCACCGTGTTGCGCGACATCGAGGCGCTGTCCGCGGCCGGTGTCCCGGTCTACGCCGAACGCGGCCGGCGCGGCGGTTTCGCGTTGTTGCCCGGGTTTCGAACCGAGCTCACCGGGCTGAACCACGACGAGGCGCTTGCCTTGCTGGTCGCCGGATCGCGGCGCGGCGCGCGGGCATTCGGCCTCGGCTCGGCGCTTGCTTCGGCGATGCTCAAGGTGGTCGACGCGCTGCCCGAAAGCTATCGGGACACCGCGGCGGACGTGGCCGAGCGATTGCTCATCGACCCGGAGACCGATCTGCTGTCGCGTCGGCTGGACGCCGAGGAGGTGCCCGGCACCATACTGGCCGAGGTCCGGCGCGCGGTATTCGCCGGAAACAAGCTGCGCATCCACTACGCGGCTGTCGACCAGAGCCCGAAGTGGCGCACGGTGGACCCGATCGGCCTGGTCATCGTTCGTGAGCGGGGCTACCTTCTGGCCACGAGATCTGGCGCGGACCGCACCTACCGGCTGTCGCGGGTATTGGCGGCAGAGGAACTTCCCGAACCGGCACAGCGGCCGGACCGGGTTGATCTGGACCTGGCCTGGCAGCAACGCAGCACACGGTTTCGGACCGGCGGCGACCAAATCGCCGTGCTGGTACGGGTGCACCCGGCGCGGCGGGAGGATCTGGTGAGCACCGCACTGGCCGTCCGCACCGAGGAACCCGACGCAAACGGCTGGTTGCGGCTGGAGGTGACCTTCCAAGATTCACGACACGCCGAATGGGCGCTGTGGCAGCTCACCACGGACGCGGAAGCCCTGGCCCCGCAGTCGTTGCGCACTTCCCTGCGCAACCGCGCCGCCGCGATTGCCACCCGCTACGGAGAGTCATCCTGAGAGTTGTCGCCTTCTGCGAGGCCGCCGACGCGATTCGAACCGCTCCATCCCGGTAGGCGCAAGCGCACCGAATGTCGCAACGCAACACGCAGCGCTGCCTGGTGTTCCGGAGTGTCACGAACATCCCGCCCGGCAACACCTAGTTCGCAGCGATGAGTTTCGGTGACTCGCGGGGTCTAACTCATTGAGGCCGTGGCGGTCTCGCGGAGACAGGAGGGACCGATGTCGATGGACCAGGAACCGACGAGGCGGCGGCTGGCGGACCACCCCACCGTCAAACAGATTACCGAGCGAGCGCGGACGACGCCTGATCCGGTACTGACCACCTCCCGCTTGCGCGAGATCTGCCTCGCCGCAGGCGCGGACGATGTGGGCTTCGTTCCCGTCGACGATCCGCGGGTGGCGGAAGAATTCGAGCATGCGCGTGCGATTCTGCCCACGGCCCGCACGTTCGTGGCCTTCTGCGTGCGGATGAATCGCGACAATCTGCGCAGTCCGCTGCGCAGCCTCGCCAATACCGAGTTCAACCACGCCGACGACGAAACCAACGAAGTGTCGCGCCGTATCACCAGGGCGCTGCAAGATGCCGGCTACCGCGCTGTCTACCCCGCACCGGGATATCCGATGGAGGTCGCTCAGTTCCCAGGGCGCATCTGGGTGATCGCCCACAAGGTGGTAGCGCAGGCCGCGGGCTTGGGCGTCATGGGTATACACCGCAACGTCATTCACCCGAAATTCGGCAACTTCATCCTGCTCGGCACAGTTGTCACTGATGCCGTTATAGACGAGCCGAGTACGGCTCTGGAGTTCAACCCGTGTCTCGAGTGCAAACTGTGCGTGTCCGCGTGCCCGGTCGGTGCGATAACGAACGACGGTGGGTTCGATTTTCAGGCGTGCTACACGCACAACTATCGAGAGTTCATGGGCGGCTTCACCGATTGGGCCGAAACCATCGCCGACAGCGCCGACCGCGGCGAGTATCGCGAACGCGTCACCACGGGCGAGTCGTTTTCGATGTGGCAGAGCCTGTCGTTCAAACCCAGCTACAAGGCCGGTTACTGCATGGCCGTGTGCCCGGCTGGCGAGGACGTGATCGGCGCCTTCCTCGATGACCGGAAGGGACACCTCGACGAGGTCGTGCGTCCGTTGCAGAACAAACCTGAACCCGTTTACGTGCTGCCGGGTTCGGCCGCCGAGGAACACGTCACGCGGCGGTTTCCGAACAAGACCCCGAAGCCGGTCACCAATGGCTTCCCGGACGAGGTCAACGCACTACTCGATCAGATCGGCCCCCGGCCGCGCCCGCCTAAGGCATCGGACTGATCGCCTGGTACTCGGTGTCGTCGGTTGCCCTACGGCGGCGCGGGCATGTCGGCCGCGCCTCGGCGAGCGATCAGGCCGAGATCACACGTATTCGGCTACGACCTCGTAGAGAGCCGGGTTGGCGGTGGCGACTTTTCTGGCAGTGTCCACCGATTCCACGACCGCCGGGTTCGCTCCCGCGGCCTCGCAGGCTTCGGCACTGTCCCAGTGCGCGACGTTGACCAGTTGGAATCGGGTGTCCGGCAGGCGCGCCCGGTGCAGGCGTACGTCACGGAAACCGGGGGCCTCGCGCATGATCCGCGCACGTTCGCGCCAGTTTGCGACGAATTCATCGATTTCGTCGGCGGGTATTTCGAAGACGTTGATGAAGGTGACTCCGCTGTCGGTCATCCGGGTCCTGTCTGCTTGCGGTTCGTATTCGTTCATGTGATGTCCAGAAGTCGCGGCCACCTGTCGCATTGCGATTCGAATGGACTGTGCCAGAACGACCCTCGCAACGACGTTGGGTCAGCAGAGCTGTACGGACGCCACAGACACCAGTGTCCGCACCGTGGTGTGATCCCGCGAGGACCTACTGCCCACAGATACGGACACACACTGTCGACTTGATCTCCGTCGTCCACCACCAGGAGACGAACGGTGCCGGACTCGTCGAGGGGTAGTCCAGTGCGCCGAAACCGCTGAGGCGGGTGGTCTCACCCTCCAGCGACCGGTGAACCCGAGGCTGGGCGCCAGTGGTCGGCACGATCCAGTCCCGCTGTCACCGGTCCTCGCTCGTGGTGACCGCGCGTTCGATGCGGTGTGCGATGGCGCGAAGTTGCGCGGCCAATTCCGGTGGCTCGTGTACCCGGAAATCCGCTCCTAGCCCGAGTAGCCGGTGTGCCAGCCATTCCGGCGAGTCGTCCCGGACGGCATCGATGCGGCAGGAGCGCTCATCGATCGCGACTACCTCGCCCGGCCCATCGCCCAGCCGTCCCGCGACGCGGTCGGCCGGGGCATCGATGGTCAGGCGAAGACGGAATGCCGGTGTGCCCCAGTCGGTTCGGCTCCCCACGACGTAAGCGGCGGCGTCGTCGGCAGGTAGGGCGCGCGGGGTGAAGCGCGCGGCGGTGGGCTGCGGACGGGAGATCCGGTCGACGCGATAGACCCGCCAGTCGGCGCGGTCGAGGTCGTAGCCGAGCAGGTACCACCGCCGCCGGGCGGGCACCAAGCCCATGGGCTCGGCATTGCGGCGGGTCTCGGTGCCCGCCTCGTCGCGATAGGCGAAACGCACACGCTCCCGGTTGGTCACGGTCACGGCGAGTGTGGCGAGTACTTCGGGGTCCACCGCGGGGGCGTGGTCGATGGACGGCATAAGGGCAGTGCCCAGCACTCGCACCCTGCGCCGCAATTTCGCGGGCAGCACCTGCTCCAGTTTGGCCAGGGCCCGGACCGAGGCTTCCTCGATACCGGCCACGGCGGACCCGGCCGCGGCGCGCAACCCGATTGCGATGGCGACCGCCTCGTCGTCCTCGACCAGCAGCGGCGGCATGGCCGCCCCCGCCACCAGTCGGTAGCCGCCCGCCGCGCCCAGTGTCGCGGTCACCGGATAGCCCAGTTCGCGCAGGCGGTCGATATCGCGGCGCACCGTGCGGTCGGTGACGCCGAGGCGTTCGGCCAGTTCGCTGCCCGGCCATTCGCGCGGAGTCTGCAGCAGCGACAGGAGGCGGAGCAATCGAGCAGGGGTGTCGTTCATAGGTTCAGGATGGCAAAAATCTAGGACCTGAATGGTCCTAGATACTCCCTACCGTCGTCGTAGTAGTAACGCAGGACCGACCGGCAAGGAGCCGTATCGATGACCACCGACATCCGCCCGTTCCGCATCGCGATCCCGCAGGCCGACCTGGATGACCTGCACGACCGGCTCGCCCGCACCCGCTGGTCGGCCCAGCTGCCGGGGACGGGGTGGGATCGCGGCGTGCCGGTCGACTACCTGCGCGAGCTGGCCGAGTACTGGCGGACCGGATTCGACTGGCGCGCGCGGGAGGCGGCGCTCAACGAGTTCCCGCAGTTCATCACGAATATCGACGGCCTCGACGTGCATTTCCTGCACGTTCGCTCGCCGGAGCCGGACGCCACGCCGCTGATCCTCACCCACGGCTGGCCGAACTCGTTCGTCGAATTCACCGAGACCATCGGCCTGCTGGCCGATCCGCGCGCGCATGGTCTCGACCCGGCGCAGGCCTTCCACGTCGTTGTGCCTTCGGTCCCGGGCTTCGCGTTCTCCGCGGGACCGCGCGAGCCGGGCATGACACCGGGAAAAGTAGCCGAGATGTGGCTGGTGTTGCTGGACCGGCTCGGCTACCGGCGCTTCGGCGCGCAGGGCGGCGATCTCGGCGCCTACGTCGCGCCCGAACTCGCCATCGCCGCACCGGACCGGGTGATCGGCGTGCACCTCGACGGCGGCATCGGGATGCCGAGCGAGGCCGACGTGCCCACCATGACACCTGACGAACGCGCCGAGTGGGACCTCATGCAGACGTGGATGACCGGCGTGAACCATCACCTGCTGCTGCACGACGCTCCGCAGACCTTCGCACATGCCTGGACCGACTCCCCGGTCGGTTTGCTCGCCTGGCTGATGCAGAAGTTCACCGAGTTCGCCCCGCTCGCCGACCGCGTCGAGGACGTGATCAGCCGTGACCACCTGCTGACCAACATCAGCCTGTACTGGTTCACCAACACCGCGGCCGCGTCGTCCTGGCCGATGTACAACGGGCTCGGCGACGGCGGTTTCGCCTGGCCGAAAGGCCAGAAGCTGGTGCCGACCGGTACCTACGGCGGCGGCTCCGCGCTCATGCGGCGGCTCGCCGAACGGGACAACTCCATCGTGCACTGGCCGGAGGGCAACACCGGCAACCACTTCGTGGCGATGGAATGCCCGGACCAGCACGCCGCGGACATCCGAACGTTCTTCGCCCTGCTGCGCTGAGCGCGGAGGAGACGTCGAAGGCTGCGGGCTTCGCCCCACCGCAACTGCGAAGTTCTGTTTCGCGGCTTCGGAGTTGCGGTGCGGGGCAGAGAGCCCCGGTTCCGGCATCTCGGTGACATTCCCCGGGTTATCCTGAATATTCATGCGTTCCGTAACTCATTGTCCGAAATATTTCCGGTACTTATTCGGGTCGGCGAGCCTGATTGATCGGATGCGGTCTGAGGTCTGAATCGGAGTGACCCGATGCTCGCTGGTGAATTGGGCAGGACAATCGCTGGAATGCTGCGTCGGCTGAACCGTGGAATCGACGATGCGAGTGGAATTCTGCGTCGTGATCTGGAGGAAGTAGCCGAAGGAGTTCGCGCGACCAGAGTGTTCGCGGAAACCGACGCGGTGAACTCACGCACACTCGAGGGGGTTGGAGTCGGCAATGAAAAACCCATGCTGGACAACGGAAAGTTCGACGTAACCGAATACCGGTGGCCGGACCCGCCGGAGCGGGTTTCCACGCCGGAGAATGCCCCGCTGCTGATCGCGGACGAATTCGAAAGGATTTTGCAAGAGGGCGGCCATGCGAGGTGGGCGAACTATGACCCCGGAGCATTTCGACATGATCTGCGAACGTTCGAAAGGTGGCTGAGAACAGAGGGTCCGCTTGCTCCGCTGAACCAGCATTACGGTCTGAACTGCTGGGAGATGACCTGCTATGCCGCCGCTAGAGCGGGGGTCCTGGATAAACCCGCCCTCCGTGAGTTGCTCGATCCGCCGAGAGATCCCAATGGAAGATTCGGGAAGGGTGTGCTGGACTCTTGGCTGAACCGAATGGGAGACCGGCTCATTCCGGGCGAGCGGAGTATTTACACAGGAGAGCTGGGTGGCCCGCGGCCGCAACGTGGTGATCTGGTCATGTGGGGCCGAGACGCCCTCCACGTCTCGATGGCCACGGGGCGTATGGGCTCGGATGGATCTCCCGAGGTGTATTCGTTTTGGCCTCCGCCAAAGCATGAAGTGGTGCATGACCCGGCCACCGACACGTATTCCAGAGTGACGGATACGGTTCAGTTGACGACCGTCGACGAGTTGTCGCGGGTCACCTATAACTCCGAACTCATCATTCCGCCCGGGACCGAGATCATATTCGGCCGGGGCCCCTGGTAACCGCGGCGATCGTGGCGCGGCCGGCCCTCTTGGCTACTGCCGCCGCGCCTCGGCTTCGCGTAGGCCATGGAGGTTTACATAGGTTGGCGGGGTGTGCGAGGCGTAAAGCGAGTGTCCGGAGTTCGAGACTTGGCAGGGCTATGGAGTTGCCGGGGCCGGTGCGGGTCCGGCGCCATTCGGACCGGGCGCGGCCGGAGCCGGGGGAGCCGGTGCGGGTGCGGGAGCCGGGAACGGCACCGTGAAGAGGCCGACCGTGGGTGTCATCACACAGTGCGCGAACGGGTAGTCGATGATGCCCCACATCGAGGCCAGCACCGTGCCCGGACCGCTGTCGACCGTCTTGGACAGCGACGGCAAGCGGTATTCGGTCACGTCGTCGAGCGGGGTGATGCCGCTCGCGCCGGTGTTCACGTTGACCCACGCGACGACGAGCCCGGAGGCCAGCGGCGCGCCGGGGTGCGAAGGGGTGGCGCTGAACCGCAGCGCACCGGGCGGGACGTTCAGGTCACGGGCATTGCCGGATCCATCGGTGGTCGCGGCGGCGATGATCGTGGTGATCGGCCCGTTGCTGCCGCAGCCGAAGGTGGGCGCGGCGTAGGCGAAGGGGGTGAAGACGCTGGAGACGTCACGCAGGTTGGCGGCGTCGACCAAGGTGGCGTACCGGGTGAGCGCGGCGACGCCTTCTTGCGCGGCCGGGTCGGATCCGGCGGTCTCGGTCAGGTGGGCCAAGCCCGTGTCCACGGGCGCTGGGGTCTGCTCGGCGGCGGCCGGGACGGCGAAAGTCAGAACCGTGCCGATGCCGAGGGATGCCGCGACCGCCGCGGCGCGTGCGATGGTCCTGCCGTTCACTCGTTCTCCTCGGTACAAATCCTGCCTGGTCCCCGATCTCCGAGCAGCAACGTACCAGGTCCCCGGTTCCTTCGTGCTGGATAGTCGGGGCCCGCCTTCACTGATATCGGCGTGCGGCCGGGCTACGTCCGCTGTGCCTTCCTGCGGCGCCTTCCCTCCGGTCCGGCGTGGGACTGTGGCGGACTCCGTCCGGCTGTGCCCATGGAAGCCACTCGCGGACAGACCCATGCGTCCTCTCGGTGTGATCCAGTCGACAGTGGACGTTTCCCGCAGGGTACGTTTGACTCGGGACGAACGAGACACACAGGGAGCTACGTATGAAACTATCCTTGTCCCCCGACGACGTCGCCTTCCGCGACGAACTGCGAAAGTTCTATCGGACCGAGATCCCGGAGGGCATTCGCGAGCGCGTGCGCACCGGCCGTGAGTTGTCCCGCGAGGACTTCGTCACCGCGCACAAGATCCTCAACGACCACGGCCTGGCGGTGCCGAACTGGCCCGTCGAGTGGGGCGGCAAGGACTGGACGCCGATGCAGCGCCACATCTGGCAGGACGAGATGCAGCTCGCCTCGGTGCCGGAGCCGCTGACCTTCAACGCGCAGATGGTCGGCCCGGTGATCGCCCACTTCGGCTCCCAGCAGCTGAAGGAGCGTTTCCTGCCGCCGACCGCCGCGCTGGACATCTGGTGGTGCCAGGGCTTCTCCGAGCCGGACGCCGGCTCCGACCTGGCCGCGCTGCGCACCACCGCGGTCCGCGACGGTGATTCCTACATCGTGAACGGCCAGAAGATCTGGACCACGCTGGCCCAGTACGCCGACTGGATCTTCTGCCTGGTCCGCACCGACCCCAATGCGCCGAAGAAGCAGTCGGGCATTTCGTTCCTGCTGTTCGACGTGAAATCGCCCGGCGTGACCATCCGTCCGATCAAGCTGATCGACGGCGGGTACGAGGTGAACGAGGTCTTCTTCGAGAACGTCCGGGTGCCCGCCGATCAGCTGGTCGGCCAGGAGAACATGGGCTGGACCTACGCGAAGTTCCTGCTCGGCAACGAACGCACCGGCATCACCGGCGTCGGCCGCACCAAGGTCAAGATCGGCGTCGCGAAGCAGTACGCGGCGCAGGTCAAGTCCGGCAACGGAACGCTGCTGCAGGACCCGGTGTTCGCGGCGCGGGTCGCCGAGCTGGAGAACGAACTGCTCGCGCTGGAGCTCACCCAGCTGCGCGTGGTCTCCAACTCCTCGGACGGCAAACCGAATCCGGCTTCGTCGGTGCTGAAGCTGCGCGGCTCGGAGCTCCAGCAGGCAGCCACCGAGCTGCTGCTGGACATCGCTGGACCCGACGCGATCCCGGTGGAGGCGGACGACATCGCCTCGCCCGGCTGGGCGCAGCGCAGCGGCCCCGGCTACCTGAACTACCGCAAGACAACCATCTACGGAGGCTCCAGCGAGGTGCAGCGCACCATCATCGCCTCCACGATCCTCGGATTGTGAGGCGCCACCATGGATTTCGATCTCACCGATGAACAGGTCATGCTCCGCGACACGGTTCGCGACCTGCTCGCACGCACCTACGACGCCGAATCCCGGCTCAAGATCACTGATTCGGACCTGGGCTGGAGCCGCGACGTGTGGCGTCAGCTCGCCGAACTGGGCGTGCTCGGGCTGAGCTTCGCCGAGGAGGACGGCGGCGTCGGCGCCGGTCCGGTGGAGACCATGGTCGTGCTGGAAGAGGTCGGCCGCAGGCTCGCGCCCGAACCGATCCTGGACGCGGTGCTGGTGCCAGGCGGGCTGATCGCCGAGGCGGGCAGCGCCGAGCAGCGGCAGCGGATTCTGCCGGAGGTCGCCTCGGGCGCGAAACTGCTCGCGTTCGCCCACGCCGAGCCCGGGGTGCGCTGGCCGTCCACCGAACTGGCGACCATAGCCTCGGCACACGGTGACTCGTATGCATTGACCGGTGTCAAGAATCCCGTTCCGCACGGTGACTGCGCCGACGAGCTGGTGGTCAGCGCGGTATTGCCGGACGGCGCGGTGGGGTTGTTCCTGGTCGCGCCGGACGCGGCGGGCGTGGTCCGCAAGTCCTACCGCACGGTGGACGGCCAGCGCGGCGCGCAGCTGGAACTGACCGACGCGCCCGCCGAACGGCTCGGCGAGGGGGACGCGGCCGCAGCGATCGCCTCGGTGCTCACGCATGCGCAGGCGAGCCTCTGCGCGGAGTCGGTCGGCGCGATGGAAGAGGCGCTGCGGCTCACCACCGAGTACCTGAAGCAGCGCAAGCAGTTCGGTGTCACGCTGTCGAAGTTCCAGACGCTCACCCAGCGCGCGGCGAACATGTACGTCTCGCTGGAGCTGGCGCGCAGCATGAGCCTGTACGCCACGGCGTCACTGGTCGACGGCGCCGACGACCCGGTGATCGCCTCGCGGGCGCGGTTGCAGGTCGGCCGCGCGGCGCGCCACATCGGGCAGGAAGCGATCCAGATGCACGGCGGCATCGGCGTCACCGCCGAGTACCCCGTCGGTCACTACGTGGCCCGGCTGACCGCGATCGAGCGCACCCTCGGCGGTGGGCTCGAGCATTTGCGAGTGCTCAGTTCCCGAGTCGGCGACTACGAGCTGCCCGAGCTGTAGAACCGTGCGGTGGTGCGCGTTTCGCGCGCACCACCGCGGGTCACTCGTCTTCGTCTCGCGCCGTGGTGGTTCTGCGCTGCGTGGCGGTCGGCTCGTCGGATGGTTCGGCCGCACGCGTGGTGGCCGGGGGTCGCGTGTCCTCGGGCGGCGCGGCGTGCGCGGGGTCGTCGGCTCGGCCGGAGGGGTCGGCGGAGGTGCTGGTGATGAAACCCGCGAATGGTGTTGCGCGCTGCTGGTTGTACGGCGCGACCTTCCAGGTCGGCGAGGGCGGGATGATCACCTTGGGGGTCGTCGGGCCGGTGGTGTCCTCCTGGACGACCGGCTCGGCATGCTGACCCGCCTTCAGCGGCGGCGGCGGGACATAGGTGTCGTGCTTGCCGACCCCGCACGCGCCGATCAGGACGAGTCCGATGGAAACCGCTCCCGCGGCGATCGCCGGACCGGCGATCTTGGCCCTGCTGCTCTCCATCGGTGACACTCCTCGTGTGTTTGACGTCTTCCCGGCCTGCAGGCCGGGATTCCTGGCTGTTCTACGCGATAGTCAGGGGTTCCTGTTTCACGGACCGGCCGGCGCCGAGGTCTCCGCAGGCTGTCACCGCACGTCCTGCGGCGAGAATGTTCTGGGCCGCGTTCACGTCCGCGTTCGCGCTGTGTCCGCAGCGGGTGCACCGGAATACCGCTTGGCTCTCGCGGCTTGCCGGGTCCACACTGCGGCAGCGCGAACATGTTTGCGAGGTGTATGCGGCTGAGACCTTCACAATCCCAGTACCGGTGTACCGGGCCGCGTAGGTGAGAGCGAGCTCGAACCGATGCCAACCCTTGCCGAGGATGGCGCGGTTCAACGCCGCTTTCCGAGCGACGTTGCGACCGGGTTCGGCGATGCTGCCCTTCGCGCTGGCAGTCATGCCTTTGATAGCGAGATTTTCGAGCACAACCAGGCCGTGGCGGGTGGCCAGCCGGTTGGCGACCTGCCTGGCGAAGTCGCCGCGCCGGTCCGTTTCCCGCCGCTTCAACGTCCGCAGGGCAGCAATGGTCTTGCGCCGGTTGGTGCTGTTTTTCTTCTGCCGTGCGAGCTGCTGCTGCAGCCTGCGGTAACGCTTGCGCTCACCGCGTGTGCTGAATTGCCGGTCATGAATGGTGCCGTCCGAGCAGGCGACGGCGACGGCGACTCCACGATCCACACCGACCGCGCTGGCGCTGGGATGCTGTCTGGGTGTCTGCTTGCCGTCCTCGACCAGGAACGACACGTACCAGTGCGCGCCGTCGCGGGACAGCGTGGCCGACCGGATCGCGCCGCCGAGCGGGCGGGACCAGTGCAACCGCACCCACCCCAGCTTCGGCAGCTTTGCCCTGCCCCATCGGCGGCCCAGCCGCTCGACGGAGATCTTGTTGCCTTCCGGGAACCGGAACGACGGCCGCCAACCCCTCGCAGATCGCCACCGCACCTTCCAGGTGCCCCGTTCTCGGCACGCACGGTCCAGATCCATCAAGGTTTGCTGCAGGCAATGCCCAGGAGCATCGGCCAACCACGGATGCTCGACCTTCGCCGCGGCCAGTTGCCCGGCCTGCTGGCGATAGTTGATCCAGACACCCCGGCGCCGGTACTCCCGGCGCTGCTCCAGCCCGGTATTCCACACCGCGCGACACGTACCGCCGATCAGCTCGGCATACTGCGCCTGAGTCTCGCTCAGAGCCAGGCGATAACGGCGACCGGTCAACACATCCCGAACCCTAACTTGTGGCATCGACAACCACAGACCTGACGCGCTACCCCACCCTGAAGAACAGGGGATGCGCGCTACCTCTCGCATGGAGTGGACTCACCTTACTCATGGCGTGTCGGTGGAGCGAGTCGAGTGATCGCTGTGAATGCGCGGACGACGCATTCAAAAAGCTGATAATTCAGATATCGAATTGGTCTCGTCGGCGTGTCGCGGACACGTGTCGCTATCTTCCGGCGTCCCGGAGTCGTAGCGTGTGTGAGCAAAGTTACGCGTGAGACGCCGGTATCGGGCTGAGAGACACGTTGTGTGAGAACGTGACAGTGGTTCTCTGACCGGCGTCATCGAGGAGTAGATGATGGGAGCTTACTCGACAGCGTCCCGGCGTGGTTCATCCCGCGCCGCGGAAGATGCGGTGTCGGCAACTGCGCAGCATCTGGCGTCGAATCGGCAGGCGCGCACGCTGTCCACGATTCTGTCGCGGACACTTGCCTGGCTGATCTTCATCGGCGGAATAGTCGGGGCGGTGCTCGGCATCGCGGGCCTGCACGTCGAAATCACCGTGGCCGGACTCATTCTCGCGTGCACCGCGGGGCTGGTCCTGCTCAAGCTCCGTGCGGGTGGTGGCGAAGCCGACTGACCCGCCCGGTTCCCGTGCTGGTGCGAAAAATCAGGGTGCGCAACACTTTAGGTGCCTACCGTGATCTGTATGAGGATCGAGATCACCACCGACGCCACCGAGTTCCGCTCGCGCGCCGAGTCGTTCCTGCTGCGTGATCCATGGCGCCACACCGTGATCACCACCAGCATCGCCAATCACGTCACCGGGATCGATGCCTCGGCGGAGCTGTCGCGATTCCTTTCCGTCCACGACGAGGACGCTTCGGTGATCGGCGCCGCCATGCGGGTGGCGGACCGCGACGTGTATCTCGGTGAGCTACCGCCCGACAGCATCGCCGCGGTGGCCAGGGCGCTGGCCGAAGTCGTTCCCGAGAGCGCGGGTGTCGAGGGGATCGTCGGTGACGCGACCGCCTTCGCCCAGCAGTGGTGTGCGCTGCTCGGCACGGGATTTCATCGGTCCTACGTCACCAGGCTGCACCGCCTCGGCGCCCTGCGGATCCCGGACGTCGCCGGAAACCCGCGCCAGGCGGCGGAATCCGACGTCGCGCTGTGCGCGCAATGGATGGCGGCGATGACCCTCGGCTTCCACCCGACCCACGACTTCGCGCACTACGTCTTCGATTAGAAACTCGGTCCCATCGGGGAGAAGTGCTCGCTCAGTTCAGCGGCGCCGAGTTCCACCAGTTCATGAACTCGGCGTCGGTGGCGATGAAGCCGGTGCTGTACATGAGCATGGCCGCTCGGCGCTGGTCGCCGGGGAACGCGGTGACCATGCGTGGGCGCAGGTTGCGGCTGTCGCGCAGGGTGTAGTTCGTGTAGGTGTGGCCGCTGTTGTTGGTGGCGGTGGCGCGATCGTTGGCGGGCAAGGCGTCCAGCACGGCCTGCGCGTCGGCGGGGGAGCCGTAGAGGTAGAAGTCGAAGGCCGCCTTGTTCGGTCCGCCGAAGCAGCTCCACATCAGCACCCAGGCGCCCAGATCGGGGTCCTCGTGATCGGGAGTCACTTCATCCGGCTCGTGGGCGAAGCAGCCCGCCTTGTTGTATCCGGTACCGGCGTGCACCAAGGTGTCAGCCGTGGTCTCGGGCAGCATGTCCGGAAACGCGGCGCTCAGTGCCGCGGCGCGGGCACCGGTCGTGGCGCGATCCGTGGTGGCCGCAGTGGTCGTCGCCGGAACGGTCGTGGTCGGACGGCCGCTGGTCGAGGGCACGGTGTTCTGGGCGCGCACCGTGGTCGTGGGACTGGTGGAACCGGAGGATCCGGTGTCGTCGAGCACCGCCTTGATGACGAGGGCGATCAGGCCGAGCACCAGCAGCATGCCGATCCACCCGCCTACCGAGGCATGCCAGCGGGAACGTCGCACCGGGCCGAGATAGGCGCGTGCCGCCCGCCGACCCGCCGACGAATCGCTCTGGAGGGCAGGGCGATTCGTCGGAGGAGGCGGCTGCCACGATTGCCCTGCCGGCGGGTCCCACTGGGGAGCAGGGTGATTCGTGGGAGGCGGCGGCTGCCGCGACGCGGGCGCCGTCAGTGCCTGCCATGCCGCGGCGGCGAATTCGGTACAGGAGTCGAATCGGTCGGCCGGGTACTTGGCCATGGCCTTGGCCAGCACCGCGTCCAGCGCCACCGGCAGTCCCGGACGTAGCCCGCTGACCGGTGGCGGCGGTGCGCTGAGATGTCCCTGGATCACCGCGACCGGATTGGTGGCGTCGAACGGCAGCGTGCCGGTCAGCAGCCGAAACAGCGTGCAAGCCAGAGAGTACTGATCGGCCCGATGATCCAGCACGGCCCCGGACAACTGCTCCGGCGCCGCGTAGGCCAGGGTGGCGGTGAAGGTGCCGGTCTGGGTGAGCCGTCCGGTGTCGTCCCGGAACCGAGCGATGCCGAAGTCGGTGAGGTAGACGCGCTCTGGCCCGCCATCGGCGCGTTCGAGCAGAATGTTCGCCGGTTTCACGTCGCGGTGCAGCACGCCGCGGCTGTGCGCGAAGTCCAGCGCCTTGGCGGTCTCGGCGATGATCTGCACCGCCCGGTGCGGCGGAAGCGTCCGCGCCTCCACCGCGGCGGCATCGGTGCCATCGATGTACCGCATGCAGATCCACAGCCGTTCGCCCTCGACGCCGCGGTCGAACACCGTGACGATGTTCGGGTGGTCCAGCCGCGCGACGAGATCCGCTTCCCGCTCGAAGCGGGCGCGGATCTCCTTGTCGTGGAACAGCTCCGGGTTCAAGAGCTTCATCGCCGTCAGCCGGGGCAGCCGCGGATGCCGCGCCAGGTACACCGATCCCATCCCGCCGCGGCCGAGCAGGCGTTCGATGGTGTACCCGGCGAAAACCTCACCGGTGTGCAGCATGGGTCAGTTCAGCGGAGCCGAGCGCCACCAGCGCAGCAGCTCGTCGATCGTGGTGAAGCTGAAGCCGTCGGTGTACATCAGGAACTGGGCGCGATCCGGGTCGCCGGTGAACGCGGTGACCATCTTGGCGCCGTTATCGTTGTATTTGTAATTGGTGTAGGACTTTCCGCCATTGGTGTCGGTGGACTTGGCGGCCTGCGAGGGCAGCCCCTTCAGCACCGTCTGCACGTCGGCGGGCGTCTTGTAGGCGTAGATCCGGTAGTACGGATCGTCGTTGTTGCCGCCCTTGAAGCAGCGCCATTGCACGGCCCAGTCGCCGAAGTCCGGCTCGCCCTTGGACGGCGACGGCGGCGAACTCGATGAGGCCAGCCAGCACTCGGCGCCGTTGTAGCCGATCTCCTCGGTCTGGGATGCGGGCACCATCCGCGGGAACTCCGCGCCGACCGCTTCCGGGGTCGGGTCGACGATGTTCGGCTTGACCACCGAAGTAGTCGTCGGGCCTGCGTTGTTCGAGCCCGAATCGGAGACCGCGCCGATGATGCCGAGCGTCACCACGATCAACACGACGACGCCCACCGCGATGCCGATGATCAGACCGGTGTTCTTCTTGCCCGGCGGTCCGGCCGGGGGATGCATGCGCGCGCCGTGCGGCGGAGCGGCGAAGCCGGAGAACCCGGATTGCTGGGTGTAGGGATTGGTGGCTGTGGGCTGCGGCGCCGGGCCGGTGTGCGGAGTGGGGTTCACCAGCGTCGCGGGTGGCGGAGTCATCGGCGACGCCGTCGCGGCAAGCGAATTCGGTCCGCTGGTGTGCGGGCCGTTCACCTGGTAGCCGGGGCCGCTCACCTGGGACCCGTGCGCCACCGGGTGCGGCGTGCCGGTCGTCGGGATCTGCGGCCCGGTGGCCGGGCGCGGACCCATGGTCGGCTGCGGTGGACCCGTGACCGGCCGTGGACCGCCGACCACCGGCATCGACGGCACGCTCGGACTGGTCAGCGCCTGCTTGGCGGCCGCGGCGAACTCCGCGCAGCTGCCGTACCGGTCGTCGGGACGCTTGGCCATCGCTCTGGCGAGCACGTTGTCGAGCGCGTAGGGCAGTCCGGGCCGGACGCTGCTCAACGCGGGTGGCGCACCTTGCAAGTGCCCCTGGATGACCGCGGCCGGGTTGGTCGCCGAGAACGGGCCGGTGCCGGTGAACAGCCAGAACAGCGAGCAGGCCAGCGAATACTGGTCGGAGCGGTGGTCGAGCGCGGCGCCGGTGAGCTGTTCGGGTGAGGCGTAGGCGAGGGTCGCGGTGAAGGTGCCGGTCTGAGTGAGGTGACCGGTGTCGTCGCGCAGTCGCGCGATACCGAAGTCGGTGAGGTACACCCGCTCACCGCGCCCGGCGCTGGAGCGGGCCAGCAGGATGTTGGCGGGTTTCACGTCGCGGTGCAGCACGCCGTTGCCGTGCGCGTAGTCCAGCGCGTCGGCGGTCTCCTTGATGATCTGGACCGCGCGTTCTGGTGGCAGCGACAGCGGTTGCACCGAGGCGGCGTCGATGCCGTCGATGTACTGCATCGAAATCCACAGTTGCTCGTCCTCGAGCCCGCGGTCGTAGACCGTGACGATGTTCGGGTGATCGAGCTGGGCGACCAGATCCGCCTCCCGTTCGAACCGCGCCCGCACCTCCTTGTCGAAGAACATCTCCCGATTCAGCAGCTTCAGCGCGGTCATCCGCGGCAGCCGCGGATGTTTCGCCAGGTATACCGATCCCATGCCACCGCGGCCGAGTTGCCGCTCGATGACATAGCCGGCGAAAACGTCACCGCTGGCCAGCATGACTGCTCCACTTCCCGCCGCTCGCCGGGACCCACCGGCGAACAGGCGTACAGCATCAGAACGCGGTCCGAGATGGGCCGGACCACGGAAAACATCGAAACCTTAGCAGTAGTCGCGCGGCCGCCCGTCGCTCGTCGAGCGTGGCGACACACCGGCGGCGAACGGCGGCCCGGCCCGCTCGGCGGCGGGCGCGGCTCCGGTGGTTGCTGGTGCGGCCGCACGGCTGACCCGGGGCGCATGGGGAGATTGGGCAGCTCGATCATTCCGGGGTGAACGGGTCGGCGCGGCGGCGGGAAACTCGGGCGCGGTGGCGCGGGCGGCCGAGGCGGTTGCTGCGGCGTCGATTGGTGTGGCGCGGAGTGCCGTGGTGCGGTGTGCTGTGTTGGCGCGTTTCCATCGGCGTGGATACCGAGGTGCGGCGCGATGGGCTGCCCGGCGAGGGCGTGCTCGGCCGCGGCCGCGAATTCGGCGCAACTGGCGAACCGATCCGCGGGCCGCTTGGCCATAGCGTGGGCCAGCACCGGATCCAGCGCGGGCGGCAGGCCGGGACGCACCCGGCTCAGCACCGCGATCGGTGCGTACAGGTGACTGTTCACCACCGCCGCCGGGTGCGCGCCCGAGTACGGCGGTGCGCCGATGAGCATCCAGAACAGCATGCAGGCCAGCGAGTATTGATCGGCCCGGTCGTCCAGCGGCCGGCCGATCAGCTGTTCCGGCGCGCCGAACGCGAGCGTCGCGGTGATCGTGCCGGACGAGCGGATCGTGGTGTCGGCGCCGCGGATGCCCGCGATGCCGAAATCGGTGAGCAGCACCCGCTCCGGCTGCCCGATCGGCGCCTTGGCCAGCAGGATGTCGGCCGGTTTCACGTCGCGGTGCAGCACCTGGTTGGCGTGCGCGAAATCGAGTGCGGCGGCGGTGTCGGCGACGATCCGCACCGCGCGGGCGGGCGCGAGCACGTCGACGTCCGCGCAGGAGGCGTCCGCGCCGGGCACGTACTGCATAGAGATCCACAGCTGCTGGTCCTCGGCTCCTCGATCGAACACCGTGACGATGTTCGGATGATCCAGCCGCGCGACCAGATCGGCCTCGCGTTCGAAGCGGCGGCGGATCTCGGCGTCGGCGTACAGTTCGCGCTTCAGCAGCTTCAGGGCGGTCAGCCGCGGCAGCCGGGGATGCTGGGCCAGGTACACGGTGCCCATGCTGCCGTGGCCGAGCACACGTTCGATGACGTAGCCCGCGAAGACATCGCCGGTCTGCAACACCGTTACACACCCCCTTGTCGAGTCGAGCGCGCGGATACTAACCATGTATCTCGCCGGGCCGTCGGGATGCAACAGTCGCGGCGCGACTTCCGCTGTCGGTGGCACTGGTTACGCTGACCGCATGCGCATTGGAGCACATGTCCGGCTCGACAGCGACCCCATCGGCTTCGGCGAGAAACTGGGCGCCGATGTCATCCAGATGTTCGTGGTCGACCCCCAGAGCTGGGACAAACCCGCCCCGCACCCGCGGACCGAGGAGATCCTCGCCAGCCCGATCGAGGTCGTGGTGCACTCCTCCTATCAGATCAACGTGGCGAGCCTGAACAACCGGCTGCGCATGCCCTCGCGCAATGCGGTGGCGCAGCAGGCGAAGGCGGCCGCCGATCTCGGTGCGTTCGGCCTGGTGGTGCACGGCGGACACGTGCGCTCCGACGCCGAGCTGGAGACCGGAATCGACAACTGGCGCAAGCTGTTCGAGCGCCAGCAGGACAAGGGTGGTTTCGCGGTGCCGATCCTGATCGAGAACACCGCGGGCGGCAACCACGCCATGGCCAGGCACTTCGATTCCATCGCCCGGCTGTGGGACGCGGTCGGCGACTACGGCGCGGGGTTCTGCCTGGACACCTGCCACGCCTGGGCCGGCGGCGAGGAACTGATCGGCGTCGTCGACCGGATCAAGGCGATCACCGGCCGGATCGACCTGGTGCACTTGAACTCCTCCCGCGACGAGTTCAATTCCGGCGCCGACCGCCACGCCAACTTCGCCGACGGCACCATCGATCCACAGTTGCTGGCCGAAGTGTGCAAAATGGCGGGCGCTCCGGTGGTCCTGGAAACCCCTGCCGAGGGCGTCGCGGAGGATCTGGCCTACTTGCGCGAACACTGTGCTTGATTCGCAGCGCCTGCGGCGCTGCGTTCTCGCGGCCCCGGGAACTTTCGCGTCCGAGCGGGCGAGACTCGCGCCTGCGGCCCATGCGCTTCGTCCACTCGGACGCGAGACGGGCCGCGAACGGTGCCCGTAAGACTCGTACCCGGTGGGGCAGTGTCGGCTTCGTCCGTTAGTGGTTGTCCGGCAGTGATCGGCTGAGCTGTGCTGGCGAGACTTGCCTCCGGCTGGGATGGATCGGCTTGGGGCGCTCGGTGTTCGTTTGTGATCAGCGCGACGAAAACCCTGGTCGGCGGGGTGGTTTCGGTGATGTGCTCGGGTGAGCAGTAACCGATCTCGACAGCGAAGGTGATCTCATGACGGTCGCACCCGCCACCCCATCCACCGCATTCGTGACCAGGCTCGGCGCCCGCATCGGCGCGCGCGTCGACAATGTCCGGCTCGGCGGCGACCTGGACCCGGCCACGGTCGACGTGATCCATCGCGCCCTGCTGGAGCACAAGGTCATCTTCTTCCGTGGGCAGGACCACCTCACCGAGGACGGGCAGTACGAGTTCGCCCAGCTGCTCGGCACGCCGACCACCCCGCACCCGACCGTCACCTCGCACGGCGTGAAGAGCCTGGCCATCGATTCCGAGCACGGCCGCGCCAACAGCTGGCACACCGACGTCACCTTCGTCGACCGCATCCCGAAGGCGTCCATCCTGCGCGCGGTGCACCTGCCGAGCTACGGCGGCGCCACCACCTGGGCTTCCACCGTGGCGGCCTACGAATCGCTGCCGGAGCCGTTGCAGCGCTTGGCGGAGTCCCTGCGCGCGGTGCACACCAATGTCTACGACTACGCGGCCCGCGCCGGTGAGTCGGCGCGGCCGAACGCCGCCGTCTACCGCGCCGAGTTCGAGTCCACGTACTACGAGACCGAACACCCGGTCGTGCGGGTACACCCCGAGACCGGGGAGCGGGCGCTGCTGCTCGGCCACTTCGTCAAGCATTTCGTCGGGCTGTCCAGCACCGAATCGCACGCGCTGTTCCGGCTGTTCCAGGACCGGGTCACCCGTCTGGAGAACACCGCCCGCTGGAACTGGGCCCCCGGTGACGTCGCCATCTGGGATAACCGCGCCACCCAGCACTACGCCATCGACGACTACGACGACCAGCCGCGCAAGCTGACCCGCATCACGCTGGCCGGCGACGTCCCGGTCGGCGTCGACGGCGTGGCGAGCACCAGCATCGCGGGCAACGCCGAGCACTACTCGATCATCGAGGACACGCAGCTGCTCGCGTCGTGAGCGAGTGAATCAAAGGCACAGCGCGCACTCGCGCACGACGGAGCCGAGCGACGGCGAGGCAGAGTCCTGAGCGGGAACCCCGCATGGTGGTGGCGGTGGATTTCCATCGCCGCGGTTGAGGGGCCATGCGGTGTCCGTGGGAGGCGCGAGGTCACGCCACGCCGTCGCTGAGGGCGCGGCCAGCGCCGAGGCCGATGGTGGCATGGTCCACACTGGTTGCCATGAGTATTAGGCCGCTGGACGGGGTGCGCGTCCTGGAACTCGGCAACTACATCGCCGCGCCGACCGCGGGGCGCATCCTCGGCGATTTCGGCGCCGAGGTGATCAAGGTGGAGCGCCCGAAGGTGGGCGACGAGCTGCGCAACTGGCGGCTCTACGGCGGTGACACCTCGATGCTCTACCGGACGATCAATCGCAACAAGAAGTCCATCACGCTGGATCTACGCACCGAAGCGGGGCGCGGCGTGGCGCTGGACCTGATCCGGCGCTGCGATGTGCTGCTGGAGAACTTCCGGCCCGGCATGCTGGAGAAGTGGGGCCTGGGCCCGGAGGTGCTGAACGAGGCGAATCCGGACCTGGTGATCACCCGGATCTCCGCGTACGGGCAGACCGGGCCGATGTCGGCGCGGCCCGGGTTCGCCGCGGTGGCCGAGGCGGTCGGCGGCCTGCGTGAGCTGGTCGGCGACCCGGATCGGCCGCCGGTGCGCACCGGCGTCTCGATCGGCGATTCCATCGCGGGAATCTATGCCGCGTTCGGGACCGTGATGGCGCTGTTCCAGCGCGAGCGCCGCCCCGACGCGGATGGACCGTCTCCCTTGCGGGAGCGGGTGATCGACGTGGCGCTCAACGAGGCGATCCTGTCGGTGATGGAGTCGCTGGTGCCGGACTACCTGGCCTACGGCATCCAGCGCGAACGCGTGGGTGGCCGGATGGAGGGCATCGCGCCGAGCAACGCCTACCCGTGCGCCGACGGAACCAGCATCATCATCGGCGGTAACGGCGATGCCATCTTCCAGCGCTACATGACGGTCATCGACCACCCCGATCTGGCCTCCGACCCGGAACTCCAGGACAACGCGGGCCGCTGGCGCCACCGCGAGCGCCTCGACGCGGCCATCGGCGAGTGGACGATCCGCCACACCCGCGCCGAAGCGCTGAAAATCCTGGAAGCCGCGGCCATTCCGTGCGGTCCGATCTACACGGCGGCCGACATCGTGGCCGACGAACAGTACCGAGCGCGCAACATGATCCAGCCGTTCGCCGTGGATGTGGGTGCGCCGGAACCGAAGACGGTCGGCTTCCCCGGCATCGTCCCGGTGATCGGCGAACAGTCCCTGCCGATCCGCACCATCGGCCCCGATCTCGGCGAGCACACCCGCGAGGTGCTGTCCGGGTTGCTCGGTATGAGCGACGCCGAGATAGACGCGTTGGAGAAGTGATGAGCGAGCGAGCAATCAACACAGCCACCCTGGTGGTCATGGCGGAGCCGAGCCCTGGCGAGGCGCAGGCATGAGCGCGCAGCCGTACGACCGCAGGCGGCCCCGGGGACGGGGCATATGGGAACTGCGTTCGCCGAGCAACAGCAGGCCTACGGTGCAGCCGAACCCGACCGGGGCGGGCGAAAAACCCTGGGGTGGCGTGATGTGCGGCCGTCGCCAGGCACGGGAGCAACGATGAGCGCGCCGTTGCTTCGCGACGTCACGCTGCGCGACGGATTGCAGCTGACCGGCAAGCTGCTGCCGGTGCAGCGCAAGGTGGACGTCGTCCGCCGCCTGCTCGCGCTTGGGGTGCCCGCGCTCGAAATCGGCTCGATGGCGCGCCCGGACCTGGTCCCGCCGATGGCGAACACGATGGAGTTGGTCGCCGCGCTGACGCCCGAGGAGCTGCGCCACTGCTGGGTATGGGTGGCCACCCCGCGGCATGTCGAGAAAGCCGCGGCGGCGGGCGTGCGCAACTTCCAATACTGCTTCTCGGTCTCGGACGCGCACAACCGGGCGAACATCGGGCGCGACACCGAGGCCAGCATCGCCGCCATGCCGGACGCGGTGCGGGTGGCCCGCGAGGTCGGCGGGTCGATCCAGCTGTGCCTGGCGACGTCCTTCACCTGCCCGTTCGACGGTCCGGTCGACCCGGAGCGAGTACTCGCCATCGCCTCCGATCCGCGCACCGAGGGCGCGGAGGACATCGTCCTCGCCGACACGCTCGGACAGGCGCATCCGGGAGAGGTGGCCGCGCTCGTCGCCGCGGTACGGGACCGGACACCCCCGCGGCGCATCGTCTTTCACGGCCACGACACCTGGGGGATGGGCGTGGCCAATACCCTCGCCGCCATCACCGCGGGCGCGGACATGGTCGACGGAGCGCTCGGCGGACTCGGCGGTTGCCCCTTCGCGCCGGGCGCGAGCGGCAACACTTCCTCCGAGGACATCCTGTTCGCGACCAGGCCATCATGGTTCACCCCGGCCACGCTGGCCGAGCTGGCGGGGATGTCGGAGGAACTGCTCGCCGAACTCGGTGAACCCAACCGCTCCCGCGCCGTCGAAGGCGCCCGCTCGAAAGCCTCTGCCTTCGAATGGGTCGTCGACAGGGAGCGTGCTGGTCGGCGGCCCCGGCAATAGGTGCGGAAAGACCGGCCAGGTCAGAAGCTGAGGCCCATCGGCTGGGCGCCGTTCGGGCACACGACACCGATGACGCGAACGCCGAGCGGCTCGATCAGCGCATTGACCGGCAGGGAGTGCCCGGTGGGGCATACCGCCGTCCCGTTCACCAGCTGCGGCACGGAGGTCGAGTTCACGCACGTCATCCCCGTGCAGAAGACCCCGGACGGAATCGCCGCCGACGCCGGAGCGGCCGCGAGCACGGCAGCACAGACCGCACCCGCGACCGCCGTCCCGATGGATGCGACACGCTTCATTCCCTGACCCCTCTCGCCATATTGGGCAACTTGTGAGCAAACGGTGCGTCGGTGTCAAAGTACCTGCGGCTATCCATTCAACTCATCCGACTCGCCGGGGTCGCCGGACGGGATCAGACCCAACGGAGGCCCGAGTCAGGTGAGAGTGCTCACCACATGTGCCGCGGCCTCCGCGATAAGGGCCTCGTCGTAGGCGGCATCCCGGTCCGGCTTGCTGGACATGATCGCGATGACCAGTGGTGGGGAACCCGGAGGCCACACGATGGCGATGTCGTTCACCGTGCCGTAGTCACCGGTCCCCGTTTTGTCGGCGACGGTCCAGCCCTGCGGGATCCCAGCCCGGATTCGTCGAGCGCCCGCCCGGGTAGCATTGCGCTCCAACAGATCTCGGAGGAAGGCGCGCTTCTCGTCCGGCAGGGCGTCGCCCAGCACGATCTTGTGATAGTCGGTGCCCAATGCCCGGGGAGACGACGTGTCTCGCGGGTCGCCGGGAGTGGCCTCGGTGATCAGCGGCTCGATCCGGTCCATCCGGGTCACCGTGTCGCCGAGGCCGCGGACATACGTGGTCAGCTCGGCCGGGCCGCCGAGATCACGGAGCAGGAGATTGCCTGCGGTGCCGTCGCTGTAGCGGATCGCGGCGTCACACAGCTGACCGATCGTCATCCCCGTGGCCACATGCCGCGGTGTGATGGCTGCGTTCTTCGTGAGGTCGGCTTCGGTGTAGGGGACGACAGTATCCAAGTGTGACAATGGATTACGCTGCAGGACCGCCGCGGCCGCCAGTCCCTTGAACGTCGAACAGAACGCGAATCGTTCGTCCGCTCGGTAGGCGACGGTGACGCTCGTGCCGGTGGCGAGGGCATACACCCCCAGGCGCGCGCCGAACTTCCGCTCCAACTCGGCCAGGCGGACGTCGGAGTCGTTCACCGTCGCGGGCGCGGGTGTCGTTGTGCCAGACCCGCCGATCGCGTCGGATGGGGGCGCGGACGTCGTGCGGCTCGCGCATCCGACCAGCGGGAGAAGTAATGCCGCACCGAGCAGCGTGCGGCGAGCGATGGGCGGGGAAGTCACCGTCCCGCCTTACCTGAGCGCTTCGACGGCGGCGCGGGTGGCTTCGGCGACAAGCGGGTTATCGGCTTGTGCGTTCTGCTCGAATTTCGTCGTCAGGACCGCGATGACAAGCGGGGCGCGTCCGGGCGGCCACGCGATGGCAACGTCGAGGGCTCCGCCGTAGGCGGGGCTGCCGGTCTTGTCGCCGACGGTCCAGCCTGCGGGCAGCCCGGCACGGATACGTTTGTCCCCGGTGGTATTGGCGATGAGCCACGACTTCAATCTCTCCCGTTCGGGCTCGCCGAGAACATTGCCGAGGACCAGGGCGCGGTAGTCGGCGGCGAGTGCCGCGGGTGTGGTGGTGTCCCGCTCGTCGCCGGGGATGGCGGTGTTCAGTTCGGTTTCCCAGCGGTCCAGGCGCGAGATGTCGTCGCCGATGGAACGCAGGAACGCGGTGAAACCCGCCGGGCCGCCCAAAAGCTTCAGCACCTGGTTGCCCGCGGTGTTGTCCGACACGGTGATCGTGGCGTCGCACAGCTCGGCAACGGTCATGCCGGTGTCGACGTGCTTTTCGGTCACCGGCGAATACTCGACGAGATCGGCGCGCGAGTAGTGGATCACCTGATCGAAGTAACCCGTCGACAGTGGATGGTCGCGCAGGAGCGCACCGCACGCGAGACCCTTGAAGGTGGAAGCCATCGGGAACCTCTCACCGTCCCGATGGACAACCGTGCGGCCGGAGGCGGTGTCGATCGCGTACACACCCAGGCGCGCAGCGTGGTTCGTCTCCATCTCGTTGAAAGACGGGGTCGCGGCGGCAGGCGTGGTGCTCGGCTTCGCCGGCGCATCGCCGCCGGACCCGCACGCGGCGGTGACGGCGGTCAGCGCGGCCACCGCCGCGGCGGTGAGAAGTCGGCGACGACGGAGCGGGGGAGCGAATGGTGCGAAGGTCACCGCTGCACCACACCATCGACACCGCGGCACGCGCCAATACCAGACTCCGGCGCGGACGAGTTGATTTCGATATCGCCGCAGGTTCGCCCGCGCGGTTCTGTTCCGGCGCGGACCGCGGCCGGGCGACGAAATCACCGTCCGGAACGCCACTGGTTCAATGACCGCATGGACCTGATCCGCCACCTTCGCTTCTTCGTCTCCGTCGCGGACGAGGGGCACTTCGGCAGGGCGGCGGCCGCGCTCGACATGACCCAGCCACCCCTGTCCCAGGGGCTGCGGCGGCTCGAACGGCACCTGGGCGTCGACCTCATCCACCGCACCCGCCAAGGGGCCGTGCTCACCTCGGCCGGTCTCCAGCTGCTGCCCCGCGCTCGACTGCTCGTCGACGACGCCGAGCGCCTGCTCGCCGAGTCGCACCGCATCGCGCACGCCCACGGTGCCGTGCACTGGGGCGCCACCGCGGCACTGCCCGACCGGGTGGTCACGGCCTGCGTGGGTGCGCTGCGGACCGTGGTCGCCCCGGACGCCGCGGTATCGACGACGGTGGGCGCGACCGTCGACCTCGTCGCCGACGTGCGCGCCGGCCTCTGCGACGTCGCGGTGATCGAGCATCCGGCCCTCGTCGACGGCGTCGAGGCACGCCCGGTCGTCAAGGTGCCGCGGTGGCTCGTCGTGCCGTCGGAGCACCGCAGCGCTGGCGCTGAACGCCCCACCTTTCCCATGCTGGCGGGACTGAATTTCGCCCATCCGCCGCGCGCCACCAACCCGCCCGCCTTCGACACCGTGCTGGACCTGCTGCGCGAGCGAGGCCTGGACGCATCGACCGTGCCGGCGTCCGATGACCGCGCGGTCTTCGCCGCGGTGGCCGCCGGAACGAGCTTCGGGCTCACGGCGACTCCTCCGTCAGCCACGCCGGGTGTGACGTGGCTGCGCATAGCGCCGCAGGCGGTCGCCTTGCGGGTGCGCGTCGTGCACCGTCCGGGAGCCGACACCCGAGCGGATGCGGTGGACCGGGTGCTGTACCGGGAGCGCCTCCAATGAAAAAGGCGTCGCGTAGCGACTCGTTGGCGGGTTGCCGGGTGACGGAGGGTCGCACCGCCGAGGAGAGAATCCGCGCCGTCTTCGCCGATGCGGGATGTACCGGCTGGCTGCACGCCCGCCGCTGCGACGGCTCCGCGGCCGAAATCTCCATCGGAGGCCGCGAGCGGGTGGTCGTCGCGTCGGTGTACAAGCTGCCGCTGTTCGTCGCGTTCTGCCGCTACGTCGACTCGGGGCGCATCGATCCCACGGCCCGGCTCACGGTGACCCCGTCGGACTGCACACCCGGCCCGACCGGCATCGCCGTCATGCGCGACCCGGTGACCATGAGCCTGCGCGACCTGGCGACTTCGATGATGACCGTCTCCGACAACGCGGCGGCCGATGTCCTGCTCGGCGCGACCGGTCTCGGCGCGGTCGAGGAATTGCTGGACCACCTCGGTCTCACCCGGACCCGGATCGTGGGCGGCACCGCGGACATGCAACGCAGCCTGGTCCGCGACACCGACACCCACACCACCGCCGAGGCGTTCGCGGTCCTTGCGGAGAACGACGACGCATGGTCGGTGTCGGCATACGACCCCTCCTACGCGAGCGCGACGACACCAGAGGAGATGACCCGGTTCCTCCGCGCACTGTGGAGCGGCACGGTGCTGTCTCCCGAACAGACCGAGTTCGTCCGCAGCGTCATGCGCTGCCAGGTCTGGCCGCATCGCATCGCCGCGGCTTTCCCGCACCGCAGCGTGTCGGTCGCGGGCAAGACCGGAACCATCGGCGTGATCCGCAACGAGGTCGCGGTGGTGGAGTTCCCCGGCGAGTATCCCGTCGCGGTAGCGGTCTTCACCCGCGCGGCGCGCGCGGACCCGCACCTGCCCGTCGTCGACGCCGCCATCGCCGAGACCGCCCGCATCGCCGTCACCGAACTCCGCAGGCCCTTGCCGCAGGAGTGACCGCCCAGCGGCATGCGCCTCCCAGGTGGGCGAAAACACAGGGTTTTCCCTGATGGCATGTGGCCGGGATCCCGGTAAGACTGGACGGCATGACTTCGCAAGCCTTGGGCGACACCGCCGGCACGGCGGTCACGACCGATGTCGCGGCCCGCGCTATCGAACTGACGAAGGTCTACGGATCGGGTGATACCCAGGTCAGGGCCTTGGACGGGGTGTCGGCCGAGTTCGCGAAGGGAGAGTTCACCGCGATCATGGGCCCGTCCGGATCGGGGAAGTCGACCCTGATGCACTGCCTGGCCGGGCTCGACAGCGCCAGTTCCGGCACCGTACGCATCGGTGACACCGACCTCACCACCCTGTCCGACAAGCAGATGACGCGCCTGCGCCGGGACCGGATCGGCTTCGTCTTCCAGGCGTTCAACCTCGTGCCGACGCTCACGGCACTGGAGAACATCACGCTGCCGCTGGACATCGCCGGGCGCAAACCCGACCAGGACTGGTTGGAGACGGTGCTGAAGCGGCTCGGCCTGACCGATCGGCTCACCCACCGGCCGAGTGAGCTGTCCGGCGGACAGCAGCAGCGCGTGGCCTGCGCGCGTGCGCTTGCGGGCAAACCGGAGATCGTCTTCGGCGACGAGCCGACCGGCAACCTGGACTCCCGCGCCTCGGAGGAGGTGCTGTCGATCCTGCGCGCCGCGGTGGACGAGTTCGGGCAGACGGTCGTCATCGTCACGCACGAGCCGCACGCGGCCGGGTTCGCCGACCGGGTGGTGTTCCTGGCCGACGGGCGCATCGTCGACGAGATGCGCGATCCGACCGCCGACACCGTGCTGGACCGGATGAAGGCGTTGGAGCAGGCGTGACCGAGCAGTCGCGGGAAAACCGGCGGTGGGTGTGATGGCCGGAAGTCCAATGCGCAAGGTGGCGCTGCGCAACCTCGCCGCGCACAAGGTCCGGCTCGCCCTGACCCTGTTGTCGGTGGTGCTCGGCACCGCTTTCATCGCGGGCTCGTTCGTGTTCACCGACACGCTACAGCGCACCTTCGACGGGATCTTCGCCAACGAGGCCAAGGGCATCGACGTCCGGGTGAGCCCGAAAGAGCGCCAGGCGCAGGGTGTTCCGAACAACGTGGTGGACGAGCTGGCCAAATATCCCGGCGTCCGCACGGTGGCCCCGAGCGTGAACGGGCCGGTAGTACTGCTGGATCCGGTGGGCAAGAAGGCCGTTCAGACCGGGGGAGCGCCCACTTTCGGTAGGTCCTACCTGCCGCCGGAGAAGGCTGTCGCGGAGCCGGAGAAGTTCATCCAGGGTGTCCCGCCCGCGCGCCCGGGCGAGATCGCCCTCAACACCGGCGGAGCCGAGCGGGCCGGGCTGAAGATCGGCGACCGGACCAAGATCCTGATTCCGTCGCAGCACGATCCCATCGACGTCACCCTCACCGGGATCTACGAAGTCCCGTCGGACACCGGCGGTTTCATCGGCGTGCTGTTCGACGACACCCAGGCGCGCAAGCTGTTCACCGACGGCCTGCACGTCGCCTACGTGGACCTGGCCGCCGCCGGCATTCCCGGCGACGATTTGCGCGACAACTTGGGCAGGGACCTGCCCGGCTACAAGGTGCAGAACGGTGACCAGGTCCGAGCCGACCTGAAGAAGGAAGTCTCCAACGCGCTCAACTTCATCAACTACTTCCTGCTCGCGTTCGGTGCGATCGCGCTGATCGTCGGTACGTTCATCATCTACAACACCTTCTCGATGATCGTCGCGCAGCGCTTGCGTGAACTGGCGTTGCTGCGCGCGGTCGGCGCGAGCCGCCAGCAGGTCGGCCGGTCGGTGGTGGCCGAGGCATTCGTCATCGGGTTGATCGGCAGTGCGATCGGGCTGGCGGGCGGCGTCGGCCTGGCGTTCGGATTGTCGGCGGTGTTGAACGCCTTCGACTTGGGGCTGCCGACCGGATCCATGGCGGTGCTGCCACGCACCATCCTGGTCGGGCTGTTCGTCGGTCTCGTGGTGACCATGGTCAGCGCGTATGCGCCCGCGCGCCGCGCCGCGCGGATTCCACCCGTGCAGGCTATGCGCGAGGAGTTCGCGTCCACCGGTGAGTCGCAGCGCGTGCGCACCATCATCGGGATGGTGCTCGCCGTGCTCGGGGTCGCGTTCGTCGTGCTGGGTGCGCAACGCACCGGTGGCACCGCGGCCGCGACGGTCGGCGTCGGCGCGCTCGGCCTGATCTTCGCGGTGCTGCTCGCCGGACCCGCGCTGTCGCGGCCGGTGGTAGCCGCGCTGGGCGTGCTGGTACGGCCGTTCGGGCCGATCGGCCACATGGCGCGCAACAACGCGGCGCGCAACCCCCGGCGCACCGCCGCGACGGCGTTCGCGCTCACGCTCGGGCTGATGCTGGTCTCGGCGATCGGCATGCTGGGCGCGTCGGCCAAGGAGAGCGTCGGCGTGCTGATCGACAAGGGGGTGCGGGCCGATTACGCGCTCGCGGGTCCGCAGTTGCTCGGGGTGCCGTTCGGCGCGGCCGACGCGGCCCGCACGAAAGTGCCCGGGGTGGCCGAGGCGGTCGGGCTCCGCGGCGCCGGTTTCAAGATCGGCAACGAGCAGGTGTTCGCCGCGTCCGCGGATGGGCCCCTGGACAGCGTGCTGAACTACGAAATCGTGCGCGGCAGCAACACTCTCGGCGACCGCGACCTGCTCGTGTCGGACGACGAGGCCGGCAAGCGGGGCTGGAAGGTGGGCGAACCGGTGAGCCTGACCAGCTTCGATGGCAAGAAGGTCTCGCTCACGGTGACCGGCGTGTACAAGAACACTCCGCTGCTCGGTCCCATGGTGGTGTCGCAAGCCGTCTACAACGAGGTGGTTCCGCTCAACTTCCGGACCAACTTCCTGGTGCTGATCAAGGCGAAGCCGGGCGCGAACATCACCGAGATGCGCACCGATCTGGAGAAGGCGACCGAGCAATTCGTCGTGGTGCAGGTGCAGGACCGCGAGGAGTATAAGGGCGCACAGGGCAGGCAGATCAACACACTGCTGGCCATCCTCTACGGCCTGCTCGCGCTGGCGGTGGTGATCGCGATCCTGGGCATCGTGAACACTCTCGCGCTGTCGGTCGTGGAGCGGCGCAGGGAGATCGGCATGCTGCGCGCGGTCGGCACGCAGCGCATGCAGGTGCGCAGGACGATCTATCTCGAGTCGATGCTGATCGCGGTATTCGGCGCGATCGTCGGCATGCTGCTCGGCCTCGGCCTCGGCGTCGGTTTCCTGCGCACCCTGCGCGACCTCGGTCTGGACCAGATCGCCATCCCGTGGACGCAACTGGTGCTCGTCCTGATCAGCTCGGCCGTCGTCGGGGTGCTGGCCGCGCTCTGGCCCGCGGTGCGCGCCGCACGCACACCCCCGCTCGCGGCGATCGCCGATCTCTGAAAGCCCGTGCGGCGCATGGTGGTTGTGCGCCGCACGGGCTCCTGCTCAGTGGGCAATGCGGACCAGGACCCCGGGGATCCACGCGTTGCCCGTCGTGTTCGCCACCCCCGTGCGAGGATGGCAGGCACGGCGCCAGGAATTCGGTGTGACAGTGGGTTTCGCCGAGCGCAAGGTGCAGGTGGCGCCCATCCATCGGGAAGAAATGCATGGTGGATAGCGGAGACTTCGACATGGTGATAGTCGGCTATGCCCGGTTGTTCGGTGACCTACTCGAACCCGACGTGGTGGCCGAGCTGCGCAAGCTCGGGCAATCGCCGGACAACACATGGGGCGCGTTGTTCATTTACGACCGCAATCCGGATGGCAGCCGGACCAAGTGGACGTTGTTTACCGCCGACTTCCCGTATGCGGAGATGCTGGCGTCCCGCGTCGGGCAAATAGAACTGTCCACACAGCTTCTCCGTGAGCGCTTTCCCTGGTATCAGCGCGGGTGGGTCATCGATGACGACGATGACACGCACGATGGTTCGGAGTAACCACCGGCTCAGGCTCGTGTCGCTGATCGGTCGGGCTCGCTGTGGTACCCCCTTCGCGACGATTGATCAGTTTTGAAGAAGCCCCGCCGCGACAGCTTCCATAGCATGAGGAACGTCCTCATCGAGCTTGGCAGGGAGAAACCCCATGAAGAACGCGCAGAAATCCGCCGACGAAACCATCGCGAAGAACAAGTCCTCCGTCGGATTCACCGACGAAGAACGAGCCGCGATGAAAGAGCACGCCCAGGAGCTGAAGACGGCCGCGCGCCGCGGCTCGCGCGCGTCCAAGGCGGACGGGGAGAAAGACGTGCTCGCGAAGATCGCCGAGATGCCGGAATCGGATCGCGCCATGGCCGAACGGATCCATGCCGTCGTCACAGCCAGCGCACCGGACCTGACGCCGAAACTCTGGTACGGCATGCCCGCCTACGCCAAGGACGGCAAGGTCGTCTGCTTCTTCCAAACCGCGGCGAAGTTCAAGTCGCGGTACGCGACGTTCGGCTTCAACGACATCGCCAACCTCGACGAAGGCACCATGTGGCCGACCGCTTTCGCGCTGACGAAGCTGACCGCCGCCGAGGAGGCGAGGATCGGTGAGCTGGTGAAGAAAGCGGTGAGCTGAGGACCGGGCAAGCCACCGGAGTTCGCTCTCGGCCAGCGGGCCTCAGCACACCACAATGCCGCTGATGAGGAGCTCAGCGAGCATCCACGACGGTTGCCAGTTGGAACGCCGTGAGCGCTGCTGGGCGATCGAGCAGCCTCGCACCAAGGCTGAGCGTCGCCGCAACGGTAGATCGAGTCGCTACTCGAGCCAGCGGTGTGATGCACACGGCGGCGCAGGCGTGGAAGAAGACCGGGGATGCCGTCCTGTTCAACAGCATGGGCTTGAGCGGCAAAGTCCGGAAGTCGGTTGCCGCGGGGTGGGAGGGGACTACGGCGGATGCGGTTCCGGCCGCGACTCAGCGGTTTACCAATGACATGTCCGATATCCACAACGTGATGCAGAGCGTGACGATGCGGATCGAGAGCGCCGCGTACGGAGCGGAGGTCACGAAGGTCCAAGTGCCTCTGGTGCCGCCGATATTGCCGATTCCGATTCCGAAGGGGGCGGAGAATCCGGCGCAGGCTGTGGCGCAGAAGTCGGCGGAGCAGGAAGCGCATGAGGCGGCAATCCGGGCTATGCGGAACTACTACATGCCCACTTACGAGCCTGCGGGACAGGCAGTTCCGGGTTTCACGGCACCGGCTGGAACATCTGACGCCCCGGGCGCGACCGGCCCGGGGCTGTCTGGCTCGGTACCTAGCGGTGCCCATACAGGCACGTCGACCGATGGACGACCGGGTGGTGCGCCCAGCCAGCAGACTGCGCACGATGGTGAACCTGGGCAGCCGTCCGCCGCCGAGACAGAGAACAGCGTGGTACCTGCGTCGCTCACGGAGCAGCCAGGTGGTAAACCATCGACTACGCCTGCCGGGTTCGACCCAGGCCAGGGCGAGCGTGATAGATGAGGTGGGAGTTCACGCCGGATGAGTTACACGCGCCGCTACGGCGACTTCCATATCGACCCGTGCAGCACCGACCAGTTTCGCCAGAAGCTTGTCCGCCTGATGGAGATCGGAGACCGGTCGCACACTGGAACTGAGCGTGATCTATATGTGAGGCGACACGAAAATGTCAGTAGGTAGGCGACATAAAAATGTCAGTGGATTGGGCCTTCCTACTGCTGGGTACGTGATCGAATTCCTTCCGACAAGTGATCGATGGTTCGCCGTGTTGTGGTGCGGGCCAGCGTTTCTGGGAGGCCCTGGCGGTGGTGGACGCGAGCGGGCGAGTGCTGCGGCAGGCGGCCATGGACCGGTTGACTCAGCTCGATGCTGCGGGGGAGTTGTCGAGCGATCATGTTCGGTTGACCTCGGAGACCTTGGGTGTTGCCGAGCGCACGGTGTGGCGGTGGCTGTCGGCACGCAGGACGAAAACAACTCCAGCGCAGCGTGTTCGGTTCCGCATTGATGACCGGCTGCGGGTACGGCTTGCCTATTGGCGTGGCAACGCGGCGGCCCTGCATCGTGAGCTGGTCGCGGCGGCTGCTGCAGGTGGCGCACCGGCACCGGATCTGAGGACGGTGCAGCGGGCGATCCAGCGGGACCTGACCGCGGGAGAGCTGGCCGGGCTGCGCTCTGGTGAGCGGGCCCGACGGAGGTTCGACGTGTTTCTGAAACGTCCGCCGTCGTTCCGTAATGCGGCGTGGGAGGGCGATCATGTCGAGGCCGCGGTGCAGGTCGAGGTTGATGGCCGGTTGGTGAAGCCGTGGGTGACGTGGTTCGTCGATGCCACACACAACGTGATCCTCGGTGTCGCGGTGACGCCGCAGACCCCGAGCCGAGAAAGCATCCTCGCGGCGCTGCGCGCGTCGATCTCGCGCAGCGAACCGTACGGACCAGCGGGCGGGCTGCCCTCGGTGGTGCGTGTCGATCAGGGTAAGGATTTCCTGTCGCGCACCGTGGGGAGGCGATGGGCGCATTCGCGGTCCGGGTGGTCGATTTGCCTGGTTACACCCCGCATTTGAAGGGCACAGTGGAGACGGTCAACGGTGCGGTCGATCGGATGCTGTTCGCGGGTCTGCCGCGCTACACCCACCGCCAGACCCAGGCCAGCGGGGCACTGGTCGATCCGGACCAGCCCGCGCTAACCTTCGCTGCATTCGTCGCCGAGCTGCTGGCGTGGGTGGACTGGTGGAACCAGGCCCATGTCATCGACGAACTCGACGGCCGGGCGCCGTTGGACTCATGGCTGGCCGATCCGACGCCGATCCATGATGCCGACGAGGCGAAGCTGTGGATGTTTACTCTCGAGGACGACCGCCGCCGCCGCAAGATCACCACCAAGGGTGTCGGGTTCGGGCGGGGCCGCTACTACGTTGCGGATTGGATGGTGGGGCGGGTCGGGACCGTGGTGCGGCTGCGGTACATGCCGCACCACGACCACGAGGTCGAGGTGTTCGACGCCCGTACCGGCGCGCATCTGGGCCGCGCCGAGCTGGCCGACAGGGCTTCGGCCGCGACCAAGGCCGCAGTGCGCCGCACCCGCGACCAGAAGGCGAAGCGGCTGCGCGCGGACCTCTCGGCGGCCGAGCGTGCCCGTCGCATCCGCTATGCCGCGACGACGACACCGGTCCCGGCGAAGCGGCTGGATGCGATGACTACCGCGGAGGCCGAACGCGAACACCTCGCCGAGCAGGACGCGGACCTGGCGCGGTGGGCGCGGCCGGATCTGATTCCTCTGCCGCCACCGGCGCCGGATTGGGTGATGCCGATCGATCTGGACGAAGTACAGCGCCGTAGCGGCGGAGGAAGCAGGAATCCATCGTGACTCGACCATCGAATCCGGGCGTGAACATCGATGCTGCGGCCGATCACTTTCTCGGCCTGGCCGGCGCGCACACCGTGGCCACCGACGCGCTGCTGCTCATGAAGGACAACCTTTCCGATGTCATCGATGCGAAGGCGATGATGTGCGTGCACGGTGATGCCGGGGTCGGCAAGACGCTGTCGGTCAACGCCACGCTGCGCGAGCTGGCACCGGACACGGTGTGCCGGGTGCAGTTCCGGGCCCGGCCAACCCCACGCGATATCCGGCACACGTTGTTCGATGCGCTGGCGATCGGTGGTGCGCCACCGCGTAAGCCGATCGAGTTCGATCGGGTTCTGAAAGATGTTCTGTCCGAGCGTTTCCGGGTACTGGTGTGTGATGAGGCGCAGTGGATGTCGCGGGAGTGCTTCGAGTATTGGCGGCATCTGTGGGACGACCGACGCACCGACATCGCGATCGTGTTCGTCGGCGGCGGGGACTGCTATCAGGTGCTGCGTCGCGAACCCATGCTGTCCTCGCGGGTGTATGTGTGGCAGGAGTTCCGGCGCATGACCCCCGATCAGGTGCTGCGGGTGATCCCGGCCTTCCATCCGGTGTGGGAGAACACCGATCCCCAGACCATCGCCTTCGCCGACTCTCACGCCGGGCACGGCAATTTCCGCGCCTGGGCCAAGATCACCTCTCATACCGTGCGCGCCTTGGCCCGGCTCGACCGCGAGCAGGTCGACGACGAGGTGATGGGCTGGGTGTTCTCCAAACTTTCCGGCCTGTCGGGATGAATCCCTACCGCTGGCACGGCGGCCTCGCCGAGGAGGTGGCCATCGAGTCTCCAGGTCTTCGGCCGATCACCATCCTGCGCGACGTGGACGACGACGCCACACTCACCCACGCTCTGCTCGACGCGCACAACCCGCCGGGCGGGGTGATCACCGTGCACCCGACCCCGGCCACGATCTCCGGACTCGCGCTCGCCGCCGATGTCCTGGCCGCGTTGGGATGCGCGATCGAGCGGATCACGCCGGAGAGGGTGGCCGCGGTGGGACCGGCGTCCCGGGCCGTGCTCGCTTGGGTCTACGCCCTGCGCGTCCAGCACCTGGTGGTGCTGCGTGCGCACACTCTTACTCCCGATCAGCTGGCCTGGCTGCTGCGTGTGCGCCGCTCTAGCAGTGTGCATCTGGTCCTGGTCTGGCACAGCCTGGATCCTCTTCGGGGCCGGGTCCTGCTCGACGAGTTGCCTCACCATCTCGTGGTGGATCCGGGCGGCGTCCTCTCCGATATCAGCACCCACACGCCCGCGTCGGCCGCCGTGGGCGTCGACCTGGCGCAGGTGCCCGCCACCGATGTGCGCACCTTCCGCGCCGATGCGGCCGCCGCACTGGAGCCCGCAGAGTTCGCGCGTGTCGATGCTGTCTACGCGCAGGCGATCGAGACCACCTGTGCGTGGATCGCGGCGCACACTGGCCACCCCTGCAAGCGCGCACACGCTGCTGGTGGCTCCGGGAGGTGGCTCGGCGACGAGGATGCCGCCCTCGCCGAAGCGATGCTGGAAGCCCTGCACACCCGCCACGCGCATCTGCGCAAGCTCTACGCCCACCGCCCCGAGGTCGGGATGAGGAGCTGGCACGAAACCCTCGGCCTGTATCGGCTGCTGGGCGGGCTCGTCGCCGACAGCCCCGGCCGCTACACGACCATCACACGGCTGCGCGGCGCCCAAGCCGCATTCGAACTGCACGGCCTGCGACTGGCGCTGCCGCCGAACCTGGCCTACTGCGTCGGGCCCGGCCTGAGCACCACCCCGGTCGACTGCCCGCTCGTCCACCGCATCCGCGCGCACACCGCTAATCCGGTCCACGCCGCAGCGGTCGCGGTCGCGCTGTTCACCGGCGCGACCATACGAGAACTCAAGACGATCCCGTGCCTGGCCTTCGCCATCGACACCCTGATCTGCATCGACCCGGTCGACCGTGACGACCCGACCCGGCTGAGCGTGTGGCCGATCCCTGCGGCGGCTCGGCCACTGCTGGAAGCGGCGTTGCTGTTCCAGCAGACCGCCCCCGACCCCAGTGCGGGACTGTTCGACGGCGCGATCGGCGTCCAGGGCCAGATCCTGCGTGACACGATCACCACAGCCGGATTGATCACCCCGGCGCGGCACCCCTGGCACCACGGCTGGCTGTGGCAGACCGGGATGCTGTGGCGCGGCCCTCGACCACAACCACGTAGATACCGGCCGTCACCGCGGTGGCCCAATCCACCGACATTCCAACGCCCCCACGAGACCGGGCTGGTGCCGATCGAGGAGCGGGTCCCACTGTCACGGCTATAGCGGCCCGTGCTGGGTCGAAGACGATCGTTTCCGACCCACTGCCGGTGCGCCGCAGCGGGTTTGTGAAACCGCAGCTCGCCGAAACCGCGAATGTGACTCACGGCGGAAAGTGGCGGTGTTCTCGCACCGCCAGGTGGGGGATCGAGGCCAGGTTCCAGGCTTCACGCTCGGCGACGAGCTGGGTGGGCGATCAACACGGTGTGCTCGATGGCGGCCTGATAGCCCTCCCGGTGCGGTCGGCGATCAGCAGCCAGAACGATTTCGCGGGGTAGTGGCGGCTGGTCTGCCAGGTGTAACCCGGCAGCTGGCGGCGGAGGTGAGCCCAGCACCCCGGCGGCGATGCCGTTGCCCCACAGGTTCTTCTGCACATCGGTATTGCCGGTGTGGCTGGGGCACCGGGGTGCGGGTCCGCGCCACCCTGTTCTGAGTCCCCTCACCCTGCGCTGAACCCGAACGCTACTGATCATCAGGCTTTTGTCGCGGCGACTACGGCCGCCTTGAGGGCGGCCGGGTTGGCGCCCACGACCTCGCTCACCTTCTCTCCAGCCCGGAAGATCATGAATGTCGGCATCGCTCGAACGCCGAATTCTGCGGAAACCTCTGCGAGTTCGTCGACATCGACCTTGACGAAGTTAGCGTCCTCGTGCTCCTTGGAAAGCTTTTCGACAAAAGGCGCCATCTGTCTGCACGGCCCGCACCAGGTCGCGAAGAAGTCAACGACGGTGACCTTGTCTTCCTTGATGAGCTCCTGGAATTCCTTGGAGGACTTTACTTCTGCAACCATGCCTGCATCTCCGAATTGGACTGAGTGCCAAGGTGATACATCGAACATGCACAGCTTAGAGGTCTGTGGGTGGCCTGGCGGGTCGTTCGCGTCGGAGTGGGCACGGGGGTCCAGGGACTAACCCCAACCGGACTGGTTCGCGCCGCGGCGCCCATGTCGAGAATCGTACAGCCCAAATAGACAGTGCTCATGATGTTCCGCCGGTTCGAGCGATGGCCGTATCAAGCAAACAGCGACCCGGCCGCGACGCGGCGGGATCGCTGATCGAGCGGTCGAATTTTTGGTGCGGGGGTTCAGGGTTGGCCGATGGCCGCGGTGTTCGCGGTGGCGCGGTGCTGGGGGTCAGCGTCGCGTAGAGGGGTGACCATCACTGCCAGCGATGGTTGCATGCCTGATAGTGTCCAGTCGCAGTCCAAGATCAACCGCGGAACCTGCTGCCCCGCAACGGGGTTGCCGAGCGATTGGAAGACCGGTCATGGTTCACACTTTGCCCCCATTGCCGTACGGCTACTTCGCTCTCGAACCGTACATCGACGCCGCAACGATGCAGATCCATCACAGCAAGCACCATCAGGCCTACGTCGACCGTCTCAACGACGCCATCAGTCTCCACCCCGAACTGGCTGCGCTGTCGGTCGAAGAGCTCGTGGCCAAGGTGGGCAAGAACGTGCTGCCCGCGAGTATCGAAACCGCTGTCCGCAACTACGGTGGCGGTCACGCCAACCACTCGCTGTTCTGGACGATATTGGCCCCGCTCGGCTCAAGTAACTCCGGACCGACGGGCAGTCTCCGCCACGCACTCGCGGACGAGTTCGGTTCGTTCGACGACCGCTTCAAGAATGCGTTCTACGACGCGGCGTCGCGCTTCGGAAGCGGCTGGGCCTGGCTGAGCATAACCCCGGCCCGCACGCTCGTCGTCGAGAGCACCGCCAACGAGGACAGCCCGCTCAGCGCCGGCAACACTCCCATCCTGTGCCTGGACGTGTGGGAGCACGCCTACTACCTGAAGTACACCCGTCGCCGTGAGTACATCATCCAGTTCTGGAACGTCGTCAACTGGGACCAGGTCAGCGAGAACTACGAGAAGGCAATGGCCTGAGCAACGAGGGGATGAAGCACTGGCGGAATCGTTCCGGCGAATCGTCAGGGTATCCGACGCTAGAGCCAATCGCCGCGGACGACAGAATGTTGTCCGCGGCGATTCCTTTCGACCACGTCGATGCCATCGCCGTCCCCCGAAGGGCCGATGGTGGGCTAGTTCTTGCGTTCGAGGCCGCCACTCGGCTTCGGTTCGTGGCCGAGCCGACGAATGGATCGCAAACACCGCGTAGGTGCCCGCGCTTATCGTGAGCGGATACCCCGCCCTCGAGCCGACTCGTCGGTCTGGACCGCCGAGGTCCGGGAAGCCGGTTCGAGGGCCCGAGTATCCGCTCAGCTGAGCACCGACAAGTCGAGTCGGCGACGGCCTCAGCTCACTAGACGGTCCGGCGGTAGATGCCGAACCCGGCGATCAACGTGAACGTACGCCGTCGGTCCGCGGCCCATTCCCGTAGCTGCCCACAAAAGTTGCTCTGGTGTGGTGTCTCATCAACGTTCGTTCATGAGACAGTCTGGGTGGCAGCAAGTATCCGCAGGTGGCGGTTGTAACGGTTGCCGTGTACGCATCAATGTCACTCTGTCGGGGGTTTGCGATACGTTGCCGGGCGTGAGAATCGGCTACGGACGTGTATCCACCACCGACCAGAACCCGCAAGCCCAACACGACGCGCTGACCGCGGCCGGCTGCGAGCAAATCTTCCTCGACAAGGCTTCCGGGAAGCTCGCCGCCCGACCCGAGTTGGACAAGGCGCTGCTGGTGGCCAACCGACCCGGGGACCAGTTGGTGGTCACCAAGCTCGACCGGCTCAGCCGCACCCTCGAGCATCTGATCGTGCTGTCCCGCGAACTCGAACGCCGCGGAGTGGATCTCGTCGTGCTGGATCAGGGCATCGACACATCAACCGCGGTCGGGCGGATGTTCTTCCAGATCCTCGGTTCCATCGCCGAATTCGAACACGCACTGATGTCAGAACGCACCCGCGACGGACTGGCCGCCGCCCGAGCCCGCGGCCGTACCGGCGGCCAGAAACCGAAACTCGGTCCCCGCCAGGTCGCCCTCGCCCAGCAGATGTACGACGAACTCGACGAGCGCGGCAAACGCCGCTACACCGTCGCCCAGATCGCCGCCGAATTCGGGGTCACTCGCCCCACCATCTACCGGCACCTCGATCGACCCGTAAAGGTGGCGCAGTGACCCGACCCGAGTTGGTAAGCAAGCGCACTCGGGAAGCGGTGCGCGACCAAATGAGCGGCACCGTACTCCGCGAAATCGACGAGATGTGGCAAGACGAACTCTTCGCTCCGCCAGAGGTAGATCCTGAGCCAGTCGGCGGTGAGCGGGTGACACGCTTCCAGGGCTACCTGCAGCAGGTGGACTGGACCGATCCGGGGCACGTCGCCCGCGCACTACGCGTTTTCGAAGTCGCACTACGACATCTCTTCCACCACCCCTGGAATCCTGACTGGGACCCATCCGAAACCATCGAGCGACTCCGTCGGCTCTTCGCGCGCGACGGCTACACCTTCGACCACGAAGGCCGGATCTCCGGCGGGCCGTCGATCGTGCTGAAGCGCGAGGACCTCGGCGACCTCCGCGACGCGACGGTGATCTTCGAACACCTGGACCGCATCGATCACGCCGTAGCCCGAGACGACCCCGCGCTCGCGATCGGCTCCGCCAAAGAACTCGTAGAAAGTACCGCCAAACTCGTACTACGGGAGCGAGGCGTGCCTTTCGACAGTGGCTATGACCTACCGAAGCTAGCCCGCATGGCGGAAGAAGCACTGCTGGTCCACCCTTCTCAGGCAAAGCCCGGACCGGACGGATCCTCGACTATCCGGAAGGTACTCGGGGCGGCAGTCACCATCACAAGCGGAATCGCCGAGCTACGAAACGACTACGGCACCGGCCATGGACGCGATACAGCCACCTCGGGCTTGGGTCCCCGTCACGCGCGGCTTGCCGTGAACGGCGCTCGGCTGTGGTGTCAGTTCATGCTCGACACGCTCCCCGATCCGAAAGCCCCCTGGCGACAGACCGAACCGGCCGGCCCTGCAGATGCTCCCAACGATCAGCGCGTCAAGGAGAACTCATCGGAGCCGATCTCGTAGCAAATCCTTGCATGCTCACCGGTGAGGGTCGCTTGCCGGCGGTCCGGAGATTGCGAGGCCATGCAGCGAGCTCAGGCCAGCCTCTCCGGCACTGCCGCGGGGCGCTGCTCGGCTCGTCCCCGGATGGGGGCAGGCAGGAGGTCAGCGACAGAAGCCGCCGACCGCACCGGCGGAAACTCCTCTTTCCGCAGGTCGTCAAACGAACTGGACGCTGCCCAGCTACTGACATCCGGTGTCGCCCACCACTGACATCTGGTGTCGTATTCGCAGGTCAGCGCGCTGACATTTTCACGTCGTCTCTCACTATATCCGCCTTGAGCACATTGCTGACGATCTCATCCAGCGCTACGTGCGGGATGAGATCGGCGCCAGCCTATTCAGCCGATGGGACGGTGGACTTCTCCGGTTGCGACGCCCGCCGTGGACGCATCCTCCTCGTGAACTCCAAGGCAGGTTCTTGCTGACGCATATCCCGCCTTGCCCGATCCGGGAGCGCGAGCTCAACGCACTCCTGCCCATCGAGCTTCGACTGCTCTTGAACCACTTGGCTCGGGATAGGTCGATGTTCATGCGACGTACCCCTTCATTCTCTGCCGGAGAGCCTTCTGCTCGTGAGTCGACTCAGGCAGGGCGGGTGAACTCGCCGTCCGCTACGCCAGCGGCGAAGGCGTCCCACTCGCCGGGTGTGAACATCAGCGCGGGACCAGTCGGGTTCTTCGAGTCACGGACACCGACCATGCCGCCGTCAAGCCACGCAACCTCTACGCACTCTTGTCCTCCGCCGCTGTGGCTGCTCTTGAACCATTGCGCTGCGGATAGCTCGACGTTCACGTTCATACTCCCTTGCTGCTTCGTGCAATCTCGCGCAATAGGTCTCGACTCGGCCGGTCTTCCAGCGCAGCGCGCAGGAGGATCCTGTATGCGTCACGGTATCTGTCTACATCACCGGCGTCCTCGAAGTACATCGCGCCGGTGAACGCCTCGGCATAGACCAAAGTTGGTTCGAGCGGCACGCCCTTGCTGTTCAGGCCGAAGTTCAGGATGACGAAGGGGCCGGTGGACCATCCAACCGGCAGTCCGGCCCTGAACGGGAGCACCCGGATATCGATGTTCGGCCTCGTGCTCAGATCGGCGAGGTGGCGATTCTGGGCTGCCATCACCTTCGCCGAGCCCACCACTGTCCGCAACGCTGATTCGTGCAGGATCGCCGTCAGCTTGGCCGGGTTTGTTCTGCGGGTGATCACCCCTTGCCGGCGCAACCGAAGCTCTACCCGCCTATCGAGTTCTTCCCCGGTGTCGTCTGGGGAAGAACAGCCGATCGAGAGTGCGCGCGTAGTCGGCGGTTTGAAGGATGCCGGGAATGGCGGACGGCTGGAACAACATCATCTCGCGGGCCCCGCGAGAACCGTTCACGATCGCGGAAGCACATGCCGCTATGCAACGGCATCGCGAACACCGGTGTGCACGTAAGCGCGCTGCCTGGGATGTGCTGGTGGCAGCCGGGCATATCGTGCCGGATTCACATCGGCGAAATGGGGGTCTGTGAAATTCACACCCGATGCCGCCTTGCCGCTGTTCCCGGACGCCGCGCATCTGCTGCGCGCATTCTGCGGTGAACCGATGCCGACGGCTTGGCAGGAGATGGCAGAGGCCGCCGCCGCCATGGTTCCCGTCCATCACAAACGCCGAGACACGTTGCGTCGATTCGCTATATCCGAGTCGTGTGCGCTCAACGAGCTCTATGCCGCGGTACGCACCTTCGCCAGTGCGGAGATCGAGCTCGCCACTCTGGCCACAACGATCGATAACGTCGTGGCCGAGATCCTGAAGGCTCGCCGGATCGCCACGAAGTCCGGCATACGGAGACGGTCGGCCTGGTGGTGTCCCGCTTGGCCGAACTCTGGCTCAATGACCTCGACAGCGACCGGGACGAGGACTCCTGGTGGCTGAAGCGGATCGGCTACGCCTACGACTGCCTGATGACCGATCTGACCATGGGTCGACGGCTGCCACCGGATATGTGAGGTTGAGCTGTCCGGCCGCGGACGTCCAGGAATCGACTGCGGACGATCGACATCGAGCGCCTTGGTGTACGCGGTTCGCGTCGTCGTCGCGCGATGGCGGGACGTCCATTCCCGCGACTTCAACGTTGCGTCGATTGCCTTGTTCTCGGTGTCCGCCGACACTCGCATTGCGTTGAGAGTGTCGGCGGGGCACCGGAATTGGCTGCTCGTCGCCGGTGTGCCCTTACTTACTTACTTACTCGCGACGCGTGCGAGCTCCTCGGGGTAACGGGCACCGGCAACGGCTTCGGCCGGAGCAGCCGCCTCGATGCGGATCAGATCCTCGTCGCTCAACTCGATGTCGGCGGCGGCGACGTTTTCCTCCAGATAGGTGCGGCGTTTGGTGCCGGGAATCGGCACCACGTCGGCGCCGCGGCTATGTACCCACGCCAACGCCAATTGTCCTGCGGTGATGCCCTTTTCTTCGGCCAGGCTTCGGAGCTCGGCGACGATGGCGAGATTGCGTTCGAGGTTGCCGTCGGCGAAGCGGGGCAGTCGGTGGCGCATGTCGTCGGCGGGCAGATCGGCGGTGGAGGTGATGGCGCCGGTGAGGAACCCACGGCCAAGAGGAGAGAACGGCACGATACCGATGCCCAGCTCGCGGCAGGCCGGCAGGACCTCGGCTTCGATGCCGCGGGTCCACAGCGACCATTCGCTCTGCAGCGCGGTCACCGGATGCACGGCGTGGGCGCGGCGAATGGTCTCCGCCGACGCCTCGGAGATGCCGAGGTAGCGCACCTTGCCTGCGGCCACCAACTCCGACAGCGCGCCCCAGGTTTCCTCGATCGGCACGTCCGGATCGACGCGATGCTGGTAGTACAGGTCGATGTGGTCGACACCGAGCCGGGCCAGCGACTCGTCGCAGGACTGCTTGACATAGGCCGCGTCGCCCCGCGCGCTCAACGTGCCGCCCTCGCCCCACACGATGCCGAACTTGGTGGCCAGCACCACCTGGTCGCGGCGGTCGGCGATGGCGCGGCCGACGAGCCGCTCATTGGTCTCGGGACCGTAGACGTTCGCCGTGTCCAGCAGCGTGACACCCAGCTCCAGGGCGCGATGGATCGTGGCGATCGACTCGTCGTCATTTCCGCGCACACCGTATGCCTGGCTCATTCCCATGCAGCCGAGCCCCTGCGCGCCGACGGTCAGTTCGCCGAGTTTCCTGGTCGCGATCATGCCGGAAGTCCTCCTTGGTAACGCCGGAATTCGATGGTGAGCCGCGCTCACGTTCTGCGACGCTACGACCTGGAGCACACTCCAAGTCAAGTTGCTTCACCGAGGGGATCATCCGTTGTCCCGGCCCAGGCCGGATTACCGGCCGATCTCCGCGAGGCGGAGGGACTACAGCCAGGAGCTGATCCATTCGAGGGCGCGTTCGGCCGCGGGTTCGTAGCTATCCGGAACGCCCGGTAGGCGTTCGGCGATCACCGCCGGATCGACAAGCACGGCTACCAGCAACGCGGCCACGAAGTTCTGGTCCTTCTCGCGGAAGGCGCACAGCTTCGCCACACATAGATCTTCCTTGTCGAGGCACCACCCCGTGAACTGCGGTTCGCCCGACGGTGCGGCCGTATTGGCGTTCTGTACCTTGACGAGTCGGCTTCGCCACCCGTCCGGAAGTGCGGACGTCGTCATATCGACACCGTCGATGCTGAAACCGTGCAAATCCTCGAACGGAGAGAACTCGCCGGCCACGCCTTCGATGAGGTCCGCCAGTCGCGCGGTCTCGGCGTTGTCGTCGGCGATCGGGAGGATATCGACCTCCAGTGACATCGTGGCATCCACGGGAAGCCGGGCTTCATCGAAGGTGCCGAGGATCGATTGGGAACCGACCACGATCACTTCGGGCCGCCCGATGATCTGGCACGCCGTACGGATAGCGTGCTCCAACTGATCGCGCCGCATCAGCCCGCGAGGCGCAGCACATCGGCGCGCTCGTCTTGTGGGAGCAGCCCACCCATCGGAGAGACCTCGCGCATCTCGATCGAGTCGCGGTCGAGACCGGTGAGGACACGGTGGAGCCCTGGCACATCACCGCGCGTGATCAGCGACTCCCAGCGATCGATATTTCGCAAGTGGGGCTGGCCGGATACCCCGTCACGCAACCGCTGCAGATTACGTTCGATATGCGGCAGCCACGAGTGGAGGCTCGACTGGGTCAAGTGTGTCGCGAGCCGCCTGTGCAACTGCCATGAGCGGCGCTCGGAGCGGGTCAACTCGGGGACGACGGGACGCCGCACCACTTCGAGGCGATAACCCATGCAGGACAGCAGCCTCTCGAGCTGTTCATCGCTCAGATTCAGCTTGCCGGACAAGACTTGGCTGATACTTGATTGATGGACGCCACTCACCCGCGATAGCTCAGACTGGGTGGTGCTCGTTCCGCGCATCACCTCGCGCAGCACATCGCTCTGACTGGACATATCCCGATTATAGCGTGCCGCGCTATAGTGCGCCGGGAGCTGCGGCGGAGCCGGTGGTGACCAGTGCTCTCTGATGTGGCCGGTCAGTCGGTGGTGGCGATTTGTTCGCCAGAGTGCGGCCTCGCCGCGGGGTGAGATCGGCGATTGCCGCGCAGCTTCGATTTCGCCGGGCAGCCATGGTCGCTATCCAGTCGGCGGGTCTCGCTGGTCTGGTCGCGCCTGTGCTTCCGCGCGAGTTCAGGCCCGGCTCTACCGCGATTCACGCAATGCGAGGCGTCCGCGACCCGGATGCCCGCTCGGCCAGGGTGTAGACGGCGAGTATCGCGAATTCACCTATTTAGCAAGCGAATCCGGTTGTCATCGGCCGCATGTATGCCCCGTCACATCCTGCTGAAGTTGCTGGTTCGGTAGTGCTAGTTTAAACGGAGGTTATAACTCCACTTAAATGGCGGTAACGGCCTGGTTCAACGGGGAAGGAGGCCGCGCGATGGTTGCCGTAGGTCTCGGTGGGCCCGGTGTCGGACTCGACTTCGCGCCGGGTGGGATCGTGGAACGGATTCGGGCGGCCGTGCGCGGTCGCGGTGCGGAGGCGATCGGGCAGCTCGGGCTGATCACGGTGCTGTACCTCGGTTATCGCGCCGGTCGACTGGTCACCGCAGACGACACCGGTCGCGCGATGGTGAACGCGCACAGTGTGCTCGGGTTCGAGGAGCGGCTCGGTTTCCTGGAAGAGCGGGACGGTCCAGGGATTGTTTGTGGACCGTGACTTCCTCGCCGTCCCGGCCAATTTCTATTACGCGAGTGCGCATTTCACCGTCGCTGCCGGTGTATTGCTATGGCTGTGGGTATTTCGGCCCGAGCACTACCGCTGGACCAGAAACCTGATGGTGGCTTTGACCGGGTCAGCGCTTCTGGTGCATATTCTGATTCCGCTCGCACCGCCCCGGATGCTTCCTGATCATGGCTTCGTGGACTTGGCTGCGATATACGGCCAATCCGTCTACGGCGAAGTCGATTCCGGCGGACTGTCGAATCAGTTCGCCGCCATGCCGTCGCTGCACGTCGGCTGGGCGCTGCTGCTCGCCGTCGCGATGGTCGCCGCCACCCGCACGCGCTGGCGCTGGCTCGCCTTGGCTCACCCGGCACTGACCCTGCTCGTGGTCGTGGGCACGGCCAACCACTACTGGCTCGACGCCATCATTGCCATGCTGTTGCTGGCCCTGTCGGCGGCGCTGCACCCGTTCGTGGTCCCGGCCGCGGCAACGGCATGGGGCGTAATGGGTCCTGTTCCGCGGAAACCGGCGTTGAGCAGCTCGTAACCGACCCGTACACGCCCGCGGCGCTGACTCGGAAAACGCTCCCGGCCGCGTACGATCGCAGAGCCGTCCTGTTCGCCAGCCCGGACAAGGAGTTGCCATGGAACCGATCGCCATCCTGAACACCTTGCTCAACCTCACCATCCAGGTCTTCTCCCTCCTGGAGGGCTTCACCGACTGACAGCGTGGTTGGCGTTGTGCACCGATCGGTGGAACCCAGTCGCGGCGCCCAGGTGCGGCCATCGCTGTGCGGACACAGCGTCCTCGAAACCCATCGTGGGTTCGTCGTCGCGATGAACACGTCCGGCATCGCATCGATGAGCTCATCGGTCCGCACGCCAACCACCTCTACATTCCAGCTCACCGGCGGAACTCAGCGATCCGCAGCGGCGGACTCGGGAATGTCGTCGGGCATCGGGCAACGCAATTAGTGGTGTGCGGCGTTGGCGTTTGCCCAGGATTGGACATCGCCGCGGTCGAGGGCCACGGCCAGCAGGGTGGGGAACTTGTCGGGGGTGCAGGCGAAAGCCGGTATGCCGAGGGCGGCAAGTGCCGCGGCGTTTTCGTGGTCGAAGGCGGGGGCGCCGTCGTCGGACAGGGCGAGCAGCACGACGATCTGCGCGCCGGATTCGCGCATCGCGTGGACGCGGCGCATCATCTCGTCGCGGATGCCACCCTCGTAGAGGTCGGAGATCAGGACGAACAAGGTGTCGGCGGGGCGGGTGATCAGGGACTGGCAGTAGGCGAGGGCCCGGTTGATGTCGGTGCCGCCGCCGAGTTGCGTGCCGAACAGAACCTCCACCGGGTCGTCGAGTTTGTCGGACAGGTCGACGATCTCGGTGTCGAAGACGACCAGCGACGTGCGCAGCGAACGCATGGACGCCAGCACCGCGCCGAACACCGAGGCGTACACGACGCTTGCGGCCATCGAGCCGGACTGATCGATGGCGAGCACCACGTCGCGTCGCACCGCTTGGGCCTTGCGGCCGTAGCCGACCAGGCGTTCCGGCACGACGGTGCGATGCTCGGGCAGGTAGGTGGCGAGATTTTTGCGGATGGTGCGGTCCCAGTCGATATCTCGCAGGCGGGGGCGGGTGACGCGCGCGGCGCGGTTGAGTGCTCCGGAGACCGCGGCGACGGTCTGCGCCGCGATGCGCTGCTCGATCTCGCGCACCACCTTCTCCACCACTATGCGCGCGGTGGCCTTGGTGGTCTCGGGCATCACCCGGTTGAGGCTCAGCAAGGTGCCGACCAGGTGCACGTCCGGCTCCACCGCTTCGAGCAGCTCCGGCTCCAGCAGCAGCTGGGTGAGGTTGAGTCGCTGCACGGCGTCGCGTTGCATGACCTCGACGACGGTGGAGGGGAAGTAGCTGCGAATGTCGCCGAGCCAGCGGGCCACGCGCGGAGCCGAGCCTTGCAAGCCGCCGGTGCGCTTCCCGGGTGAGGTCTCGTCGTCGGTGTTGTACAGCGCCGACAGCGCCCGGTCCATGGCCGCGTCCGCGCTGGAACCCAGCCCGCCGAGCCCTTCCTCCGCCGCCGCGCCGAGCACCAATCGCCAACGCCTGGCTTGTGCTTCGTCGGTCATGCGGTGCGCCTCGCTCATACCGTCACTCCCAAGATCTCCGCGGCGGTGCGTACCGCGGCGGTCGCGCGGTCCAGGTCGATACCCGCGGCGGTCGATGTGCCGGCGACGGACCCGCCGTCGCGCACTGCCCGGCCGATCGCGCGGCGCTCGCCCGATTCGAACGCGCCGAAGGTGCGGCGCAGCAGCGGCAGCGTTTCGACGAATGCGTCGTCGCCGAGTCCGCGCAGCCAGTCGTCGATGAGCCGCAACAACTCTCGATCGTGGACGAGCAGCAGTCCGCGGCCGCCGAGGAACCCATCGATCCAGGCCGCCTTGGCCGCGGCGGGGTTGCCCACCGACAGTGCGGCGGAGAGCCTGCGCGCGGATTCGACGTCATCGATGCGGCCCGCGTCGGCGAGCAGCCGGACGGCGCGCCCCACCAAGGCGCCGTGCACGTCGTCGCGTTCGGCGATGCGGCGCAAGGCGTCCAGCCACTCGCCGGTTGCCCGGCTGTCGTCCCTGGTGTGGATGGCGGTGTGTGCCGCGTCGAGCAGCGTGCGCAGCTCGGTGGCGGCGTCGGTGTCCAATCCGGTGACCGCGGCGGACAGGCCCGCGCAGATGCGCACCAGCAGTCCGTCGGCGACGTGGGCCAGCGCCTTGGTGTCGGTGCCGCGTACGTCGCCGTAGCGCAGTGTCCGGATCAGGCCGGGCAGCGCGGCGAGCAGGTGGGTGACGTCGTGGTCCAGCGCCGCGGTGGACTCCAGCCGGGCGATCAGTCCGTCGGTGGCGCCGTCGAGATCGGCGAGCAGTGCCACCTCCAGCGCGGCGGTGAGCTCGCCGACGGTGCGGTCGGCGCTGCCGGCGGTGTCGAGGATCTTCGCCTCCGCGGCGGTGCGGATGGTGGTGCCCCAACGGGACGCCTCGATGATCGAGATGGCGTACTCGGGGCGCCATTCCAGCGTCCAGGTTTCCCGGAAGGTGCCGGTGCTGCGCACATCGCTCATGGTGAGCGTGCCCCAGTCGATCTCGAGCACACGCAGCCGGTGCAACAGGCGCGAGCGCGCTACCTCGCGTTCTTTGCGCAGGTCGAGGTCGATGGTGCGAGCCAGCGGCTCCTGCTTCATGCGCAGCGAACGGATCGTGGCGCGCAGGTCCGCTTCCAGCGGCACGGTCGGTGTCTGCTCCGGCACGGCGCCCAGCGCTTCGCCGACGACGAGTTCGCTCACCACCAGCCGCAGCATCGTCTCGTCGCCGCCGCACAGGACCGACCGGGTCGCCTCGGTGACCTCCGACAATCCCGCGAGTGGCCGCCCGCGCAGCGCGGCGAGGGTGTCGGCGAGACGGACGGCTTCGATGACATGCGCGCTGGACACGGGCAGATCATGAGCGCGCAACACCCCGGCGACCTTGGTCAGCCACCGGGCGATCGGCCGCTCGGTCTCGGTGAACAGGTGGTGGTACCAGCCCGGCGAGGTGACCCCGGCGCCGTATCCGGAGGACGTGGACAGCCGCGAGTGCGTCCAGGGCACCCAGGTGAGCCGGGCTTTGGTCTTCGGGAGTCCTTTCAGCAGCCGGGCATCCGGCGCGGCCGGACCGAGCGCACCGGTGAGCGCGGGCGCATGCCAGGCGCCGCAGACCACCGCCAGCCGCATCGCACCGTCCTTGAGCGCCTTGCGCATGGTCTGGCGCATATAGGCCTCGCGTCGGAGGGTGTGGGCGTCGATGGTGATCGGGTCGTGCGGCTGTCGGCGGACGAGTTCGGTGTCGGACAGTGCCTCCGCGACCGAATCCGGTTCCGGCGCTGCGGCATCCGCCGATTTGTCCCGTGCTGGCTCGTCGTGGCCGGACAGCCCCGGCATGGATGGATCGCGCGCGGGTTCGGCGACGGGTCCTGGCCCGGACTCTCCTTCCCGCCCGCTGCGCTCGGCGGACTCCCGCAGCGCGCCCATCGCCTCGGTGATCGGTTCGAACGCGTCGGCGTCGGGCACGGATTCCACGACCGCGTCCCACCAGCGTTCGGCGTCGTCGTAGCCGCCTGCCTCGGCCAGGGCGGCGAGCGGATCGAATCGGTCGCCGGGTTCGTCCTCTACCGCGAGCACGATCGTGGCTGGTAGATCGCAGAATCGGACGGGCACATCGTTGTCCACGGCGAAGCGCAGCGCCTGCCATTCGGGGGAGAACACCGCGTACGGCCAGAACGCGGCTTTGGCCGGTGTGTCGGGGACGTAGGCCAGGAGGGCGACCGGCGGGGTCATTCCGTCGGCGGCGACGTAACCGGCCAGCGGATCGGCGTCGGCGGGTCCCTCGATCAGAATCAGGTCGGGACGAAACGCCTCCAGGGCCAGGCGCAGCGAACGCGCCGACCCTGGACCGTGGTGCCGGATGCCGAAAACCTCGGTCACCGGCGTGGATTCGGGATTCACCCGGTGACCTCACGGCACGCGCGGTAGAAATCCGACCAGTCCGGCCGCTCGCGGACCACGGCCTCCAGGTACTCGGTCCACACCACCGCGTCGGCGACCGGGTCCTTGATCACCGAGCCGAGCACCGCGCCCGCGATATCGGAGGCGCGCAGCACGCCGTCGCCGAAATGCGCCGACAGCGCGATGCCGTTGGTGATCACCGAGATCGCCTCCGCGGTGGACAGCGTTCCCGACGGGGACTTGAGTTTGGTCCGGCCGTCGGCCGTGCTGCCGGAGCGCAGTTCGCGGAAGACCCGCACCACGCGCCGTACTTCCTCGGCCGCCGCTGGCACGGTGGGCAGTTCCAGGGCGGAACCGAGCTGCTCGACTCGCCTGCTGACGATGGCGACCTCCTCGTCCTCGCTCGCGGGCAGCGGCAGCACCACCGTGTTGAACCGGCGGCGCAACGCGGAGGACAGTTCGTTCACGCCGCGGTCGCGGTCGTTGGCGGTGGCGATCACGTTGAAGCCCTTGGCCGCCTGCACCTCCATGCCGAGTTCGGGCACCGGCAGGGTCTTCTCCGAGAGGATGGTGATCAGCGCGTCCTGCACGTCCGACGGGATGCGGGTCAGCTCCTCGATCCGGGCGATGGCGCCGGCGCGCATGGCGGTCAGCACCGGCGACGGCACCAGCGCGCCTTCACTCGGTCCTTCGGCGAGCAGCCGGGCATAGTTCCAGCCGTACCGGATCGCCTCCTCCGCGGTGCCCGAGGTGCCCTGCACCAGCAGCGTCGACGCACCGCTGATGGCGGCGGAAAGATGTTCCGACACCCAGGTTTTGGCGGTGCCCGGTACGCCGAGCAGCAGCAGCGCCCGGTCGGTCGCGAGCGTCGCGACGGCAACTTCCATGAGCCTGCGCGGGCCGACGTACTTCGGTGTGATCACGGTGCCGTCGTCCAGGGTGCCGCCGAGCAGGTAGGTGACCACCGCCCAGGGCGACAGGCGCCAGGACGGCGGGCGGGGGCGGTCGTCGGCGGCGGCGAGGGCGCGCAGCTCGTCGGCGTACTCCTGTTCGGCGTGCGGGCGCAGCAGATCCGGATTCGGTTCGGTGGTGGTCACTGCAACTCCTCGAGCATCATCGAGCGGTGGTTGAGGTCGTGGGCGAGCTGGTCGAATGCCCGCTCCCAGGCGGGATCGTCGCATCGGCGCGCGACCGCGGACAGCGTGCCCGCCGCGGCGACCGGAAGATGGACGGCGGTCGAGGCGAGCAGCGAGCGGTGCGCGTTCGGTGAGGCGCCGTGTGCGTCTGGGCGCCGCGCCGCCGCCCGCGCCCGCTCGAACAGCAGCAGGACCACATGCTGCGCCAGCGCTTCCGGCCACGGATGCCCCATCGCGGGCAGCAGCGCCTCGATCTCGGAGAGCCACGAGCCGTCCAACCGCACCAGGTGCGCTGTCCGATCCGGCAGCGGCAGCAGCGCGAACAACTCCCGCCTGCGCAGCATGGCCAGGTCGGTCGGCACGCCCGCATCGAACAGCGCTCGTGCCCAAGCCGAATCACGTTGGGCCAGTGCGGCATCCACCCAGCCGTCGAAGACCGGTTGGCGGAACCGGTCCTCGATCGTGGCCCGCACCGCCTGCTCCGGCGTGCCGAGCAGCGCCGCCCAGTGTGACAGTGGCGTCGCCGCGACCATCTGCCGCAGCCAGGCCGCGGGCACGTCCGGTGTGCCGTTCCATCGATAGGCGAATTCCACTGTGCGATCGGTGATCCCGTCGCGCTGGGTGGCGGTGTCGAGAATGCCGGGCAGCGCGAGAACCAGATTCGTGTGCAGCATCCGGTGCTCGACGCGGACCCACGCGCTCGCCCTGGCACGCATGCGCTGCGCGAACGCCGAGTCCGGCAGCAGCGCGAGCAGTCCGGCCGCGGTGCGGCGCACGTCCGCTCGCCGGTCGTCCAGCGCCGTTTCCAGGAGCGGTTCGTCCTCCGGCACGAGGCCATCGGCGAGCACGGCGAGCAGTTCGGCCTTGATCGGACCGGATTCTTTCGGCCACGCCGCCGCGAGCTGCGTCCGGGCGGCGTCGGGGTCGTCGCGTCGTAGCCGTGCGAGCCAGTCGCGCCGTTCGGCCGGCTGCCCGAACCGCCAGATGTCCACGGAAGCCGTCGCGGCAGGCCGCCGCACCAGGTCACGCCATTCCGGATGCTGCGCCGCCAGCCAACTGCCGCGCGCGCCCGCCAGGCGCAGCAGTGACTCGCGCAGGGTGGCATTGATCTTCGCGTGCTCGAGCAGCTGCTCGCACAGCGCGTCCGGGGCCCGATAGTCGTGCGGAGCCGCCACGTCGAACCACTCGGGAAGGAAAGCCGAGCGCTCCCGCAGCATGCGCGCAAGACGCGTGGCCGCCGGGCGCGGCAGCAGCCGCCGTGGGTCGCCGGCCGCGGGCTCGGGTGCGGTCGCCGTGGCGGGCGCGACCCCGCCGCGGGTGAAAAGGTCTTGGAGAGCGGCGGATTCGAGTAGTCGTAGCGCTGGGTCGCCCGACAACCGATCTGCCGCCCGCGCTATCGGCGCAGCCAGCGCGGCGAGATCCGGCGTCCGGCGCGCGGTGCCGAGCAGGGCCGCGGAGGTCAGGTCGGTGCTCGCGGCGTGCCCGGCGTTCACCGTGTGCCCAACGCGGGATCGCGGCATGTCATGTCCGACCATGTCCGCGCGCGCCGAGTCGATCACCTCGCCTGTGGCGAAGACCGAAATCGGCGCCAGCCCATCGGCGTTCCATTCGCCGAGCACCGTTACGGGATGTCCGCCGGAGACGGCCAGCAGCGTCCACGGGCTCTCGGTGGCGCGGATCGGCAGCGCCGTGCCCTCGGATTCGGTGACGTACCAGCCCTGTTCGGTCCGGACGGGTACCACGTCGACCAGCAGCATAGGCCAGGCGCGCAGCCACGGATCGGCGCCGAGCGCCGCGGCGTGATCGGCCAGCGCGGCGGCGATGGTGGCGGGCCGATCGGCGTCGGCGGGCAGCGTGGTGAAGGGTTCGGCAGGGCCGTGCCGTTCGCCCCAGAGCGCCCGCAGTGGCGCCGCGCCGGGATAGAAATGCAGCTCCGCGTCGGCCAGTTGCCCGAGCGCGGGAAGGTCGGCGGGGAAGCTCGGGGACCCGAAGGAATGGTCGACGATCAGTGCCCATCGCCTGGTCACGCGCCCGTACAGCCAGGTGCGCCGGGTGTAGAGGCGCTCTTCCTCGGTGATCTGGAGGCCGAAGACCATCCAACGGTCCGGGACCGGGGGTTCGGCGCGCACCGCTTCGGCCGGGTTCGGATAGCCGATGTGGGTGCGGATGCTGGCGCTCAGCGCGGGCGGCACGGCGTCGAGCTGCCGGTGCGCGGCGACCAGCAGGTGCATCCGCGCGTACTCGCGCAGCACGATGTCGGGCCAGTCGGTCCTGGTGGCCACCGTGGTCGGCAGCTGCCGCAGCGTCGCGGCGAGGCCGGGGGCTTGCGCGTCGACCATCCTGGCGGCGATGGTCTCGAACGCGCGGAACGAGCGGTCGCTTTGAGCGAGGCCGGTGCGCACCTGATCACCGAGCCAGACGTCGAGTTCCTCCAGCCCAGCGGTCACACGTACTCTGCGCTGCTCGGCGGTGGCCGGGTTGGGGGTGCGGGACCGGCCTGCGGAGGTGGCGCGCGCGGCACGGCCGCCGATCCAGGACGCCGCGTAGTCCGCGATCTCCGTGGTGGCCGCAACCTCACCGGCGGCCCACCGCAGCAACAGCGACAGCGCGTGCTTGCAGGGGAACTTGCGACTCGGACAGGAGCACCGATACGCGGGACCGGACAGATCGACGATCGTCTGATACGGCGTGGCGCCGCTGCCCTGGCATCGCCCCCACAGTGCGTCGCCGTGTTGCCCGCTCTCGCGCCAGCGGCCCACCAGCTTGCGCGCCGCCGACAGCGAACTCGCGTCCGGCGCCACCGCCGCGACCTGGTCTTCGGTCCACGGCGTTGTCATCGGATGGCTCCAGCTCGGTGGTGGCTCATCGCCTTCCTTCATTCCTCGGTTCACCCGAGTTCTACCGCAGCGCACCGACAGGTGCCGCGACCGGTGCCGCGTGACGCACGGAACCGCTTGTCTCGGTGCCGGATTCGCGGGTCCGGCAAATGTTGCGCCGGATGATGTGCTCTGGCATCCTGTCCTGTTCGGCTCGACCGAGCCACCCGGACGGGTGTTGACACCATCGAGCTGCCCGCCGGGGTTGGCACGAGGGGTGGACATCGAGGCGCGGCGCAGGCGTTTCGATGACCATATCCATCCCCGCGGGCAGATTCGCATGGACACGGTGGGCGATTCGGACGCGATCGGGTAGCGTTTCGCACAGCTTCGACAAAGGCGCCGCGCACGGGGTCGGAGGACGTGTGGCGGCCTCAATGGTGGAGGGGTTGTACGCATGCGCATGGATCCCGATGCCGTCCAGGCCGACGGTCCTTCCGATGCGCCGCCCCGGTTGCCGGAGGTGGTGACCAGGCGTCTCGCCGAGGACCCCGCGGTAACGCCGTCGGTCACGCGTACCGTGCTGCGCGCCTTGGGCGCCGCCGAATCAGATGACGCCGCAACGGCTTTCGAGCACTCCGGCATCTTCCTGAGCGCCATTCGCGTCCGCGGCTTCCGCGGCATCGGGCCGGAGACGACACTGCACCTGCCGCCAGGTCCAGGCCTCACCCTCGTCGTCGGTCGCAACGGCAGCGGTAAATCCAGTTTCGCCGAGGCCGCCGAATTGGCTCTGACCGGCGGGAACCGTCGCTGGGACGGTCGGTCGGCGGCTTGGCGGGAAGGGTGGCGCAACCTGCACGACGGCGCCGCGGCCCGCATCGAGCTGGAACTGCTCACGGCGGGCGACGCACGCCAGCTGACCATCACCAAAGAATGGGCCGCCGACGCGGACCTGTCCGACGCGCACTGGGCCCAGCGGGATCCGCCCGCCCCGCCAACCGAATTCGACACCGGCCGGTGGGCGGCGCAACTCGAGCTCTACCGCCCGTTCCTGTCCTACAGCGAACTCGGCGCGCTGGTCGACGGCAAGCCGAGCGACCTGTTCGACGCGCTGCACCAGCTGCTCGGGCTGGACGAACTCACCCTGGCGCAGGAGCGCATCCGGATGCGGCGCCTGGAGCTGGAACGCGCCGTCCGGGATTCCCGTCAGGAACGACTGGAACTGCTCGATCTGCTCGCCTCGGTGGCCGACGACCGCGCGGTACGGGTGGCCGGTCTGCTGCGACCGGCACAGCCGGACCTCGCCGCTATCGGCCGAGAGGTGCTCGGTTCGGTAGACGACCCGGTCGGGCGGGACGGCCTGCGGGCGATCGTGCGGCTCGCGCTGCCTGCCGACACGGAAGTGCAGGCGGTCGCGGCCCGTCTCGAGACCTGGGGCTCGGCACTCGCCGAAGGCACCACCGCCGACGCCGAGGCCGATCTGCGTGTGCTCGAGCTGCTGCGCAAGGCGCGGGAACACCAGGCGGCGACGGGGTCCTGTCCGTGTCCGGTATGCGGCCGGGGCGCGCTCGACGAAGACTGGGCGCGCGACACCGACTCCGCCATTGCGCAACTCGCCGCCCGTGTCGATGCGCTCACCACCGCTCGCGTCGAACTGGGCAATGCGGTGCGGGCCGCACGGGCGCTCCCGGATCTCGTCCCGGCCGAACTGGATTTCGATCCGCGCAACCCGCCGTCCGTGGACACCACCGCGGTGCGCGAAGCGTGGGCCGACTGGGCCGCGCTGACCACCACCGACTACACCCCGGACCTGCCCGACCGGCTCCGCCGCGCGCACGCGAGGCTGGTCGACGAACTCGACCTGCTGCAACAGGGCACCCGCAAGGAACTCGACCGCCTGGACGAGGTGTGGACGCCGCTGGTTCCGCGGATCGTGAACTGGTTGGAGGGCGCGCGCGAGGTCGCCGCGCACGCGCCCGAACTGCGCACGGTGAAGAAGGCCGAGGACTGGCTGAAGTCGGCGACGGCGGGTCTGCGCGGCGAGCGCATGACGCCGCTGGAGACCACGGCCCGCTGGGTCTGGCGCACACTGCGGCAGCAGAGCAATGTCGAGCTGGGCGCGATCCGCCTGCAAGGCAACGCGGGCACCGCGCGCCGCGTGCTGCTCGACGTGACTGTGGACGAGGTGGACGGCGCCGCGCTGGGCGTGATGAGCCAAGGCGAGCTGCACGCGCTCGGGCTTTCGCTGTTCCTGCCGCGCGCCACGGTGGCGGAGAGCCCGTTCCGTTTCGTCATGATCGATGACCCGGTGCAGGCGATGGACCCGGCCAAGGTGGACGGCTTGGCCCAGGTGCTCGCGACGGTCGCGTGGAGCCGTCAGGTCGTGGTCTTCACCCATGACGAGCGCCTCGCCGAGGCGGTGCGGCGAATGCAGCTCGACGCGACGGTGCTCGAGGTGCAGCGCCGCGACCGTTCGGTCGTGGAGGTGCGGGTGTCCAGCGACCCGATCCGCCGGTACCTCGATGACGCTCGCGCGCTGGTGCGCACTCCGCAGCTGCCCCCGGCGATCGCCGACGAACTGGTGGCCACGTGCTGCCGCTCCGCGGTGGAGGCGGCCAGCCTGGCCAGGGCCAGACGCACCCTGCTCGCCGCGGGCATGAACCACAGCGAGGTGGAACGCCACATCGACGCCGCGCACTCCACCAGGGCGAAGGTGGCGCTGGCGGTGTTCGGCGTCGGCAGCAAGGTCGACGATCTGAACAAGAATCTCATCGCGCGGGAAGGACGGTGGGTGGTGGACGCACTGCGCGACGCCACGGCGGGGGCGCACGTGCCGATCGGCCGCGACATGCGTGAGCTGATCGGTGAGACGGAGAAGTTCGTCGCGTGGCTGGCGCGGTGATGCTCGTGCCGCAGTCGAGCGTCGGCGAGGCGCAGGGATGAGCGGCCGGCGTCGACCGGCCGGCGCACGCCGCGGCCATGGGGGTGGCGGGCGCGCCTCTCGGCACGGGCAGCGCGGACTCGAGAACGGGGGACGTCGCAAGCCCGCGAATCATCCATCCGTGGCCGAGCGGTTGCAGACCGTGGATCTGCTGCTCGCCGGATCGGTGACCGACGCGGGCGGGTTGTGGTCGCGGGCGACGGCATGGATTCTGCGGATCGCTCTGGAGCAGGCCGTCGACGAACTGTGGCTGCGGCTGGCGCCCGCACTGATCCGCTGTCCGATGCGGGCGCAGCTGATCGCGCTACGCGCCTTCGCGGGACCGGACGTGGCGGCGCGGGTCGCGGTGCTGTGGGCGGCACTGTCGCGTGCCGCGCACCACCACGACTACGAACTCGCGCCCAGCGTCACCGATCTGCGCCGCTGGCGCGAACAGACTCTCGCGCTCGCCGCGGAGCTGGCTGCCGTCGACGCGCATCGGGAATAGGCGGCTGCCTCGCCTCCGCTCGGCCCGGCGCGGGCAATTGACGGACTTCGTCCGGCTGCGCTGTTTCTGCGGCTGCCTCGCCTCCGCTCGGCCCGGCGCGGGCAATTGACGGACTTCGTCCGGCTGCGCGCTTTCTACAGGCTCGGCTCAATCCACCTTGGTCTCGCTCTCGGCCACTTTCTCCGAGTGGACGGTCGTGCCCCAGCCGACGTGGGCTTCGGCGCGCATCCGCTCGACCATGTGCGGGTAGTGCAGCTCGAACGCCGGTCGTTCGGAGCGGATGCGCGGCAGCTCGTAGAAGTTGTGCCGCGGCGGCGGGCAAGTGGTGGCCCACTCCAGCGAGTTTCCGTAGCCCCACGGGTCGTCCACGGTGACCACCTCGCCATAGCGGTAGCTCCGGAAGACGTTCCACAGGAACGGTAGCAGCGAAGCGCCCAAGATGAACGCGCCGATCGAGGAGACCGTGTTCAGCAGAGTGAAGTCGTCTGTGGGCAAATAGTCGGCGTAGCGGCGCGGCATGCCCTCCGCGCCCACCCAGTGCTGCACCAAGAAGGTGGTGTGGAAGCCGACGAACGTCGTCCAGAAGTGCCACTTGGCCAAGCGCTCGTCCATCATTCGTCCGGTCATCTTGGGGAACCAGAAATAGATGCCCGCGAAGGTGGCGAACACGATGGTGCCGAACAGCACGTAATGGAAGTGCGCCACGACGAAATAGGAATCGGTCACATGGAAGTCCAGCGGCGGGCTGGCCAGGATGACACCGGACAAACCGCCGAACAGGAACGTCACCAGGAAGCCGATCGCGAACAGCATCGGCGATTCGAAGGTCAGCTGACCGCGCCACATGGTGCCGATCCAATTGAAGAACTTCACGCCGGTCGGCACCGCGATGAGGAAGGTCATGAACGAGAAGAACGGCAGCAGCACCGCGCCGGTGGCGTACATGTGGTGCGCCCACACCGCGATCGACAACATCCCGATAGCCAGCGTGGCGTAGACCAAGGTGGTGTAACCGAAGATCGGCTTGCGGCTGAACACCGGGAAGATCTCCGAGACGATGCCGAAGAACGGCAGCGCGATGATGTACACCTCGGGGTGGCCGAAGAACCAGAACAAGTGTTGCCACAACAGAGTTCCGCCGGTGGCCGGATCGTAGATGTTGCCACCGAGGCGACGATCGACCGCCAGACCCATCAGCGCGGCGGTCAGCAGCGGGAAGGCCAGCAGCACCAGAATGCTGGTGATGGCGATGTTCCAGGTGAAGATCGGCATCCGGAACATGGTCATGCCCGGTGCGCGCAGGCAGATCACGGTCGTCAGCATGTTGACCGCACCCAGAATCGTGCCCAGACCGGAGACGGCCAGGCCCATGATCCACAGGTCTCCCCCCACGCCCGGAGAATGCAACATGTCGGTCAGCGGCGAATACGCCGTCCACCCGAAATCCGCGGCGCCACCCGGAGTGGTGAACCCGGCGGTCGCCATGGTGGCGCCGAACAGATACAACCAATAGCTGAACGCGTTCAGGCGGGGGAACGCGACGTCGGGCGCGCCGATCTGCAGTGGCAGGATCACGTTGGCGAAGCCGAACACGATCGGAGTGGCATAGAACAGCAGCATGATCGTGCCGTGCATGGTGAACAGCTGGTTGTACTGCTCGGTGGAGAGGAACTGCAGGCCGGGCCGCGCCAGCTCACCGCGTATCAACAGCGCCATCAAGCCGCCGACGAGGAAGAAGGCCATCGACGTCGTCAAATACATGACGCCGAGCACCTTGGGGTCGGTGGTCGTCACCATCTTCCAGATATAGGAGCCCTTCGGGCCCAGCCTCGCCGGATAGGGACGCACCGCCTCCAGTTCGGGCGTTGCTCGGGGCGCTACCTCAGTCAACGATCCTCCTGAAAACGCATCTCAGACTCAGGACCAATTCGACGGCTATACGAAGCAAATCACAGTTCCGGTCGCTATACTCCGTGCCCCGCGAAAAAAGGCGCACAAATTGTGCGGCCGGCTATCTCGGCGCGACCGGCGAACCATCCACGGTAGGAAATCGACCGGGTTCCGCGATCGAATAGCAGAACTCGCGAACTGCCCGAAATGGACGCGGTCGTGCGACGTCGCTGATCGTCTCCGGAGACCGCGGCTCGAGACACCCGCCGGGCGTGCGTGCTGCGGGCGGCGGCAAGATCGTGGGCATGAGCGTCAGATCCGGGGGCGGCCCGCGTAACCACGGATTGCTTGCTTACTCCGGAAGCCGGCAGGGCAGGAGCGCCGGGTCCGGCGGCACCAGCTTGCGTAACGATCGACGGTCCGCTCATGCGGAAGGGAGCACGGTATGAGCCGGCCGCGCAAGTGCCCGTGCGGGCGCGGTGAGGCATTCGACGACTGCTGTGGTCCGGTACTGCGGGGCGAGCGCGCCGCCGCGACCGCCGAGGCGCTGATGCGGTCGCGGTACACGGCGTTCGCGGTGGGCGATGCCGACTACCTGTTGCGCTCCTGGCATCCGCGCACTCGTCCGCGGGAATTGGCACTCGATCCGGCGCAACGCTGGCTCTTCCTGGAGGTCACCCGCACCGAGCGCGGCGGTCTGTTCGACGACAGCGGCACCGTGGAGTTCGTCGCTCATTACCGGGACGCGGACGGCCGCGGCGCGCTGCACGAGACCAGCAGATTCGCCCGGTCCGGCGGTGCATGGGTCTATCTGGACGGCACGCACGACGCCTGACCGGTAGCGTCAGCGGGCATGGCACGCGTCGCGATCGAGTACTGCACCCAATGCCGCTGGCTGCTGCGGGCGAGCTGGATGGCGCAGGAATTGCTCAGCACGTTCGCCACCGAACTGGGTGAGGTCGCGCTGATCCCCGGTTCCGGCGGGGTCTTCCGGATCACCGTCGACGGCGAACAGATCTGGGAGCGCAAGGCCGACGGCGGGTTTCCCGACATCGTGGTGCTCAAGCAGCGGGTGCGCGACCGAGTGGCCCCCGAGCGCGACCTCGGTCACGTCGACCGGCGCGACTGAAACTCGCGGTGTCCGCGCCACCCAGCCGCCGCCCGCCGGGGCGCCACGGCGTCGCGCGAACCCGACAGAACTCGCGGTCGAAGCGAAGTCAGCGGTAGCCGCCGTCGGCCGGGGCGCCCGAGGGCTCGACGTGGCGCGATTGAACTCGCGGTGGCCGTAGGGAAGTCAGCGGGAGTAGCCGCCCCGGCGGGGCACCGCGAGGCGCGACTGAAACGGCAGCGACCGGAGGGGAGGTAGCGGCAACAGCAGCTGCGCCGCCAGGTGCCGCGGGCTCGGCGGGCCCGAGTGAACCCGCGGCGGTGGAGGGATCAGCCGCAGCAGCCGCCACCGCAGCAGCCGCCGCCTGCCGGCGGCGCCGCGGGGCTCGGCGCGGGCGCGTTGCCGCCGCCCCGGCTGACGGTGGCGAACGTGGTCAGCAGCTTGACCGTGTCGTCGTGACCGCTGGGGCAAGCGGCGGGCGCCGACGATTCCGCCATCGGGCGGGTCATCTCGAACGTGTCGCCGCAACTGCGACACCGATAGCTGTAACTCGGCATCCGCTCATTTTAGGGCCTGCGCCCCCGATGCGTTCGGATCGGACTGCGCCAGACTCTTCGCGCCCTCGCGCGGCCTCCGTACCGTGGCGGGGCAGCGCGGTGATCTGGCGCGACATCCCGGTCCGGGAGTATCTGGCCGCGTACACCGGTCTGCCGACCCAGCTCGACAGCCATACCCGAGCGCTGATGCACGCCGAGCAGCTCTACGGCCGCATGGGCGTGATGGCGAGCTCGGTGGTGCTCTTCGTCGGAAACGTGATCGATGTTTCCATCGCGGCCACCGCTCTGTTCGCCGTTTCGTGCACCACCGTTGAGCGTGCCGCCGTAACGTCGAGAAGCTCTCGTCCGAAGATCAACTGGCGCCAAATCAACTGACACCGAGGGAGTTCCATGAACAAGACGCTGGTCGCCGCCGCACGAGTCGCGACGGCCGGCCTTTGTGGTCTGGCCGCTGTAGCAATCGTCGGTTCGGGCGCCGCCCAGGCGGCGCCGCAGGATTGCACCGTCGAACGCGATCTGTTCGGTGCGTCGGCGACGTGCCGGCCAGACGAGGGAAGCAACTACGTCCTGCACGTCGACTGCTTCGGCCTCTACGCCAGCGGGCCGTTCCCGCTGTACGGTGTCGGTTCCTATGCTGTTCTCAGCTACCCCTTCACACCGGCAGGCCAGCGCATCACTGCAGGCTGCACGGGAATGGGTCCCGGCGTCGTCGCCGTGCCCACCAACGCCTACGTCGAGATCTACCGCGGCTAGGTTCTGTGTCGAAGTGAGTGAGGGCAGCCCGTTTTGGGCTGCTTCCCTGGCTAGGACCGGGGAAGAGCGGTATGAACGCGATGTCCCCACCAATTGTTCATGACCAGGACGATGTCGTCGTAGTCGGCGGGGACGGCCGGACGGAATCGGATCTCCATGGCCCCAGATTTGCGCCGGCCACCCAGCACCCGCGGTCGAGGCGATAGCGCCCGGTCCCGGTGTGACTCCCGCTGCCGTGACCGATTCGACACTGCGTACCGGCGCAGCAGCCGGAACAGCAAATGAATGCCGCCCGACGCAGCAATGAATCGGCATCGAAATATGGCCGTGCTGATCTTCGTCGTACTCTCGAAAAAGAAGTATGAGGAGGTCTGCGATGCGAGCCCAGTTCTCCGAGGCGGTGCCCGGTCCCGACGATTTTGCCGAGCCGATCGCGCGAACGGTGTACGGCGACGTGCGCGGCGTGCGCGAGGGCTCCGTTTCGGTGTGGCGCAGCATCCCCTACGCATCCACGCCCACCGGACCGGCCAGGTTCGCGCCCCCGCAGCAACCGCAGCCGTGGGACGGAGCCCGCGACTGCACCCGTTTCGGCCAGATCGCGCCGCAGTCGATGGGCCCCATGGTGCCCATCGATTCGGGTCTCACGATGGGCGAGGACTGCCTGTGGCTGAATGTCTGGTCGCCGCGGTACGCAGGCGGCGACTCGGTGCGCGAGCCGCGCCCGGTGCTGGTCTGGCTGCACGGTGGCGCGTACTGCCTCGGGACTGCCGCGCAGGAGATCTACGACGGGCGCAAACTGGCCCTGACCGGTGACGTCGTGGTCGTCTCGGTGAACTATCGGCTCGGCGCGCTCGGCTTTCTCGACCTGTCCTCGCTCGGCGACGACTTCGTGCCGAACCTCGGCCTGCACGACCAGATCGCCGCGCTGGAGTGGGTACGGGAGAACATCGCCGCCTTCGGCGGCGATCCCGGCAACGTCACGCTCTTCGGCGAGTCCTCCGGCGCGGGCTGTGTCACCGCCTTGCTGACCTCGCCGCGCGCCGAGGGCCTGTTCCACCGGGCGATTGCGCAGAGCCCGCCCGCGACCACGGTGTTCGGACCCGAGCGTGGGGCGACGGTGGCGCGGCGATTCCTGGAGCTGATGGAATTGCCCGCGTCCCGGGCCAAAGAGCTGCTGGAGTGCCCGATCGATCGGATCGTGGCGGCGGCGGGCGTCCTGCTCGACGAGATCCCGTTGAAGGAGCCCGGCAGGCTCGCGGCCGCACCCGTAGTCGACGGGGACCTGTTGCCGATCTATCCGATAGAGCAGTTCCAGCGCGGGCGTTCGCACCGGGTGCCGTTGATGATCGGCACCAACAAGGACGAGGCGTCGCTGTTCCGGCTGCTGCGCTCGCCGATCATGCCGGTGACCCCGGACGCGGTGAACGCGATGCTGCGCGATGTCGCGGCGAGCCATCCGGGAATGTCACCGGAGCGGGTCGCCGAGATCACGTCGGCCTACCCGGATCTGAACAAGGCCCGCGGGGCGTTGGCCATGTCCACCGCCGCCGCGTTCCGGATGCCGGCGCTCTGGGTGGCCGACGGCCATGCCCAGCACTCGCCGACCTGGATGTACCGCTTCGACTACGCCACCCCGATGTTGCGGGCGGCCCGCGTCGGTGCGGGCCACGCCACCGAACTGCCCTATGTCTTCGGCAATTTCGGCACGATCAACCACGACCCGACCTTCTGGCTCGGCGGCCGCAAGACAGCCATGGACATCTCCGGCCGCATCATGCGCCGCTGGCTGGCCTTCGCCACCTACGCCGTCCCCGCCGCCCTGGACGGCTCCAAACACTGGCCGCCCTACCGCCTCCCGGCCCGCACCACCCTGGTCATCGACACCGCGGACCGAGTCGTCGACGATCCCGACCGAGACCAGCACACCGCCTGGGGCCAGCAAGCAGTCGGCTTCAGTTAGCCCGCACCGGCGCGCTCATCGTGGCCGGCAAGGTGCCCTGCGTATCGGTGGGAATCGGAGCAACCCATCGGCCGAGCCAGGCGCCTGCTCCCCGTGCCTTTGTGGCGCGTTGTTCTACAATGTGTCACATGGCCTTGTGGTGGGACGACGAAGATGCCGCCCATATCCGCACCCGTTCGACCCGTTATCCCGGGGCGACCGATATCGAACCCGCCTGGACACTGGAGGCCGCCGCCGATCCGCACCGCGTGGTTCGCGATCCCGATCCGAAAAGCCACGTCGGCTACACCCGGATCATCGGGTACTCGCTCAGTGCCGGATGTGTACTGACGGTGATCGTTGATCCCGACGACAACTCCGGGGTGACCGCGTGGAAGACCCGCGGAGCGGACCTCCGCGACTACCTCGAAAGCAAGGAGGCGCAACCATGACCGATCCCGCCAAGGCCGCCCGCCGCGCGCGCCACGACGCCATCCGTGCGCAGGTCGCCGACGAGGAAACCGAAGCCGCTGAGGCTGAGGCCGCCGAAAACGCCGCCACCCTTGACGTGTCACTGCACCTGCGTATCAGCCACACCCTGGACGCCGAGCTTCGTCGGCGGGCCGCCGCCGAGCACATCCCGACCTCCGCGCTCGTACGAAAGCTGCTGGCCCAGGCTGTGCGCCAGCAGGATGCCGGCGGGCTCACCGCTGCCGACGTCGAGGAGATCGCCCGCCGCGTTACCCGGGAAGAGCTCGACCGCAGCGCGTGAAGTGGCGTCAGACGTCGGTGGAGAAGCGGATGCCGCCGTCGGGGATCTCGACGCCGGGCCAGACGCGGGCGCCGCGGAGGAGTTCGCAGCGGGCGCCGATGTTCGCGCCGTCGCCGATGACGCCGTCGCGGACGAGGGCGCGCGGGCCGATCCGTGCGCCGAAGCCGATGATGGTGCGTTCGACCGTGGCGCCCGCTTCGATCCTCGCGCCGTCGAACACGACCGCGCCGTCCAGGCGTGCGCCCGCCCCGATCTCGGCGCCGCGGCCGACGACCGTGCCGCCGATGAGCACTGCACCGGGGGCCACGCCCGCGCCGGGATGGACCAGCGATTCGCCGCGCTGACCAGGCAGGGCGGGGGAGGGGGCGATACCACGGACCAGGTCGGCGGAACCGCGGACGAAGTCCTCGGGGGTGCCCATGTCGCGCCAGTAGGAAGTGTCGACATGCGCCTGGAGGCGGGCCCCCTCGGCCAGCAGCGAGGGGAACACCTCGCGCTCCACCGACACCGGACGCCCGGCGGGGATCTTCTCGATGTACTCGCGGCGGAAGACGTAGCACCCGGCGTTGATCTGGTCGGTCGGCGGATCCTGGGTCTTCTCCAGGAACGCGGTGACCCGTCCGTCCTCGTCGGTGGGCACGCAGCCGAACGCGCGCGGATCGCTCACCCGGACCAGGTGCAGCGTCACGTCGGCGCGGGTCGACTCGTGCGTGTCGAGCACCGCGCCGAGGTCGGTGCCGCCGAGCACGTCACCGTTGAACACCATCACGTTGTCGGCGCGCAGCTTGGGCAGCACGTTGCGAATGGCGCCGCCGGTGCCCAGCGGCTCGGTCTCGGTGACGTACTCGATCTCCAGCCCCAGCTCGGAGCCGTCGCCGAAGTGCTCCTCGAACACCTCGGCCTTGAACGAGGTGCCCAGCACGACGTGGGTGATCCCGGCTTCGGCGATGCGGGCGAGCAGATGGGTCAGGAACGGCAACCCGGCCGTCGGCAGCATCGGCTTGGGTGCCGAAAGGGTCAGCGGCCGCAACCGCGTGCCCTGCCCGCCGACCAGGATCACGGCGTCGGTGCCTGCATTTCCTGCCATCAAGCTCCCCTGTTCACAACATCGTTCCTCGATCGCGGCACCGGCTATCCGGCGTCGCGCGCCTGTTGGCGCAGGGCAGATCGAACCGCAATCTTCGAGCGCACCGCAAGTCCGCCCCGCAGCGCCAGCCGCAGCGGCGCCTGCCACCAGTGCGGATGCCGGTCGGCCTGGAACCGGTAGGCGCTGGCGTGGTGGGCGGGCAGCATGACTTCGGGATGGCGGCCCGCCGCATGCCCCTTGGCATGGGTGACCTCGGCGTCCGGCACGAACACGTTGTGCCAGCCCGCCTTGCCCATCCGGTCGCCGAAGTCGACGTCCTCCATGTACATGAAGTAGCGGGAGTCGAAGCCGTCGATCGAGTCGAACGCCGCGCGCCGCACCAGCAGGCACGACCCGGACAGCCAGCCGACCGCCCGCTCGGAGATCTCCTCGTTCTCCTGCCGGTACCGGCGGGTCCACGGGTTGGCCTTCCACACCGTGCCCAGGACGGCGTGACCGGCGCCGTCGAGCAGCCCCGGCACCCGCCGGGCGGACGGATACACGCTGCCGTCCGGCTCCAGCACCAGCGGCCCGAGGGCGCCCGCGCGTGGCCAGCGCTTGGCCGCCGCGAGCAGCTTGTCGATGGAATCGGCGCCCCAGCGGATGTCGGGGTTGGCGATCACGATGAACTCGATGGCCGGATCGATCTCCGCGACGGCCCGGTTGATCGCGCCGCCGTAGCCGATGTTGCCGCCGGTGCGCAGCAGCCGCACGTGCGAGTTGGCCTCGGCGACCAACTCCGGCACGCCGTCCACCGAGCCGTTGTCGGCGAGGATCACCTGCGGTTTCTCCGCGGTGGCCGCGGCGAGGGTGGTGATGAAGTGCTCGAGGTGTTCACCCGGCGAGTAGGTCACCGTGACGACGGCCAGGCTCGCGGGCGCGGCGGAATCGGAATCACTCACAACTCCGCCTCGCTGCCGCTCGGCTCCGTTGTGCGCGATTGCACGCTGTGTCCTCGATTCACTCGCTGACGCTCGATCATGACTGCCAACCCTAGCCGGACCGGCGCGCCAGCGCGTCGCCCAGTGCCGTCTGCCAAGCGCGCAGGGGAGTCAGCCCGGCGTTGTCCCAGGCACGCGGCGACAGCACCGAATATGCCGGGCGCCGTGCGGGTCTGGGAAACGCGGACGAGTCACAGGGCCGGACCCGCCGCGGGTCGGCGCCGATCCCGGCGAACACCGCGCGGGCGAGTTCGAACCGGCTGGCCTGGCCGGCGTTGGTGGCGTGCAGGACGCGCGGCGCGTCCGGTCGCCCCGCCAGCTCCAGCAGTGCGGCGGCCAGGTCGGCGGCGTAGGTAGGTGAGCCGACCTCGTCGTCTACCACGTCGACGGTGTCGCGTTCCCGTTCCAGCCGCAGCATCGTCGCGACGAAATCGCCGCCCCGCCCGGTGTATACCCACGCGGTGCGCACCACGTGTGCGTTCGGGCACCCGGCCAGCACCGCCTGCTCGCCCGCGAGCTTGGACTTTCCGTAGACGGACGCGGGTCCGGTCGGATCGGTGGTGTCATATTGCCGCTGGTGGGTACCTGGAAAGACATAGTCGGTGGACAGATGGATCAGCCGGGCACCGAGCGCCGCGCAGGCCTCGGCGAGCACGGCCGGTCCGGTCGCGTTACCCGCGTACGCTGCCTCGGTCTCGGTTTCGGCCCGGTCGACGGCGGTGTAAGCGGCGCAATTCAGCACCACGTCGCCGGGTGTGAGTACCGCGCGCACGGCGGCGGGGTCGGTGATGTCGAGTTCGGCGCGGCCGTAGCCGTGGGCGGCCGGAGCGAGACGCAGCAGTTCCCGGCCCACCTGCCCGTGCGCCCCGGTGACGACGAGGCGTGCGGATACGGTGGTTTCGGGCGCGGTGAGGTCGGTCACGGGCGCAAGTCTGGCATGCCGCCGCACTCGCGGTTGAGGTCCTTCGCAATAACCGTTCGTTAGCTCGAGGCGTCGGGGGGATCCCGAACCGGGGCGGGGCGGGCGGGAACCATAGGTGGCGGAGCGATTGCGCATACGTCGCCATGAACCCAGTTTCGGCGAGAGGATGCAGAGTTGTCGCAGCGGAGGGGCACATCGGTATCGGCGCGGCCGCCCCGGCCCAGCACGCAGTCGTTCGGACCGTTGCGCTCGTTGGCAGCGGCCGCCGCCGTCCTTGTGCTCGTGCTCACCGGATTCGCTTGGCGCAGCGTGGATGCGCTGGTCGCCAACATCGAGCGCATCGGTGACCTCGGACTCGGCGGCGGCCGCGACGGCGCGGTGGACATCCTGCTGGTCGGCGTGGACAGCCGGACCGACGCGCACGGCAATCCGCTGTCCGACCGCGAGCGGGCCATCCTGCACGCGGGCGACGAGTCCGGCACCAACACCGACACCATCGTGCTGCTGCGCGTGCCGAACGACGGGCGCTCGGCCACCGCGATCTCCATTCCACGCGACTCCTACGTCGACATTCCCGGGCTCGGCATGGGCAAGATCAACTCGGCATACGGCGCGACCAAGGCGGCCCAGTACGTGCAGCTGACCGAGCAGGGCGTCTCGGAAACCGACGCGCAGCGGCAGTCCACCCAGGCGGGCAGGCAGGCGCTGATCAAGACCGTGGCCACGCTGACCGGGCTCACCGTCGACCACTACGCCGAGGTGGGTCTGCTCGGCTTTGTGCTGCTCACCGACGCGGTCGGCGGCGTCGAGGTCTGCCTGCGCAACCCGGTCGACGAATGGATGTCCGGTGCCGATTTCCCTGCGGGCCGTCAGCGCCTGGACGGGTCGCGGGCGCTGAGTTTCGTGCGCCAGCGCCATAATCTGCCGCGCGGCGACATCGATCGCATCGTGCGCCAGCAGGTGTTCATGGCGCAGTTGGTCCAGCAGATCCTCAGCGCGAAGACGCTCAGCAGTCCTGGCACACTGCACAAGCTCAGCGACGCGGTGGGACGGACGATCGTGGTGGACGAGGGCTGGGATGTGCTCGCCTTCCTCCAGCAACTGAAGGATCTCTCCGGCGGGCAGGTGACCTTCGAGACCATTCCGGTCGCCGACCTCAACGGCGAGACCAGCAGTGGCGAATCCGTGGTCGAGGTGGAGCCGAAGGCGGTCAAGACCTACATCGCCTCGCTGGTCGGCGAGGTGGAACCGACGCGGACGCCCAAGCCGGGTAGCGATCCCGCGACGGTGACCGTCAACGTCTACAACGCGGGCGGCGTCGGCGGACTCGCGGCAGAGGTGGCGCAGGCGCTGAGTGCCAAGGGATTCCACCCGGGCGCGGTGTCCAACTACACCGGAGAGCGTGTCACGAGCAGCCGGGTGCTCGCGGCGGACCCGTCGAGCTCGAAGGCCAAAACGGTGGCCACGGCGCTGGGCGGGCTGCCGATCCTCGCGGATCCGACACTGTCGCCGGATTCGGTGAGCGTCGTGCTGGCGAGCGACTATTCTGGTCCGGGCTCGGCGGCCGGGCGGTTGTTCGACTTCTCCGGAACGTCGACCTCCGCAACACCTGTCCCACCCGCCCCACCGATCGATGCAGGCCAGAACGGACCGAAATGCGTGAACTGAACCATGCGTGACATCCACCAGGCACACACACTCACCGAAGCGGTACTCGATCCGATCCTCGCCCGCGAGCCTGCGGGCCCGCGCGTCACCTATTACGACGACGCGACCGGCGCGCGGATCGAACTGTCCGGCCTGACGCTGGCGAACTGGGCGGCCAAGACGGCCAACCTGATTCGCGACGAGTTCGGCCTGAGCCCGGGCGCCCGGGTCGCCGTGCTGCTGCCCGCGCACTGGCAGACCGCCGCGGTGCTGCTCGGCTGCTGGTGGGCGGGCACCGAGGTGGTGCTGCACCCGGACGAGGACGCCGACTTGGCCTTGGCGACCCCCGACCGCATCGACGACACCGACGGCGCCGATGAGGTCGCGGCCCTGTCGCTGGACGCCATGGGCGCCCCGGTGCGTGATCTGCCGGTGGGCGTCACCGATTTCGCCACCTCGGTGCGTGTGCACGGCGACCAATTCCTCCCCCGTGGCGCCGGTGTCGCGCTGGAGGGCATGCCGGTCGCCGAGGTGCTCGCCGAGGCACGGAAGTCGGCTCTGCGGCAAGGCTTCGCCGAGGGTGACCGGGTGCTGTCCAGCACGCGGTGGGACACCCCGGCTGAGCTCATCGACGGCTACGTCGCGGTGCTCGCCGCGGGCGCCTCGCTGGTGCAGGTGGTCAACCCCGATCCGGCGCTGCGCGACCGGCGCATCACGTCGGAACGGGTGACCGCGCAGCGTCTGTGAGCGCGAGCGATCCCCGCACGGCGGCGGCTCCTACCGCGGTATGGGCACGTATCCGACCATAGGACGTTCCACAAGTTCGCGGACTTACGTACGGTGGAGTCATCGCACAACGACGGGGTTGAACTATGAAGCCGCAGTATTGGTTCCGCTGGTTGTCGGTGCAGGGCGCGCCTCGCCTCGCCCTGCGTCTACAGGCCCGCCAGGGTGATCCGTTCGCCGAACTGATGGCCGGGCCCGCCGGCAGCGCCGACCCCTATCCGCTGATCGAGCAGTTGCGCGGGCAAGGCAGGCTGCTGCGGACCTCGATCGCGTGGGCGATCTTCGACCACGAGCTGTGCCGTTCCATCCTGCGCGATCCCCGCTTCGGGGTGCGCACGACGGAAAGCTTCAACATCCCCAGACCGCTGCAGAAGCTCGCCGAGCGCTTTCCGCTGCCGCCCAACCCGGTCGAACCGCCGTCGATGCTGGTGATCGATCCGCCGGAGCACACGCAGATGCGCAAGCCGGTCGCTTCGGCGTTCACCCCGCGCGCCATCCGCAGGTTGCGCGACCGCGTCGAGACGGTCACCGAGGAACTGCTGAACGCGCTGCCCGCGGGCGGCTCGGCCGACCTGATCGAGTCCTACGCCTCGCAGGTGCCGATCGCGATCATCTCCGAGATGCTCGGCTTCCCCGACGAGGACAAGGCGAGGTTCCTCGACTGGGGCGATCAGATGACGCCGTTGCTGGACATCGGCATCCCATGGCGCGCGTACCGCAAGGCCCTGCGGGCCATGGAGGTGATGAACGACTACCTCGACCGGCACATCGAACGGCTGCGCCGCGAGCCGGGCGAGGACATCCTCAGCAGCCTGGTCACCGCGGGCGAGCTGGACTCCTTCGCGCTCAAAGCCACCGCGAGCCTGCTCATGGGGGCCGGTTTCGAGACGACGGTCAACCTGATCGGCAACGGCGTCGCACAGCTGCTGGCCCATCCCGGCCAGCTGGAACGGCTGCGTGCCGAGCCGGAGCTGTGGCCCAATGCCGTCGAGGAGATCTTGCGCTTCGACTCGCCGGTGCACACCACCGCGCGGACCGCGTTGACCGACGTGGAGCTCGACGGCGTCCTGGTGCGCGCGGGCGACACGGTGGTGCTGTCGCTGGCGGGCGCCAACCGCGACCCTGCGGTCTTCGCGGATCCCGGACGGTTCGACGTCGGGCGCGAGAACGCGAAGGATCACCTGTCCTTCAGTAGCGGTGTGCATGTCTGCCTCGGCGCCAGCCTGGCCAGGATGGAGGGCGTCTACGCGCTGCAGGCGCTGTTCGAGCGGTTCCCCGATTTACGCCTGGATGGTGCGCCGAAGCGGCGCGAGCTGTTCACCCTGCACGGCTATGAGCGGATGCCGGTCCAGCTCGGCCGCCGTGCGTCCGCGCCGGAACCGTCGGCGGTGTGATCAGCCGGCGCTCTTCCAGACGTAGCGGGTCTTCGGACGACCTGCTCTGCCGTAGTCCGAGCGCCGGACCACCAAGCCGTCGTCGGCCAGTTTCTCCAGGTAACGCCACGCGGTGATGCGGGAGACCCCGATCGCGGTCGCGGTGTCCGCGGCCGTGACGCCCTCGCTCTCGGCGGAGCGCACCGCGCGGGAGATCTCGTCGAGGGTCTGCGGCGCGACGCCCTTGGGAGTGGCGGCGCGCTGGTCGGGAGTGCGCAACGCGCTCAGCGCCCGGTCGATGTCGTGCTGCGAGATGGCGCTCTCGCCGGCGGGCAGCGCGGTGCGGAACTCGCGGTAGCGGTCCAGCTTGTCGCGGAACGCGGCGAAGGTGAACGGCTTCAGCAGATAGAGCACGACCCCGTGCGACACGGCGGAGCGCACCATGGCGAGGTCGCGCGCGGAGGTGATCGCGATGACGTCCGGGCGCGGCGCAAGCCCGGTCAGTGCGGCGGCGACGTCCAAGCCGCTCGCGTCCGGCAGCCCGATGTCCATCAGCACCAAGTCGATCGGAGTGCCCTCGGCCGCCGCGTCGGCCGCCGCACGCATCGCCTCGCGTCCGGTATGGGCGACGCCGACGGGCGTGAATCCGGCGATGCGCTCCACGTAGGCGCGATGCGCTTCGGCGATCAGCGGCTCGTCCTCGACGATCAGCACTCGGATCATCCTGCTTCCTTTCGTGGAATCGTCACGGTCACCGCGCTTTCGGGATCCCGTTGGGTGCGGATGGTTCCGCCGTGGCGGGCCACCAGCCGGTGGACCAGTGCGAGACCGAGCCCGTGATGGGCCGCTTTGGTCGAATAGCCACGTTGCGACGCGCGCGCGAACATCTCCGCCGACATCCCGGGCCCGCTGTCGGCGACCCGCACGACCAGCATCGACGCGCCGTCGGCTGCTCCGTCCACATCCTGATGCCGCAGCGTCACCTCCACCCAGCCGGATGGGCTGTCGGCCGCGGCGTCGATCGCGTTGTCGACGAGATTGCCGACCAACGTAACGGTTTCGTGCGGCGACAGCGGGTCCACCGAGCCGAGGGCGGTGTCGTCGGTGATGGTCAGCTCGATGCCGCGTTCGGCCGCCTGATTCACCTTGCCGAGCAGCAGCGCGGCGAGCGCGGGCGCACCGACCGCCGCGAACAGCCGGTCGATCAGCGCCTGGGACATCTGCAGTTCCGAGGTGGCGAACTCGACGGCCTCCTGGTGGCGGCCGAGTTCGACCATGGTGACCACCGTGTGCAGCCGGTTCGCGCTTTCGTGCGCCTGCGCCTGCAGTGACTCCGCGAAGCTGCGCACGGAATCGAGTTCGCCCATCACCGCCTGCAATTCGGTGTGGTCGCGAATCGTCATCACCGTGCCGATCTGACGACCCTCCCACTCCACGGTGTCCTGGTTGACCAGCAGGATCCGATCGGTGGTCACGTGCATCTCGTCGCGCACGGTGCCCGAACTCATCCGCTGTAGCGACAGCGGGAGGTCGCTGCGCCGCACCGCGCCCGCGGGCAGGTCGAGCAGGCGGCGCGCCTCGTCGTTGACCACCTCGGCGTTCTCGCCGGACGGGCCGAACACCATCAGCCCTTCGCGGACCGAGTGCAGCACGGCGTCATGGTGCTCGTACATCACGCGCAGTTCGTCGGGCGCCAGGCCGTGGGTCTGCCGCCGTAGCCGGCGGCTCAGCAGGAACGATCCCATCGCCGCGATCAGCAACCCCGCGCCCGCAACGCCGAGGATCACCGGAAACTGGGTGGCGACCTGGTCGCCGATCTTCGCGCGGGTCACCCCGACGGCGACCAGAGCGACGATCCTGCCGTCGTCGTAGACCGGGGTGACCGCCCGGATCGAGGGACCGAGGCTGCCGGTGTAGGTCTCGGTGAACGTCTCGCCCGCCAGCGCGCGATCGATATTGCCGCTGAACGGCAGTCCGATCATCGCGGGGTTGGTGTGCGTGTAGCGGGTTCGATCCGGCGCCATGATCACGATGAAGTCCATGCCGGTCTCGCGGCGGATCTCCTCGCTCACCGGCTGCAGCAGCGCCGCCGGATCTGGGGCGCGGACGGCTTCGATGGTGAAGGGCGAATCCGCCACGGTCACCGCGACGTCGGTGACCTCGCGGGTGGTGATGACGTCGCTGTCGCGCCTGGCGTCCAGCACCGCGAGCACCGCCGCGATCACGACCATCATCGCTAGCACGACCAACTGGAAGACGAAGGCCTGACCGGCGAGGGAGAGCCGCCTGAGTCTCACAAGCTCTTCCTCCACTGAAAGTAATGCACCAAACCGTGACCGGAGTTACCCGGCCGACCATCATTCTGCCTGGGGGGCGTGAGCCACCTCACTTCGGTACCTCTCGAAGGGAAACCCTCGCCATGAGCGACTCGACTCGAACGCGGCACGACCGCACCCATTGGCTGTACCTGGCCGTCATCGTGGCGGTGGTCGCGGGCGTACTGGTCGGCTGGCTGGCGCCCGGCGTCGCGCAGTCGTTCGCGCCGCTGGGCACCATCTTCGTCAATCTCATCAAGATGATGATCGCTCCGGTCATCTTCTGCACCATCGTGCTCGGGATCGGCTCGGTGCGCGCGGCGACCACGGTCGGCAAGGTCGGCGGCCTTGCCCTCGGCTACTTCCTGGTCATGTCGACCATCGCGCTGGGGATCGGCCTGGTCGTCGGCAACCTGCTGCAACCGGGCACCGGGCTGAGCATCGCCAAGTCGACCAAAGCCGGTCACGATCTGGCCGACAAGGCGCACAGCGCGGGCGGCACCTGGGACTTCATCCAGAACATCGTCCCTTCCACGCTGCTGTCCTCGCTCACCGCGGGCAACGTCCTGCAGGCGCTGTTCGTCGCGCTGCTGGTCGGTTTCGCGGTGCAGGCCATGGGCACCGCGGGCGAGCCCATCGTGCGAGGGGTGGCGCTGCTGCAGAAACTGGTGTTCCGGATCCTGGTGATGATCCTGTGGCTGGCCCCGGTCGGCGCGTTCGGCGCGATCGCGAACGTGGTCGGCAAGACCGGCCTGGACGCGGTGGTGAAGCTGGGCACGCTGATGATCGCGTTCTACCTGACCTGCCTGGTCTTCGTCTTCGGTGTGCTGGGCGTGCTGCTGTGGGCCGTCTCGCGGGTGTCGATCTTCAAGCTGGTTCGCTACCTCGCGCGGGAGTACCTGCTGATCGTCGCGACCTCGTCCTCGGAATCGGCGCTGCCGCGTTTGATCGCGAAGATGGATCACCTCGGTGTCGAGCGCACCACAGTAGGTGTCGTCGTGCCGACCGGGTATTCGTTCAACCTCGACGGCACCGCCATCTATCTGACGATGGCGTCGCTGTTCATCGCCGAGGCGATGGGCAAGCCGCTGTCCATCGGCGAGCAGGTCGGCTTGCTGTTGTTCATGATCGTCGCGTCCAAGGGCGCGGCGGGCGTCACCGGCGCGGGCCTGGCCACGCTGGCGGGCGGATTGCAGAGCCACCGGCCCGAGCTTCTCGACGGCGTCGGCGTGATCGTCGGCATCGACCGCTTCATGTCCGAGGCGCGGGCGCTGACCAACTTCTCCGGTAACGCGGCCGCCACGGTGCTGATCGGTACCTGGACCAAGACCGTCGACGTGGACCGGGTACGCGAGGTGCTCGACCGCAAGCTGCCGTTCGACGAGCGAACCATGGTCGACGACGACCACGGGACGCCCGGCGCACCGCTCACCCAGGAGGCCGAGGCCACGGATCTGGTCAAGGCGTAAACCGCACGGTGAACGACGAAGGGCCCGCAAGATCTGCGGGCCCTTCGTGGCGTCCGGGTCAGGCCGCCCACTTCTCCGGGTGGAGGTGGTGCTGGGTGATCGCGCCGGCGTGGCCGTGCCCGAAGCCGTGCTCGGTCTTCAGCCACTCGACGAGTTCCTTGTGCGAGGTCAGGCCGGTGGCGCGCATGGCGGCCTTCCACTCGTCGATGGTCCGGCCGTACTTGGCCTCGATGGAGGGGAAGTAGGACGCGGGGCCGTGCGGCTTGGTCGCCATGGTCGATCTCCTTGCTCGTCGTGCGTTCGATGGTTATGACGGGGCGAGCTCCGGCAACTCATCGCCCGGATTCCGCTGGGATGAGGGCGGATGCGGCGGCCGGTGGTGGCGACGTGTCACGCCGTCGCGGCCGTGCCGATCGCGTGACGGTCGCGCCGGCCGTGCTCGCGGATCAGCAGCGCACCGGTGAGTGCGACCAGCGCGGCGGTCAGGGCAAGTCGGCGATTGTCTCCGCTGTCGCGGAACAGGGATTCGCCGAATTCACCGCGGTGGTGCGGCAGGCGCACGCCGCGGCGACCGACGATGTCGACCGACTGCGCCGTGTCGCACGGGCGTATCTGGAATTCGCCGCCGCCAACCCGGCGCTCTACGACGCGATGTTCCTGCTGACGACCGACCTCAGCTTCGGACTCGAAGCACCCGTGCTGCTGCGCGAGGCCTTCGCCGAGCTGGAAGCCACGTTCCGGCTCCTGGTCGACGATCCCGAGCTCGGCACCCGCACCGAGGTCGCCTGGAGCACCCTGCACGGTGACGCTCGAACGCGGCGGCCGCATCCGCCCCGAGCAGCGGGACCAACGCCTCACCCTGCTTATCACGGAATGGCTTGCCGCCATCGGCGACCCTTCCCGATGATCGTCGGCCGGTAGCGTGGGGGTATGGCTGATGTGGTGGTGGTCGGCTCCGGGCCGAACGGGCTCGCCGCCGCGGTGATCATGGCCAGGGCGGGGCTGGCCGTGGAGGTCTACGAGGCAGAGGCGACGCCGGGTGGCGGATCACGGACCGCGGAGCTGACGCTGCCCGGCTACCGGCACGACGTGTGCGCCGGGGCGCATCCGATGGCGTTGGCGTCACCGGTGTTCCGCGCGTTCGATCTGGCCGCGCACGGTGTCGAGCTGCTCGCCCCGGAGGTGTCCTACGCGCATCCGCTCGACGGCGGCGTGGCCGGGCTGGCTTGGCGGGATCTGGAGCGGACCGTGGATGGCCTCGGTCGCGACGGCGCGGCCTGGCGCAGGTTGCTCGCGCCGCTGGTGCGGCACTGGCCGGACGTGGTCGATGTCGCGATGTCGGATCTGCGCCGCGTGCCATCCGGGCTCGCGACCGCGATCCGTTTCGGCCTGCGCACGTTCGAGCAGGGATCCCCGCTGTGGGACATCCGGTTCCGCGAAGCGGTCGCGCCCGCCCTGTTGACGGGCGTCGCCACCCACGCCATCATCCCGCCGCGCGCGATCACGGCCGCCGGGGCCGGGCTGATGCTGGCCACTCTGGCCCATGCCGGGGGCTGGGTTCTTCCGCGCGGCGGCAGCCAGGCGATACCCGACGCGCTGATCGCCGAGCTCGAACGTCTCGGCGGCCGAGTGCACACCGGGCATCGGGTCGACTCGCTGGACGAGTTCGCCGACGCCCGCGCGATCCTGCTCGACATCGCCCCGGCCGAACTGCTGCGCATCGCGGAGCATCGGTTGCCCGCCCGCTATGCGAAGCGACTGCGGCGTTTCCGCTACGGCGGCGCGGCCTGCAAGGTCGACTTCGCACTTTCCGGTCCGGTGCCGTGGCAGGCCGAGGGCTGTGCGCTGGCCGGAACAGTGCACGTGATCGGCACCCGCGCCGAAGCCATGGCGGCCGAGCATGCCGTCGCCATGGGGCGACATGCCGTACGCCCCTACGTGCTGTCCATCCAGCCCGGCGTGGTCGACCCCACCCGCGCCCCCGCGGGCGGCCACACCTTCTACACCTACGCCCACGTGCCGAACGGTTCCACCCGCGACGTCAGCGAGGACGTGATCGCCCAGGTCGAGCGCTTCGCACCGGGTTTCCGCGACCTGATCGTGGCCGCGAACGTGCGCACCGCGGCCGAAATGCCCGCCCACAACGCCAACTACATCGGCGGCGACATCTCCGCGGGCGCGATGACCCTGCGCCAGTTCGCATTCCGCCCATCCCCGCGCTGGAATCCTTACGCCACATCCATTCCCGGCGTCTACCTGTGCTCCTCCGCCACCCCGCCCGGGCCGGGCGTGCACGGCATGAACGGCCTGCATGCCGCACGCCACGCCCTCCGCGACCGCTTCGCCATCCACACCGACCCCCTCGACCTCCTGCGCACCCCCGCCACTCAGGTTCGCTGAGAACCGCACAGATCACGCCGTTTCCACGCCGCACCGTGCAGGATCTGTAGGCGGCACGCCATGCCTCGCGCGATCGTTTCGCTGTCCGTACCGATCCCTCGACCTCCTGCGCACCTTGCGACCCCGGCTCCGCCGAGTTCCGCGCAGATCAAGCCGGTTCCGCGCCCAACGTCATGCTGTGCGCGGAACCAGCGGGACCTAGCCCTTGGCAGGTTCGGTGCGGTAGAGGTCGGGTTCGAGATAGATGACGCGCGCGGCCGGTACCGCCGCGCGGACGCGCGACTCGGCGTCATCGATCGCGGTCGCGATAGTGCCGACGTCCAGGCCGGGAACCACGCCGACCTTCGCCGCCACGAGCAGCTCCTCCGGGCCGAGGTACTGAGTCTTGAGGTGGATCACGCGATCGATGCGGGTGTCATCGACCAGGTTCGCGTGGATCAGCCGGTTCTCATCGGGCGTGGCGCCCTCGCCGATCAGCAGGCTCTGCATCTCCACGATCAGCACGATGGCGATGACACCGAGCAGCGCGCCGATGGCCAGGGTGCCGAGACCGTCCCACACCGGGTCGCCGGTGAGCATGGTCAATCCGACGCCTCCCAACGCGAGCAGCAGGCCGACCAGCGCGCCGGTGTCCTCCAGCAGCACCACCGGAAGCTCCGGGCTGCGCGAATTGCGGATGAACCGCCACCAGCTCGCGTCGCCCTTGAGCGGCTTGGATTCGCGCACCGCGGTCGTGAAGCTGTAGATCTCCAGCCCGATCGCGATCAGCAGGATCACGATCGCCACGATCGGCGAACTCAGCTCCTCCGGATGCTGGATCTTGTGGACGCCCTCGTAGATGGCGTATCCGGAGCCGAGGGTGAACAGCACCAGCGCCACGATGAACGAATAGAAGTAGCGGTTGCGCGCGTATCCGAACGGGTGCAGCTCCGTTGCTTCCTTCGCGGCGCGGCGCTGCCCGAGCAGCAACAATCCCTGATTGCCGGTATCGGCCACGGAGTGCACGGCCTCGGCGAGCATCGAGCCCGAGCCGGTGATCGCCGCACCGACGAACTTCGCCGCGGCGATACCCGCGTTCGCGGTCAACGCCGCGACGATCGCCTTCTTGCCACCGCCAGCCGACATGGCAGCATGTCCTCTCTGTCTTCGAGCTATCCGCGAACAGCCTAACGGGCGCGGTCGGACGTAGTCCGTCTCCAGCCCCGCACGGCCGCATGCCCTCCCGGACAGGTCATGCGGTCGCGCCGACGCACGCGCAGAACAGCTGGACGTCGCCATCCACCGCCTGGGCCCGAATGTCGGTGTCGGTGGCGGAAATCCAGGCCGCGCCGCCGCGGGTGAGTTCGAGTGAGGAGTCGTTCTGCCACAGGCGAACCGTTCCGGCGGTGCACAGCACGATGCCCGGTCCCGCCGCGGTGAGCGGTACCCGCGCCGAGCCCGCGACGAGGTCGAAGCGCCGCAGCGCGAATTCCGGCGCGGGCGTGCGATAGCGCACCGACCCGTCGCCCGCCGGCTCCGGCAGCACCACGGGCAGGCTGATCGGTTCGAAGTCCAGCACTCGCAACAGCTCCGGCACGTCGACGTGCTTCGGGGTGAGACCGCCGCGCAGCACGTTGTCGGAGTTGGCCATGATCTCCACGCCGAGCCCGCGCAGGTAGGCGTGCAGGTTCCCGGCCGCCATGAACAACCCCTGGCCCGGCTGCAGGGTGACCCGGTTCAGCAGCAGCGAAGCGAGTACACCCGCGTCGCCGGGGTAGGCCTCGGCGAGTTCGAGCGTGGTGCGCGCCTCGGCGGTGAACTCGCGCGTGCCCTTGCCGGACAGATACCGCACGCAGCCGTCAAGCACCGCGGGCAGCAGCGTGGCGAGCACGTGCTGCGGCAGCGTGATCCAGGTGGTGAACAAGGTGCGCAGCCCAGCCGAATCCTGTTGCGCGGCAAGCAGATCGGTGTAGGAGCGCAACGCGTCCACGGCCAGCGCGCGGAGTAGCGCCACCGTGCGGTGCGGGTCACGGAACCCGGCCAGCGCCTCGAAGCGATCCAGCGCGACGACCAACTCGGGCTTGTGGTTCTCGTCGCGGTAGTTGCGCAGCGGCGAATCCAAGGGCACCTTGGCCCGGTTCTCCCGGTCGAACCCGGCCTTGGCCTGCGCCATGCTCGGATGCGCCTGCAAGGACAGCGGCTCCTCGGCCGCCAGGACCTTCAGCAGGAACGGCAGCTTGCCGCCGAATTCCGCGGCGGCGGCGCCCAATTCCCGATCCGGGTCGGCGGCGACCAGCTCCAGCAGCGAGGTGTTTCGGTCGCCGAGCCGCACATACGCGGGGTCGGCGGGGTGGGCGCCGAACCACAGTTCCGCCTCCGGATGGGCGGACGGCACCGGCCTGCCGCACAGCTGAGCGAGCGCGGTGCGCGATCCCCAGGCATACGAACGGAGCGCACCAACGAGTTCGTGCACTAGTAGCTTCCCCCGAACTGCCCCTGGCTGTCGGCCGCGATGGCGCGGGAGCCGATCAGCCGCAGGTAGGCGGCGGCCATTTCCAGCCGCAGCGCTAGCACGGCGAGCTGTTCGAGTTCGGTGCCTTGTCCTGGCGCGGACTCCTCGGCGCGGGTCGGCCCGGGCGCGGTGGGGTCGGTCATATCGGTATGCAGCAGGTCGACGTCGGCGTTCACCAGGTCGGCGTCCACCAGATTCGACTCGCCGCCGAACACCGCGATGCGGCGGCGCGCGGCGGCACGATCGCGATCGGCACTGAGCACGAACACCCGGATGCGCTCGATCGGAGCGGGTCCGTCGAGTTCCTCGTCGTGAAACAGCGGATCGAAATCGGGCGCGGATTCGCCCGCGGCCTCGTTCATCCTGGCCTTCGCCGCCACGGCCTCGGCCAGGTCCACCGCGGTGGCCACCTTGCCCGCGGACTGCAGCAGCACCTCGGCGCCGTGCTCGGCCAATTCGGCGGCGGCCGGTGAATCGCCTGCCAGCACGATGCCGCGCTGCTGCATGCGCGCGGCCAACGTCTTGGCGGGATTGTGGAAGACCTCGTTGTGCGGACCGTCGCGCAGCGCCTCCGCGTCCAGCACGTCGGCCAGCTCGGCGAGCTCAGGGACGGCCACGCCGGCGCGCGCCGGGTCGACCGCGCGCAGCACCGCGATTCCGGCGGCCAGGAAGCGCAGCAGGCGGTTGTGCCCGAGCACCTGCACTCTCGGCTCCAGCAGGGCGGCGCGACCGGCTGCCGCGGCACGCAGCGGCCCTTCGTGCGGCGCGGCGACGACCACTTCGGCGCCGCGGCGCAACGCCCGATCGACAGCGTCGATCAGCCGCGGGTCGCCCGCGTCGTCGCCGGCGACCAGCACGACATCCAGTGGCCCCACCCACGGCGGTAGGGCAGCGGCGGGCACGACGGGGAGGCCGGCACGGTCGCCGAGCGCGGCGACGAGCAGGCCCGCGGCCCGCGCGGCGCGCCCGGAACCGGAGACCAGTACCACGCTGCGTGGTCGCAGATCGGCCAGGCGGGCCAGCGCGTCCTCACCAACGGCCGCCGCGGTGGCGCGCACCTGGGCGCCGCCCGAGGCGGCCGAGCGCAGGGCGCCGCCGGCATCGGCTGCCTCGAGCGAAGCGGCATCGTCGAGGTCGAGCACCGGTGTTCCAGCGATCATCGGGCGTCCCACCTCCCCTCATCGCGCTGTGTCGTTTCCGCCCCCGCGCCCACCCGGTCGGGCTGCCATACCGAGACCGAGTCGGGCGAATCCAAGGCCTGTGATTCCACTATTCCAGTCAGGAGCGCACGATGCTCAGGATCTCGGTTACGAGTGCGTCTACTTCCTCCGCCGATCGGGCCTCGACGTTCAGCCGGAGCAACGGCTCGGTATTCGACGCGCGCAGGTTGAACCAGGCGTTGTCGGCCAGTTGCACGGTGACCCCGTCCAGCCGGTCCACCGAGTGCGCCCGGTCCGCGAAAGCATCCACCACGGCTATCGTCCGAGCCGCCGCGTCGGACACCGTGGAGTTGATCTCGCCGGAAGCCGCATAGGTCGCGTACGACGACATCAGTCCCGACACCGGCCGGTCCTTCTCGCCGAGCGCGCCCAGCACGTGCAGCGCCGCGAGCATCCCGGAGTCGGCGCCCCAGAAGTCGCGGAAGTAGTAGTGCGCGGAGTGCTCGCCGCCGAACACGGCTCCGGTGGTGGCCATTTCCTGCTTGATGAACGAGTGGCCCACCCGGGTGCGCACCGGCGTCCCGCCCAGCTCGTGCACCAGCTCCGGCACCGCGCGCGAGGTGATCAGATTGTGGATGATCACCGCGCCCGGCTCCTTGGCCAGCTCGCGCTCGGCGACCAGCGCGGTGATCGCCGACGGCGACACCGGGTCGCCGTTCTCGTCGACCACGAAGCAGCGGTCGGCGTCGCCGTCGAAGGCCAGGCCGATGTCCGCGCCCGAACCGCGGACCAGCTTCTGCAGGTCCACCAGGTTCGCCGGGTCGAGCGGGTTGGCTTCGTGGTTCGGGAAGCTGCCGTCCAGCTCGAAATACAGCGGGACGATGGTCACCTGCGGCAGCGCGCCGAGCACCGCGGGCACGGTGTGGCCGCCCATACCGTTGCCCGCGTCCACGGCGACGGTGAGCGGGCGGATGCCGCCGAGATCGACCAGGCCGCGTAGGAAGGCCGCGTAGTCGGTGAGCAGATCCAGTTCCGTCGCGGTGCCGCGTTCGCCCGGGTAATCGGGCACGCCCTCGATCAGCTCGTTCTTGATGGTGGCCAGGCCGGTGTCCTGGCCGACCGGGAGAGCCTTGGCGCGGCACAGCTTGATGCCGTTGTAGCGGGCCGGGTTGTGGCTGGCGGTGAACATGGCGCCCGGGCAATCCAGGTGGCCGGAGGCGAAGTACAGCTGGTCGGTCGAGGCGAGGCCGATGTGCACCACGTCGAGTCCCTGGCCGAGCGCGCCATCGGCGAAGGCGGCCGAGAGCGCGGGGGAAGAGTCCCGCATGTCGTGTCCGATGACGATCCGGCTCGCGCCCTCCGCGCGCATCAACCTGGCGAACGACGCGCCGACGTCCCTGACGAATTCCGCGTCGATCTGATCACCGACCACACCGCGAACGTCGTAAGCCTTGATCACCGCGTTCACGAATTCGGCAGAGCGGGCGACTGTCATGCCCAACACCCTAGTGGTTGCGCCGGGCCGGTCCGACACCCTCCTGGCCGGATCAGGACGGCGGGTCGGGAAGCACCCGGAGATGGCCGCGACGGCCGGTGCGTGTGGTGCGCGGTGGCGGAGGTGTGTAGTCGCGGTAGCCGCGCTGCTCGTGTTCCGGCGGGCGACGGCGTAGGCCGGCCTCGCGCACCGCCTCCGCGAGCGCGGTCAGATCGTCGTCATCCGGTGTGCTGGAGGAGAATCCGCCTTCGTGGCGGACCAGTTCCCAGCCCTTCGGAGCGGTGATTCGGGAGCCGTGCGTTTCGCAGAGATCCCAGGAGTGTGGTTCGGCGACCGTCGCGAGCGGCCCGACCACTGCCGTCGAATCCGAGTACACATAGGTGAGCGTCGCGACGGCCGGATTCTTGCAGCCGGGACGGCAGCAACGACGCATGGGAATCACGCCGATGAGAGTAACCCCCCTGCCGCATCGATGGGGACAGACACGCTTGAAGAATCTCGGTCTGCTTTCAGCAGAACGAGGGCAGCACGGCATTCCGCGGTCGCGCAGGACGAGGCCGCCGGTGTGTCGCGGAGCGGGGGTTCACGGGGTACCCGGTAGTTGGCCGGTGTACACGTGCGGGCACATGACGGGGCGCTGTCGGACGTAGTCCGTCCGCAGCCCGCGCACGGCCGGAGCGAAGGCGGAGGTAACGCCTACTCCGCAACGGCATTCGGGGGCCGTCGCCGGGTGGATGGGTGCGAATCACTCGGCTTCCGGATCGATCACGTCCGGGTCGACGCCGAGGTAGGTCGCGACCTGCTGGACCAGCACTTCACGCAGCAGGTCCACCAAGTCGTCGGGATCGCTGGCGCGCAGCTCGAGCGGCTTGCGGAACAGCACCACCCGCGCCCGGGTCGCCGCGCCGTGCCGGTCGACGCCGGCCGGGATGAGGCGGGACAGCGGCACCGGTCCGTCGGCCACCACCTCGTCCGGCCAGGTGACCGAATCCGGGTGCAGCGGACGGATTTTCGGAACGTCGTCGACGGCGATGTCCAGCTTGGTGAGCCGGTCGTGCCAGCGGCTGTCCAACGGGGCGAACGCCTCCAGCACCAGCCGGTCGAACTTCTGGCCGCGAGTCCGCCACGCCGGCACCGTGGGTGGCAGCATCGGCCCGCGCACCCCGCGGCCGCGGCGGGTCACCGACCGGGCGGTCGGCGGTCGACGCTTACGGGAACGTGCCATGACACAAAATCTAGGCCAGCCGGCTGCGGCGGTCCGCATTGAGGCGGCGAGATCTTCTTCGGTCGTGTCGCTGTGCCCGGAGCCGCCCTGGTGGGGGCCGCGACTCCGGGCGCCGCGTACGTCTGTCAGCCGATGCCGCGCTTGAGGCGGCGGCGCTCCCGCTCGGAGAGACCGCCCCAGATGCCGAAGCGCTCATCGTGCGCGAGTGCGTACTCCAGGCACTCGTCGCGTACTTCACAGCCCATGCAGATCCGTTTGGCCTCACGGGTGGAGCCGCCCTTCTCGGGGAAGAACGCCTCCGGATCGGTCTGCGCGCACAGCGCGCGCTCCTGCCATTGCTCTTCGATGGATTCGAACATCTCGTCGAAGCCGGTCACGACCAGGCTGAGCCGGGGCGCCGCGACTCCGTCACCCCCCTCTCCGTCCTTCCAGCCGTTGTCTGCGCAGACGCCACGTGCTGCGCCTGCTGTGGAATCGGTCGGCGAGACCATCTCGTTGGCCACGCTCCGCCTCCTCACTGTGTGTTAGCGCAGAATGATTCTTTCCGTCGGACCAACACGCGCACCGACGGCCATACCCCGCGACGTTGTCCCGCGGACGTCCCCGAGCCTGTCATACCGATGCGAACACCTGTTCGAAATGCCGCTCGCGCCTTGAACTCTCGCGCGAACCCGGAATGACATGACTGTGATTAGACACGCCGGACGCGTCGATGGTCAAGCCGCCGTCGCTATTCCGTTACTATCCGCAGCCGCATTCCGAACTGATCTTGCACCGTGCAATAGCAAATAAACAGCAAATTTGCCCCGAATGGGGGTTGCCACGCCACCGCATAGGCTGTGCGGATGTGACTGGACAACAAGCGGGCCCCACGCCCGCGAACGGACCCCGGATCGCCGTGCTGGTCGGCGGCGTCGGCGGCGCGCGTTTCCTTCAGGGCGTCCGGGAGCTGCTGCCGGAAGCCGACGTCGCCGCGATCGTGAACGTCGGCGACGACGTCTGGATGCACGGCCTCCGGATCTGTCCCGACCTCGACACCTGCATGTATACCCTGGGCGGCGGCATTGATACCGAGCGGGGCTGGGGCCGGGTCGGCGAGACCTGGCACGCCAAAGAGGAACTCGCGAAATATCACGCGCAGCCGGACTGGTTCGGCTTGGGCGACCGCGATATCGCCACGCATCTGATCCGCACCGAAATGCTGCGCGCCGGATACTCGCTCTCCGCGGTCACCGAAGCGCTGTGCAACCGGTGGCAGCCGGGCGTGAAACTGATCCCGGCAACCGACGATCGATGCGAAACGCATGTCGTTGTGACCGATCCGGACAACCCTGGCGAACGACGCGCGATCCATTTCCAGGAGTGGTGGGTTCGCTACCGCGCGAACATCGAGACCCATGGATTCGCCACAATTGGCGCCGAGGAAGCCCACCCGGCGCCAAATGTGATCGAAATCATAGAATCCGCTGATGTGGTCTTGCTCGCACCGTCGAACCCTGTCGTGAGCATCGGCGCCATCTTGGCGGTGCCCGGTATCCGCGGCGCGCTGCGCACCACCGCGGCCAAAGTGATCGGCGTCTCCGGCGTCATCGACGGCAAGCCGTTGCGCGGCATGGCCGACGAGTGCCTGTCGGTGATCGGGGTCCAGACCACGGCCGAGGCGATCGGCCGCTACTACGGCGCGCGTTCGGCCACCGGAATCCTGGACGGCTGGCTGATCCACAGCACCGACACCGCCGACGTGCCCGGTGTGGAGGTGCGCAGCGTGCCCTTGTTGATGACCGACCCGCCGACCACCGCCGAAATGGTGCGTCAGGCGCTGGATCTCGCCGGAGTGAAGCCGTGACGACCACATCGACCGATCACGCGGCCGGAGAGCTGCGCATTCTGCCCATCACCGGGCTGCCGGAATTCCGGCCGGGTGACGACCTCGCCGACCACATCGCGCGCTGTGCGCCGTGGCTGGCCGACGGCGACGTGCTCGTGGTGACCAGCAAGATCGTGGCGAAGGTCGAAGGGCGCATCGTGGACGCGCCGCTCGACCCCGAGGAACGCGATGCGGCCCGGCGCAGGCTCATCGACCAGGAGGCGGTGCGGGTGCTGGCCCGCAAGGGCCGCACGCTGATCACCGAGAACAAGCTCGGCATCGTGCAGGCGGCTTCCGGTGTCGACGGCTCGAACGTCGAACAGGGCGAGCTGGTGCTGCTTCCCACCGATCCGGACGCCAGCGCCAAGGCGCTGCGCGCTGCGCTGGCCGAGCGGCTGGGCGTGACGGTCGCGGTGGTCGTCACCGACACCATGGGCCGTGCGTGGCGCAATGGGCAGACCGACGCGGCCATCGGCGCGGCGGGGGTTCGGGTACTACACGACTACGCGGGCGCGGTGGACGGTCAGGGCAACGAGCTGGCCGTCACCCAGGTGGCTGTGGCCGATGAGCTGGCCGCCGCTGCGGACCTGGTCAAGGGCAAGCTCGGCGGTGTTCCGGTCGCGGTGGTGCGCGGGCTGCCGGTCGTCGACGACGGATCCAGCGCCGCTGATCTGCTGCGCGGCGGTACCGAGGACCTGTTCTGGCTCGGCACCGCCGAGGCGATCGAGCGCGGGCGTCGAGAGGCCATCCTGCTGCGTCGCTCGATTCGTCAGTTCGCCGACGCTCCGGTCGATCCGGAACGCATTCGGGCGGCGGTGTCGGTCGCGCTGACCGCGCCCGCCCCGCATCACACCCGTCCGGTGCGATTCGTCTGGCTGCGCAAGCCGGGACTGCGTACCCAGCTGCTGGAGGCGATGGCGGAGAAGTGGCGCGCGGATCTGGCCGCCGACGGACTCACGCCGGAGCGGATCGAGCGCCGGGTCGCCCGAGGCCGCATCCTGTTCGACGCTCCCGAGGTGATCATCCCGTTCTGCGTGCCGGACGGGGCGCACGACTATCAAGACTTACTGCGCCGTGAGTACGAACACACCATGTTCACCGTCGCGGTGGGCGCGGCGGTGCAGGGGTTGCTGGTCGCCTTGGCCGCCGAGGGTATCGGTAGCTGCTGGATCGGTTCGACCATCTTCGCGCCGGAAGTCACCCGCGATGTCCTGGGCTCGGCCGAGGACTGGAGTCCGCTGGGCGCGATCGCCATCGGCCATCCGCTCGAAGAGCTGACCCCGCGGCCGGTGGTCGGCGCCGGTTCCGGGCTGGTCGAGCTGTGACGGTGCTCAGGGACGAGTCCGGCCAACCGGGGCGCCGCCGGTGAGCGCGGAATCCCTGCATGCCTCGGCGACCGCGCTGCTCGAATCCTGGCGTCCGGCGGCCGATTCCGATCGGTCGCTGCGCGAGGCGATGCTGGCGTTCCTCGGATCGGCTCCGCGCGGCTGCCTGCGCGAGCACGCGCCGGGCCACATCACCGCCTCTGCGGTGGTCTTCTCCGCGGACGGTCGCGAGGTGCTGCTCACCCTGCATCCGCGCGTCGGCCGTTGGATCCAGCTCGGCGGCCACTGCGAGGAGCGCGACGACACCGTCGCCTCGGCCGCGCTGCGCGAAGCGACCGAGGAGTCGGGCATCGCGGGGCTGTGGCTGGATCCGGGTCTGTACGGCGCCCAGGCGCATCCGATCACTTGCTCGCTGGGTGTGCCCACCCGGCACCTCGACCTGCTGTTCCGTATCACCGCTCCCGCGGGCGCGGTCCCGGTGCGCAGCCACGAATCCACCGATCTGCGCTGGTGGCCGGTGGACGCGTTGCCCGCGGACGCCGACGTTCTGCTGCGCTGACACGCCCCGCGCTCGAGCCCCGGTCGGATGCCCAATCCGCCCGGGGCTCTGCCGTTCCCGCGCCAAATCCTCGGTTTACAAATTGCCCGATTTGTCTAGACAGACGACAAATAGCCGTCTATCGTCCAATTTGGGAGGTTATGCACGTCACATGTGGCGTGTCCTTGGGAATGGAGACAACGATGTCGACGAACGCCGACAGGGCCGTGCGGCCGGTCGAGGTACCGGCTTGGCGCGACCGCAAGCGCTATTTGTGGCTGTGGGGGCTGTTCGCCCCTACGGGCCTGTTCACCATCGGGCTTCCGCTCATCTGGGCGTTGAACGAACTCGGCTGGCATCGCCTCGCGCACGTGCCGTTCTGGCTCGGGCCGGTCCTGGTCTACGTGCTGATTCCGATCGCCGACGTCTTCTTCGGTCCGGATGGCGCCAATCCGCCTGACGAGGTGATGGAGTACCTGGAAAACGACAAGTACTACCGCTACCTCACCTACCTGTACCTGCCGTTCCAGTACGCCACGCTGCTCATGGGCGCCTACCTGATCACCGCGAACGACGTGAGCTGGCTCGGCATCGACGGTGGATTGCAGGTGGTGGACAAGATCGGCCTGGCCATCACCGTCGGCATGATCGGCGGCATCGGCATCAACACCGCGCACGAACTCGGCCACAAGAAGGTGGACCTGGAACGCTGGCTCTCCCGGATCGCGCTGGCCCAGTCGTTCTACGGGCATTTCTACATCGAGCACAACCGCGGCCATCACGTCCGCGTCGCGACACCGGAGGATCCGGCCAGTTCCCGGGTGGGCGAGACATTCTGGGCCTTCTGGCCGCGCACCGTGTGGGGCAGCCTGAAATCGTCCTGGCATCTGGAGAAGGTGCGTCTGGAGCGGCTCGGCGCGAAGCCGTGGAGCCTGCGCAACGAGGTGCTCAGCGCCTGGCTGATGTCGGCCGTGCTGTACGCGGCGTTGCTCGCGGTGTTCGGCATCGAGTTGCTGCCGTACCTGATCCTGCAGGCCGTGGTCGGCTTCAGTCTGCTGGAGGCGGTGAACTACCTGGAGCACTACGGCCTGGTGCGCCAGCGCACAGCGAGCGGACGGTACGAACGGCCCGCCCCGGTGCACAGCTGGAACAGCGACCACATCGTCACCAACATCTTCCTGTACCACCTGCAGCGGCACAGCGATCACCACGCCTACCCGACCCGGCGTTACCAGACGCTGCGCAGCTGGGACGGCGCGCCGAACCTGCCGAGCGGTTACGCCAGCATGATCCTGTTGGCCTACTTCCCCCCGCTGTGGCGCCGGGTCATGGACAAGCGCGTCCTCGCGCACTACGACGGCGACATCACCCGCGCCAACATCGATCCGGGCAAGCGGGACAAGGTGCTCGCGCGCTACGGCGTCCGAGACGAAGTCGCCAGGGGTGGCGCCCAGTGAGCGAGCGCAGCGAGCGAGCCATCGACACAGCTTCGGCCGAAGTCATGCCGGATCCGAGCGGCAGCGAGGCGCAGGCATGAGTTCGTACCGCTGTCCCGTCTGCGACTACGTCTTCGACGAGGCGAAAGGAGCGCCGCACGAGGGATTTCCGCCGGGCACCCGGTGGGAGACGGTGCCGGACGACTGGTGCTGCCCGGACTGCGGCGTGCGGGAAAAGATCGACTTCGAGCCGATAGGGGCGAGCAAATGAGTGACTACAAGCTGTACCAATGCATCCAGTGCGGCTTCGAATACGACGAGGCCAAGGGCTGGCCGGAGGACGGCATCGCGCCGGGTACCCGCTGGGACGACATTCCCGACGACTGGACCTGTCCGGACTGTGGTGCCGCCAAGGCGGACTTCTTCATGGTCGAAATCGAGCGGTCGTGAGATTTTGACTGCGGCAGTTCCCCGTGACAGTGTCGCGGGTATGCCGCGCAACGGAACCAGGATTCCCTACCAGGAGGCCGCGCGGGAACTGCTGCGGACGTCGGTCCTGGACGCGATGCGCGAGCTGCTCACCGAGCGGGACTGGTCCAAGATCACCCTCGGTGACGTCGCGGCCAGGGCGGGCGTGAGCAGGCAGACGCTCTACAACGAGTTCGGCTCGCGGTCCGGCCTCACCGAGGCCTACGCCCTGCGCCTGGCCGACGACTTGGTCGATCACGTGGACGCGGCGATCAACGGCAACGTCGGTGACGTCCGCGCCGCGTTCCGCGATGGCGTGGCCAACTTCTTCGTCGACGCCGCCGCCGATCCCTTGGTCCAGTCGCTGGTCGCGGGCGAGGTGAAGCTGGATCTGCTGCGGCTGATCACGCTCGATGCCGGGCCGTTGCTCGAGCATGCGACCGAGCGGCTGTCGCGCGCCTTCCAGCACAGCTGGGTGGCGGTCACGGCCGCCGAAGCGGACGTGATCGCCCACGCGCTGGCGCGGATCGCCCTCAGCTATATCCCCACTCCGCCCGCTCCGGGGCGAGATGCGCCCGCGGAGCTGAGCGCGCTGCTGAGTCCCTACGTGGAGGCCATCATCGCGGCGCGGGTACAGCGCTGAGCGGGCGCCGGCAACCGGCTCGCGACGCGTCAGCATCTGTGCGGCGACTTGAAAACCGACTGCACGGCTTGTAATCGCTGACACGTTTCACCGCCAACCGGTGTGTAACAAACGGAAAGTCTGCCATTATTCTGAGGCGGGTCGGGTCGTCGGAGTTTCATGTCTTCTTGAGTGGGGCAAAAGTGCAAACGGTTGGCAATCCGGTGGGATCGCCCGATCCCAAACGCCATCTGTGGGTTCTCGGCTTGCTGGCACCATCCTCGGCCTTGCTGCCGTCGCAGCTCGTGCTCCACACCGGTGTGGAGGTGTTCTGGTGGATCGGCCCGATCATCGTGCTGATCGTGATTCCGGTGCTGGACTGGACAATCGGGGAGGACGGCAGCAACCCGAAGGATGAGGACTACGAGCTGCTGTCCAACGATAGGTACTACCGGTGGTGCACCTATCTGATGCTGCCGGTGCAGCTGACCGGGCTGGCGATCGCGAGCTACATGTGGGCCGGTGACGAGCTGAGCGTGGTCGACAAGTTCGGCTTGGCCGCCACCCTTGGTTTCGTCAGCGGCATCGGCATCAACGCCGCGCACGAGCTCGGCCACCGGGTCGAGCACCTGGAGCGCTGGCTGGCCAAGCTCGCCCTTGCCCAGTCCGGGTACGGGCACTTCTTCGTCGAGCACAACCGCGGCCACCACGTGCGCGTGGCGACCCCGGAGGATCCGGCCAGCGCCAGGCTGGGGGAGTCACTGTGGGAGTTCTTGCCGCGCAGCGTCTCCGGGAGCTTCCGTTCGGCGATCGCCCTGGAACGCGAGCGTCTCGCCCGCAAGGGCAAGGGCTGGTGGAGCGTCGGCAACCACATCCTGCAGGCGTGGTCGATGACGGTGGTGCTGTTCGGCACCCTGGTCGCGGTGTTCGGCTACCAAGTGTTGCCCTGGCTCGCGCTGCAGGCGGTGATCGGCATCGGGCTGCTGGAGACGGTGAACTACGTTGAGCACTACGGCCTGCTGCGGGCCCGCCGCCCGAACGGCATGTACGCCCGCTGCTCGCCGCGGGACAGCTGGAACAGCGACCACCTGGTCACCAATATCTTCCTGTTCCACTTGCAGCGCCACAGCGATCACCACGCCAACCCGGGCCGCCGCTACCAGACGCTGCGCAGCTCGCAGCACGCTCCGCAACTGCCGGCCGGATACGCCACCATGATCGTGTTCGCCGCCATCCCGCCGCTGTGGCGGTGGGTGATGGACGAGCGCGTCCTGGCCCACTACGGCGGCGACGTCACCCTGGCGAACATCCAACCGCGCAAGCGGCGCCGGATTCTGGCCGCTCGCGGGGTGGTCGCGTAGCGCGCCGAGCCGAAGGCTGAGGCAGCCGCGTAACGGCGCGGTCCGTCGGCGGACCGCGCCGGGCCGAGCGCAGGAGAGACAGCCGCGTGGTCCGCGCCCGGTCGCGAGCGACTAGCCTTGCCTCGGTACTTGCCGAACCAGGAGAGGCTGATGACCACCTCAGAACTTCCCGCACGCACGTCGTTGACCGCCGATGTCCGAGGCGGCATCGATTACAAGGTGGCGGATCTGTCGCTGGCCGAATTCGGCCGCAAGGAGATCCGTCTCGCCGAACACGAGATGCCCGGTCTGATGGCGCTGCGCCGTGAGTACGCCGAGGTGCGGCCGCTACAGGGCGCGCGCATCTCCGGCTCGCTGCACATGACGGTGCAGACCGCGGTGCTGATCGAGACCCTCACGGCGCTGGGCGCGCAGGTGCGCTGGGCCTCGTGCAACATCTTCTCCACCCAGGACCACGCGGCGGCCGCTGTGGTCGTCGGCCCGCACGGCACCGTCGACGAGCCCAAGGGCACTCCGGTCTTCGCCTGGAAGGGCGAGACCCTGGAGGAGTACTGGTGGGCCGCCGAGCAGATGCTCACCTGGCCGGACGAGCCGGCCAACATGATCCTCGACGACGGCGGCGACGCCACCATGCTCGTGTTGCGCGGCGCGCAGTTCGAGAAGGCGGGCGTGGTGCCGCCGGAGGACGCCGACCACTCGGCCGAGTACAAAGTGTTCCTGAACCTGCTGCGCGAGCGGTTCGAGACCGACCGCGGCAAGTGGAGCAGGATCGCCGAATCGGTCCGCGGCGTCACCGAGGAGACCACCACCGGCGTGCTGCGGCTCTACCAGTTTGCGGCGGCGGGCGAGCTGGTGTTCCCGGCGATCAACGTCAACGACTCGGTCACCAAGAGCAAGTTCGACAACAAGTACGGCACCCGCCACTCGCTGATCGACGGCATCAACCGCGGCACCGACGTGCTCATCGGCGGCAAGAAGGTATTGATCTGCGGCTACGGCGATGTCGGCAAGGGCTGCGCGGAATCGCTTGCCGGACAAGGCGCCCGGGTGCAGGTGACCGAGATAGACCCGATCAACGCGCTGCAGGCGCTGATGGACGGCTACGACGTGGTGACCGTGGAGAATGCGATCGGCGAGGCCGACATCGTCATCACCGCCACCGGCAACAAGGACATCATCACCCTCGACCACATGAAGGCGATGAAGGACCAGGCCATCCTGGGCAACATCGGTCACTTCGACAACGAGATCGACATGGCCGGGCTGGAGCGTTCCGGCGCAACGAAACTGACCATCAAGCCGCAGGTCGACCTGTGGACGTTCAAGGAGACCGGCCGCTCGATCCTGGTGCTGTCGGAAGGGCGTCTGCTGAACCTCGGCAACGCGACCGGGCATCCGTCGTTCGTGATGTCGAACAGCTTCTCCAACCAGGTGATCGCGCAGATCGAGCTGTGGACCAAGCCCGACGAGTACGACAACGAGGTCTACCGCCTGCCGAAGCACTTGGACGAGAAGGTCGCTCGCATCCACGTCGAGGCGCTCGGCGGCGAGCTGACCAAGCTCACCAAGGACCAGGCCGAGTACATCGGCGTGGACGTGGAGGGCCCGTTCAAGCCGGACCACTACCGCTACTGAGCGCACCCCATCGGGTCCCGTCGGCCTTCCGGTCGGCGGGACCGCGCTCCCCGGCGCACCCGGCTCGGCATCCGCGCTGGTCAGTCGGTGCCGGCGGCGAGCGGGCGGCGGGGTACCCTGCCTGGCTATGGGAGTGCTGATTGCCGTCGAAGGCATCGACGGCGCGGGCAAGCGGACGCTGATCGAGCGGGTCGTCGCCGATCTGCGCGGTCGCGGGCTACGCGTCGCCACGATGGCCTTCCCGCGCTACCGCGTCTCGGTGCACGCCGACCTGGCCGCCGAGGCGCTGCGCGGCGCGCACGGCGACCTGGCCGACTCGGTCAGCGGCATGGCGCTGCTGTTCGCGCTGGACCGCGCGGGCGCCCACGACGAGCTGTCGAAGCTGTTGGCCGACAACGACGTTGTGCTCTTGGACCGCTACGTCGCCTCCAGCGCCGCCTATTCCGCCGCCCGGCTCGGCCAGTCGGCCGACGGCGAAATCGTGCAGTGGGTGGGCGAATTGGAGTTCGGCAGATTCGCCCTGCCCGTGCCCGCGCTGCACGTGTTGCTGGACGTGCCGACCGAACTGGCCGTCGAGCGTGCCCGCAGGCGAGGCGAACTCGACGCCGAGCGCGCGCTCGACGCCTACGAGCGAGACGGCGGTCTGCAGCACCGGACCGGTGCGGTGTACCGTGAGCTCGCCGAACGGGCCTGGCACGGGCCATGGTGGACATATCGATCCGAGGACGACCCCGCTACGCTGGCCGCGCGGATCACCGAAATCGTTGGTCGATAAGGTTGGCTCTGCCACGGGTTCGCACCAGTGTTGGCGTGGCGGCCCGATCCTCGCCTGGGAGATGACAACATAGTAGTTATGAAGCCGAAGATTCTGGTCGTCGACGACGATATGGCACTCGCTGAGATGCTCACGATCGTCCTGCGCGGGGAAGGGTTCGACCCGCACGTGGTCGGCGACGGCACACAGGCCCTGGCGGCGGTTCGCGAGATCCGCCCCGATTTGGTGTTGCTGGACCTGATGCTGCCCGGCATGAACGGCATCGACGTGTGCCGCGTGCTGCGGGCCGATTCCGGGGTTCCGATCGTGATGCTCACGGCCAAGACCGACACGGTCGACGTCGTGCTGGGTCTGGAGTCGGGCGCCGACGATTACATCGTCAAGCCGTTCAAGCCGAAGGAACTCGTCGCCCGGGTGCGTGCCCGCCTGCGCCGCACCGAGGAGGAGCCCGCCGAGCTGCTGTCGATCGCGGATATCGTGATCGATGTGCCCGCGCACAAGGTCAGCCGGGGCGGCCAGCAGATCTCGCTGACGCCGCTGGAGTTCGACCTGCTCGTCGCGCTGGCCCGCAAGCCGCGCCAGGTGTTCACCCGTGAGGTGCTGCTCGAGCAAGTCTGGGGCTACCGGCACGCCGCCGACACCCGGCTGGTGAACGTTCACGTGCAGCGTTTGCGGGCGAAGGTCGAGAAGGACCCCGAGAATCCGGAGATCGTGCTGACCGTCCGCGGTGTCGGTTACAAGGCCGGACCGCCGTGATCCGGATCGAACTCAGGGCCCGGAGGCGGTAGCTTGCCTGACCACGAAGGGCCCCGCCAAGGCAGGGCGGCGGATCTCACCAGCGTGCTCGCGCGTCTGCAACGATCGCTGGCACCCGTCGTGGCCTGGTTCCAAGAGGTCGGCGTTGCTCTCGGTCACCTCTGGCGCCGGTCCCTGCAGCTGCGCGTCATCGTGTCGACGCTGACCCTGTCGCTGATCGTCATCACGATCCTCGGTGTGGTGCTGACCAGTCAGATCACCGACCGGCTGCTCGACGCCAAGATCAACGCGGCGGTCGAGGAGATGGACCGTGCGCGCAACACGGTGGAAAGCCAGCTGGCCGGTGTGCACGATCTCGGCGGCCAGCCGCAGCGGCTGGAGGACGCCCGCAACGCGCTGTCCAACCGCGGCGGGACCGGCCAATCCACCGGCGCGGCAGGTACTTTCGACACGGCGCTGAGCGTCATCGGCGGTATAGCCGCCGCAGCAGATCTCCACCGGCCCGATCCAGGAGGTGCCCGAGGAACTGCGCCGGTTCGTGCAGCGCAACCAGGTCAGTTACCAGTTCGCCACGGTCGCCGACGCGGAGGGATACCACGGCCGCGCGCTGATCATCGGCAGTCCCAGCGCCGAGATCCCGACGCTGGAGCTCTACCTGATCTTCCCGCTGGCCAACGAGGAACGCAGCTTGGCGCTGATGCGCGGCACCATGCTCGTCGGCGGCATCGTGCTGCTGGTGTTGCTTGCCGCGATCACCGCGCTGGTCACCAGGCAGGTGGTCCTGCCGATCCGCTCCGCGGCGCGGATCGCGGGCCGGTTCGCCGACGGCAGGCTCAAGGAACGCATGCTGGTGCGCGGCGAGGACGACATGGCGCGGCTGGCCCAGGCGTTCAACGAGATGGCCGAGAGCTTGTCCAACCAGATCACCCAGCTGGAAGAGTTCGGCAACCTGCAGCGCCGGTTCACCTCCGACGTCAGCCACGAGTTGCGCACCCCGCTCACCACCGTGCGGATGGCCGCCGACCTGATCCACGGCAGCAGCGACGACCTCGACCCCGCGCTGGCGCGCAGCGCCGAGCTGCTGGTCAACGAGCTGGACCGGTTCGAGGGCCTGCTCAACGACCTGCTGGAGATCAGCAGGCACGACGCGGGCGTCGCCGAACTCCAGGTGGAGTCGCTGGACGTGCGGATGTGCGCGCGGGCGGCGATCTCCACCGTGCGGCACCTGGCCAAGGACGCCGGCGTCGAGGTGATCACCGATATGCCGGACGAGCCGCTGGTCGCCGAGGTCGACCCGCGCCGCGTCGAGCGGGTGCTGCGCAATCTGCTCGCCAACGCGATCGACCACAGCGAGGGCAAGCCGGTGCTGCTGCGCATGCGCGGCGACGGCGAGGCCAACGCGGTCGCCGTCGTCGTGCGCGATCAGGGCGTCGGCCTCCGGCCCGGTGAGGAGAAGCTGGTCTTCAACCGGTTCTGGCGCTCCGACCCGTCCCGGATGCGCCGCTCCGGCGGCACCGGTCTGGGTCTGTCGATCAGCGTGGAGGACGCGAACCTGCACGAGGGCAAGCTCGAGGCGTGGGGCGAGGTCGGGCTCGGCGCGAGCTTCCGCCTGACGTTGCCGCTGGTGCGCGGGAAGAAGCTCGGCCCGAGTCCGCTGCCGCTGGAGCCCGCCCGCACGCCGATGCGGCTGGTCGAGAAGGAGCCGCCCGCCGGCGCGACCGCTACGGAGGGTGCCGAGCGAGATTCCGGCGAGCGGAGGGTTTCCGAGCTGGACAGCGTGAAAGACGGCCCGGGTTCGCCGGCCGCGCAGGCTGGTTCCGCGGAGTCGAACGTCGCCGAACCGGATGCCGCGCGGACGCCGGATGCTGGGCGGGACCCGATGGAATCGGGCACTACCGGATCGGATGCGGCGCACGCGGACGGCGTGAGCCCAGAGGCCGAACCGGACGATATGAAGGCGGGCACCGCTGGGGCGGATGGTGTGCGTACGGAAGACGTGAGCACGAAATCGGGCACCGCTGGGGCGGATGGTGTGCGTACGGAAGACGTGAGCACGAAATCGGGCACCGCTGGGGCGGATGGTGTGCGTACGGAAGATGTGAGCACGAAATCGGGCACTGCCGGAGTGGATGGTGTGCGTACGGAAGACGTGAGCGCCGAGTCCCCGAAGCCGGATGCGGCACGGGCGGAGAACGCGGAATCGGGCGAGATCGCGACACCCGGCGAGAGCACCCCGTCCGGTGACGCGCCCGCGTCCGGTCCGAATGGATCGCAAGCGCCCGAGTCGGCGCAGGCCGGTGGTGGCCCGACGCGCGAATCCGGGGACGGACAGTGATGAGAATGCGTGTCGGGTCCGCGCGGATGCGGCGGCTGACGGTGCTGGCCGCGGTGGTGGCGGTGGCCTTGTCGCCGCTAACCGCCTGCGCCAGCCTGCCCGAGTCCTCCGCGCCGGAGGCACTGGGCACCCTCAACCGCGAGCCCACCCCCGAGGGTCCGCCGCCGCCGGTCGCCAACCGCGATCCCGATCTCCTGCTGCGCGACTTCCTTCAGGCCACCGCCGACCCGGCCAACCGGCATCTGGCCGCCCGCCAGTACATGACGCCGGCCGCCTCTACCGGGTGGGACGACGCCGCCGGCACCGTCATCGTGGAGAAACCCGACACGCTGCGGGAATCGCGCTCCGGCGACAAGGCCACCTACAAGATCCGCGCGCGCAAGGTCGGTGAGCTGGCCGCTGACGGCGGATACCGGCCCAGCGAGGACATCGTCATCGTCGAGAACAAAATCGAGCTGACCAAGGTCGACGGCGAGTGGCGCATCGATGAGCTGCCCGACGGCGTCGTGATGGACTCCACCGCTTTCTTCAAGTCCTACCGGCGTTACGCGCTGTACTTCGTCGATCCGGCCGGCAACACGGCGGTCCCCGATCTGCGCTGGATCTCGGTGCCGAAGGGGCAGTTGACCCAGCGATTGCTGAGTTCGCTGATCGAGGGGCCGCAGCCCGCCCTCGCGTCGGTGCTGCGCAACGAGCTTGCGCCGACGGTTGCGCTGCGCGGTGCGATCACCAAGATCAACGGTGACCCGGAGGGGGTCGGCATCGGGCTCGGCGGCGTCAAGATCGACTTCGCCGGCGCGTCGGCGCTGAATCCGCGCGAGCGGGAATTACTGGCCGCGCAAGTGGTGCTCACGCTCTCCAGCGCCGACATCCTCGGACCCTACGTGCTGCTCGCCGACGGCAAACCGCTGGACGAGCGGTTCGCCGCGAACGGTTGGAGCGTCGCGGACGTGCAGCAGTTCAATACCGGCACGTCCACACGCAACCAGGCTGGTTTGCACGCGCTGCGCGGCGGAGGATTGGTGCAGGTCACCGACAGTGGCGGCAGCGCGCCGACGCCGGGCTACTTCGGCCGGGTGAACAACCTGCAGTCGGCGGCGCTGTCCCCGGACGGCCAGCTGGTCGCCGCGGTCGCGGAAGCGGGCAGGCCCGCAGGGGAGCCGTCGCGCACCCTGATGGTCGGCACGTACGGCGGCAACGCCTTTCCCGTCGCCGAAGGCTTCACCATCACGCGGCCGTCCTGGACCGCCGACGGCAGCGCGGCATGGGCGGTGCTCGACGGTGGGCGGGTCATCCGCGCGGTGCACGACCGCGCCACCGGAAACGTATCGGTGCAGGACGTCGATACAACGGCGCTGACGGCGGCCTCGTCGGCAACGGCGCCGCGGTTACCGATCACAGACTTGCGGATATCCCGGACCGGGGTGCGTGCGGTGATGATCGCCGACGGCAAGGTCTACGTCGCGGTCGTCGTGCCACAGCCCGATGGAAAGTTGAGCTTGACCTCGGCGCTTCCCGTCGGCGTCGGCCTCAGCACGGCCGCGGTGTCGGTGGACTGGCTCGACGCCGACACGATCATCATCGCGCGCGAAGGCAATGTCGACCCGGTGAGCACCGTCTCGGTGGACGGATCGGAGCCGACCCCGCTGACGTCGCAGAACTTGACCGCGCCGGTCCGCTCGGTGAGCGCGAGTCCGGACCATCAATACGTGGCCGACTCGCGCGCGGTGCTCGAGCTGACCACCGCCCCGGATCAGGGGCAGCCCTATTGGCGCGAGGTACCCGGACTGGGCGCGAACGCCCTTCCGGTGCTTCCCGGCTGAGCGCTCCCCGCCTCTGCGGGTCTTCAGGCCGTACTAGTCGGGTGGCGCGAGTTGGCGTTCAGGTCCTGCGCCGGGTGCCGCTCGAGTTCTGGGCGTACCCGGTGAGTTACCAGTGTGCTCTCTCAACGCACCGCCGCCGGTCATGGTGCCGACAGTACCGGGAGTTCGAGGCCAGGCTGGTCGTGGTCGTGGTCGTGTCGGTCAGGAGTCGTCGTCGTTGTGCCCGGCGAGCTGCCGCCCGAGCATCCGGGCCTCGTCCACGATCATGTCCAACGGGGTCTCATACTCGAGTGCGTTGTCGTAGTCGTCGTCGGGCTCGAGGGCGTCGGTTAGCAGGAGCGCGTGTCGCAGCACGAGGTTCTCATCCGTCACGACGAGCCCGCCGATAGTGGCCGTGCTGCCGACCTTGGTGAGTACGGCCGGGAGATCGACCTTGTCGGCCTTGGCGAACGGCCTGTCGATCTGGATCCATTTCTCGTCTGCCCGTCTGATCACGACGTCCGGGGCGTCCCAGTCCTCTTCAGCGTCCTCGACCTTGATGCTGATCTTGTCGGGCTCAACATGCACGCCGTAGCTGTACTCGGAAATACGCTCGACCAGTGCGTCCCACTCCCAGCTGTTTTCCACGCGATTTCCTCCCCAGTCGCCAGCTTTCCGGATGCAAAGCGTAGCAGAATCGGCTGCGGCGGAATGGAATTCGTCCGGCTGATACAGAGGCGGACCATGCGAGCGGAGGCGATGGCATCGGCGCGCCCTCCTGGTTTCCTGGACCGGGCGTGCACTGCCGCTCGCCTCGCGCTCGACCTCCGCCGTCAAATGTCCAGGCGTTCAATTCCTGAAACGCAGATCGAACACGAGTCCACCCAGATCATTTACCGTCTTCTTCATGACCTGATCAACATCCGAAGCGCTCGGCAGCTGGTACCAGCCGTCGTATTGCTTTCCATCCAGGTCGTGAATAAAGCCGGCGCCGCCCGCCCTCGCCGCAGTCGGCCGCGCCGTCACCTCCACCCCAGCCCCTGCCGAGACCACCCCCGCCCCGGATCGGCCAACCGCCAGACCTACACCGCGATCACCAGTGCGGCCACCAGCACCGCGCTGGGCGATCTGGGCCGCCAGGGCAGCGATGCGGCCGGGTTCGCCGTCACCGGGCTCCACGTATGGCAGTGCGGGTCCGGGCCGAAGCAGCCACGGGGACGACCAAAGGCATGCGGTCGTTATCCAACGTTGCACCATGCGCGATTCGCTCGTGCCCGGCGCGGGGACAGCATCCGGTGCGGCGGTAATTCGGCTCGATGGGCTCCCGTTCGTGGTGTGTGCCGGAGCCGCTCGCGGCGCACTGCGTCGGCGAGAACGCGCAAACGCGTCCGTTGCGATGGCAGCGGTGGGTCCATCCGGCCGGTGACGCTGGCGACGGATGGACCTTGTCGGGGGGTGGGTGCAGACTCGGGCGATGCGAAACCTGCTCGATCTGGTCCTGCCCGCCGCCTGTGCGGGCTGCGGGCGGCCGGGCTCCGGCTGGTGCGCCGAGTGCGCTGCCGCGCTGGCCGGTCCGCCGGTACGGGTATGGCCGCGCACCGATCCCGGAGTCCCGTGCTGGGCGCTCGGGCCGTACGCCGGTCCCGCGCGCCGGGCGGTGCTCGCGGCGAAGGAACGCGGGCGGCGGGATCTCGCGGAGCCGCTGGGGGCCGCGCTCGCGGGCGGGCTCGCCCAGCTGCGCTCGGCGGGGCGGCCGCTGGTTCTGGTGCCCGCCCCGAGCCGGGCCGCGGCGGCGCGGCGCAGAGGCGGCGATCCGGTGCTGCGTTCGGCACGCTTCGCCACCCGATTGCTGCCTGATAGCCGAGTCGTATCCCTGTTGCGGGTGGGGCGTGGTGTGCGCGATTCGGTAGGCTTGACGCCCGCGGAGCGGGCGCGCAACCTGGGCGGGCGGGTGACCGTACCCGATCGTGCCGCTGACCGGGGAATTCGGTCGAACGCCGAGGTAGTGGTCGTCGACGACGTGCTGACCACCGGCGCGACGGCCCGCGAATCGGTACGCGCGTTGGCGCTGATCGGATTGCCGGCATGTGGCGTTCTGGTTACGTGCGCTGCGTGACCGGTGGGAAATTTGCGTGAACACTGGCGATCGGCCGGTTGGCGTACTAGCGTCGCGAACACACACCCGAACCGGGAGTTTGGAGGTGGAGCCTCGGACAACTCGTGCCGAGCGATTGTCGATCGGCACTGCTCAATCCCGCCGCACGTGAATCGGTTGTGCGGCCAGATCCGGGAGGTACGCGTGACGACTTCTTCACGACCTTCAGTGAAAGATCCCGCTCCGTCGGTGCTGGATTCCGGCACCCAGGAAGCACCAGAGCAACCCCAAGCGGAACGCCAGCCAGCGATGCGCGCCGACATCGTGGTGAAGGGCCGCAACGTGGAGGTGCCTGATCATTTTCGAATTTACGTCGCGGAAAAACTCTCCCGATTAGAACGCTTCGACCCCTCGATGTTCCTCTTCGACGTGGAGTTGTTCCACGAGCGCAATCGCCGCCAGCGGAAGAGCTGCCAGCGCGTCGAGATCACCGCGCGCGGAAAGGGTCCCGTCGTCCGGGCCGAGGCCCGCGCGGACAGCTTCTACGCCGCGTTCGAGTCCGTGACGGCGAAGCTGGAGAGCCGGCTTCGTCGCACCAAGGATCGCCGCCGGGTGCACTACGGCGACAAGACACCGGTCTCCGTCGCCCAGGCCACAGCGGACCTGGTGGACGTTTCGCTGTTCGAGCGGCCCACCGGGTCGAGCGCCACGCAGGAACAGCGCGAGGAGGCGCAGGAGCCGGACTACGCCGAGGGTCCCGGCCACATCGTGCGCACCAAGGTGCACTCGGCCACGCCGATGACCGTGGATGACGCGCTCTACCAGATGGAGCTCGTCGGTCACGACTTCTTCCTGTTCCAGGACAAGGAGACCGATCGGCCCTCGGTGGTCTACCGCCGCCACGCCTTCGATTACGGCCTCATCAGGCTCGCCTGACGACACCGTCCGTCCCCGATTCTCCGGGTGTTCAGCTCGCTGGCTGGATGCCCGGAGATTTGCGTTGGCACGGCCCTCCCGCTCTCCCTGTCTTCAGGCCGTACTAGTTGGGTGGCGCGGGATCGGCGGTTGGGGTATCGCAACGCCTCTGCTCTACTCACCGCCGCCGGTCGCGGAAGAATGTCCGGTGCAGCAGTGAGTCGCGGCGCGGGGGACGCATGGCGTGCAGCATCACCATGTCGGCGAAGGTTTCCGCGTCGCGCTCGCGCAGCGTGCCGTAGTCGGTGCGTCCGAGGACGTGCGCGATGGACTCCGGCGAGATCGAGGGCAGCAGCTCGGCGATCGCGGCCACGGTCGGCGTGCTCGCGGAGGGCTCGCCGGGATCGGACTGCTCCGGGCCGTGTCCCAGCAGCATGTGCCCGATCTCGTGCACGATGATGTGCTCGGCGTGCCATTCGGTGGTGTCGGCGCCGTAGACGATGACGTCGCTGTCCTGCTTGGCGATCCACAGGCCGCTGCCCGTGCCACACCCGGTGCCCGCGAGCAGCGCGGTGTCGATCGGCAGCATGCTGATGCTCCGCCCGCGGTAGGCCGCGACGTCGTCGAGGTAAGTGGACAAATCCCATGGGTGGGGAATCGGTAGGTCCCGTGTCAAGCTCCGGAACCGGGCCTGGATGGCCATGTGATCGGTCTCCTACAAAAGCTCATGCCTGCGCCTCGCTGGCGCCCGGCTCCGGCATGCGCAGTGCGCCCCGATGACTCGCTCGCCGCCCCCGGTCATGCCTGCGCCTCGCCGGCGCTCGGCTCCGGCACGAGCGAGTGCTCGGCTGCGTCTATTGTTCGCTCGCTGCGCTCACTCAGTGGCCCATGTAGGCAAGCATGTTACCGACTCGGCGGCGCGGCGGCTTCGGTGCTCTGGATGATCTTGGCCAACATCGAGTTGTCGATGTTGGAACCTCGCAGTGCGATGCTGGCGACGTTCGCGTCCCGCATGGTCGCGAGCAATTCGAGCTCCCTATCAATCGCCGCGGCGGCGGGGCCACTGGTGACGAGGTAGTCGGGGGACACACCGAAGCTACGTGCCACCGCGACCAGGATCTCGACATCGACCATGCGCCCGGCGTTTTCGTGGTCGAATTCGCCGCCGCGCAGGCGCGTCAGGTAACTCGCCGGCAGCTCGCGTCCGAGGAATTCGCTGACCTGCGCGGCGACGGACGCGGTGCTGCGCTCCGGAGCCGATCGCGGGTGCACCACGGCGAACAGCCGATTGATCTTGTGGCTCAGGGCTGGAGCGGCGCCGCTCGGCTCGTCGTCGGTCATGTTCGTCCCCTCAGTCCCTGCCGTTTCGAACCGCGGTCGTCGCCATGTTCGCCGCCAGCCAGCGTGCCCGGAATTGAGCTTCGGTCGCCGCATCGAGATCCTCCGATCGGCCGGCCAGCCAGCGGCGGTACCGGCGTTCCTGTATTTCGGTGGCGTCACTGGCCTCCGCGGGCACCGCGAGCAGGTGCGCGAAGGCCATCTCCACCAGCGGATGCAGTTGCCTGCCCGGGCCGCCGTTGCGTTCGAGCATCGCGGTCGCGTAGCGCGCGGATAGCTTGGAGACCACCCGATTGAGTTCGGCGATCGCAGCCACCACCTGTGGGTCGGTGGTACGGCCGTGTTCGACGACGTCGTTGAGCCGGCCCGAGGCGGCGAGCAGCCCGGTGAGATCGGCGATGTCGAACCGGATCGCGTCGGGACCGGCCACCACCGACTTGCCTTCGCCCTGAGAGGTGCCGGCTGGTTCGTCGTCGGCGGGGATTCCGCCCGCGTAGGTGCGTGCGGCGCTGCCCGGCAGCCATCGCAGCGGCGCGTCGAGCTTGTTCAGCGTGTGCACGCTGATCGTCGCCTCGCCGTCTTCGATCTTCCGGATGGTCGGCGCCGAAGGTCCCCCGAGGTCGCCGATCTGTAGCTGGGTGAGGCCGAGCTCGTCCCGGCGTTCCTTGATGATTCGCCCGAATCTCTTCTGCCGCGACAGCTCCGAAGGGCTATGCATAGTAGGCCCATGGTAAGCCGTTGGCAGGCCATAGGCAAATGAATAGAAAATATTTGGAAAGTCAGTCGAAAGTTGGTACGGTGATTTTGCGCTGAGGCCCGGTGGGGCGGCCATGCGCCGGGTTCCGGGACGGGCAGGGGCGTTCGCCGGGACGGGCGTTCGGTCTGTCGCGCAACGGCGCGTGGCAGGCCGGGAGCGGCGGTGGAGGGGATCGCCGCTGCGCGGGTTCGCCGTCGGCGAAGGGGGCCGACGGTGAACTTTCTTTCACTCGACGCGGGTACCGTGCCCGGCAATCGGGCGGTTGCCCGCGCCGATGGCCGGGCGTGCCGCGATGATCAGCGGAGCACGGGTTCAGAGCCTGCCCGGAGTGCCCGGCCGCCGGTGGCGGCCTTCGTCGGCGATGATCCGCAGGCAGGTCTGGTGCTTGGTCTCGCCAGGAACGCCCTCCCGGCGCAGGCGCAACATCGCCTGTGCCAGATCGATGCCCAGCTCGTTCGACAGGCGCACAGCATCGACATTGGCCATTACACAAACCTCCTGGAAACACCGCAAAAGAACAACACTGCGTCAGACGCAGTTTCGTCCTTGTCGTACCCAGTCGGCAGGCGATTGAACCATGAATTAACTGGCGAGCGTCAGCCGCGGTAGGTTTCGCGATGCACCGCGTCCGTGAGCGGCCGTCCGGCGCGCCAGCCGAAGCGCTCCAGATCGGGAATGTCCTGGAACTGGTGGACCGGACCTACGCAGAGCCAGGCGACCGGGCGGATGCCTTCGGGGAGGCCGATCAGATCGGCGAGGAAATCGGGGTCGTAGAACGACACCCAGCCGACGCCGACGCCCTCGGCCGTGGCGGCCAGCCACAAGTTCTGGATCGCGAGAACCGCCGAATAGACGCCGGTTTCCGGTACGGTGGCCCGCCCGAGCACCTGTGGTCCGCCCCGGTCGTGGTCGTAGCAGACCACGATGCCGGTGCCGCTCTCCAGAATGCCTTCGATCTTGATCGGCTCGAATGTCGCCGCGCGCTCCGGTGGCAGCGCGTTCCGGAACTCGACGCGCCGCTGTGCCACGTGATCGGCGAACCTGCGCAGTGTGGCCTGCTCGCGGACGACCACGAAGTCCCATGGCTGCGAGTTCCCGACGCTCGGTGCCCGATGTGCGGCGCCGAGCAGCCACCACAGCGTGGTCTCGTCCACGACCTCGCCCGTGAACTCCGCGCGCACGTCCCGGCGGCGCCGGATGGCCTCGTAGACACTCACAACCTCATGCACCGCCTGAGTCAATCAAACCCGCGACCGCTCACGCACATAGTGTCGGCCGGAGTCGCCTCCGAGTCGTGCGGCGCAAGTTACCGGACGGAGACCATACAGCTCGCAATGACTGATTTCGTGGGCACATGGGTAACTCACCAGGTACGCCCAGAACCCGAGCGGCACCCAACGCAGGACCTGATCGCAAATCCCGCGTTGCTCGACTGGTACGGCCTAAAGACGCGGAGAGGCGGGGGAGCGGAACCGGCGGCGGCCATTGGCGAGCGCGGTGCGCAGGCCGCGGCGCTTGCCGGTCACCGGGTCGACCGTGGCGGTGGTGGCGCGGTCGCGGAATTTGCGTTCGGAAGCGGTTTCCGGGGCGTCGTCGGTGGTGGCGCGCAGGTACTTGTTCGGCAGTGCCAGCTTGAGAATCGTCCGCCAGGCTTTGAAGTACTGCACCGGCAGGGAGCCGGTGGTGTAGGGCAGGTCGTACTTGTCGGCCAGCTCGCGCACCCGCACGGCGATGTCGGCGTACCGATTGCTCGGCAGATCGGGGAACAGGTGGTGCTCGATCTGGTGGCTCAGGTTGCCGGTCATGAAGTGCATGACCGGGCCGCCGGAGATGTTGGCGCTGCCCAGCATCTGGCGCAGGTACCACTGGCCCTTGGTCTCACCGTCGATATCGTCCTTGGTGAACTTCTCCGCGCCGTCGGGGAAGTGCCCGCAGAAGATCACCGCGTTGGACCACACGTTGCGGACCGCGTTGGCGGCCAGGTTCGCGGTCAGTGTGGAGAAGAACGCGGGACCGGTGAGCGCGGGGAAGACCACGTAGTCCTTGAGGATCTGCTTGCCCATCTTGGCGAGCGCCTCGCTGCGCTTGCGCTCGAACTCGGCGCGTCCGGCGGTCCCCGGCTTGTACCGGCCCGCCGCCAGCTTGCCCAACTCCAGGTGCTGGATGGCCACGCCGTACTCGAAGAACAGTTGCAGTATCAGGTTGTAGACCGGGTTGCCCAGGTTGAACGGCTTCCAGCGCTGATCGCGGGTCACCCGCAGCAGGCCGTAGCCGATGTCGTCGTCCATGCCGAGTACGTTGGTGTACTTGTGGTGCAGGTAGTTGTGCGTGTGCTTCCAGTGCTTGGCCGCGCCGGTGTTGTCCCATTCCCACGAGCTGGAGTGGATCTCGGGATCGTTCATCCAGTCCCACTGCCCGTGCATGACGTTGTGGCCGATTTCCATGTTCTCGATGATCTTGGCGGTGCTGAGCAGGGCCGCCCCCGCCAGCCAGGCGGCACGCACCGGGCTGGCGAAGAGCACCACTCGGCCGCCGATCTCGAGAACTCGCTGCAGCCGGATGACATTGCGGATGTACTTCGCGTCGCGCTCGCCGCGCGACGCCTCGATTTCCCGCCGGATCGCGTCGAATTCCGCGCCGAGTGCTTCCACGTCGGCCTCGGTGAGGTGCGCGTATTCCTTGACATCGGAGATCGCCATGCGGGTTACCTTACCGTAAGTTACGAGATCGTAGGTTACGAAGTCGGTCGTACGGATGTGTCGGATCCCCTATTGCGATCCAGGGCCGGGACTGCTAAATTAGCGCGCCCTTCGGCGGAGTCGAAAAGGCTTGTCCCGCTTGGCTTTTTCGCGCAGCGCCGCCTGTTCCTGGCGGGCTCTTTCCTGGAGCGCGAGCGTGGCCTCGTGCAAGTGCTGCCGCTCGTGCTCGGCCTTCTCCTTCAGCGCCGCTTTGGCCTCGCGCAGCATCTCCTTTTCCTGCCGCGCCTTCTCCTGGAGCACCACCTTCGCCTCGTGCAGCGCCGAACGCAGACCGCGCCGCTTGCCCGTCTCCGGATCCACGCGCAGCCAGTGCGTGGACTCCGCGCCCGGTAGCGTCATGCCACCCAGGGACGGCAGCGTGATGCCCGCGAATTTGCGTTCCGAGGAGGTCTCCGGGGCATTGTCGGCGGTCGCCCTGAGGAACCGGTCCGGAATCGCCAGCTTGTGGATGGTGCGGAAGGCGAGCAGATACTGCTTGCCCAGCGAGCCGGTGGTGTAGGGCAGGTCGTACTTGTCGCACAGCTCGCGCACCCGCACCGCGATCTCGGGGTACCGGTTGCTCGGCAGATCCGGGAACAGGTGGTGCTCGATCTGGTAGCAGAGGTTGCCGCTCATGAACGCCATGGCGGGACCGGCTTTGAAATTGGCGCTGCCGAGCATCTGGCGCAGGTACCACTCGCCGGGGGTTTCGTTCTCCAGCTGCTCGATGGTGAACTTCTCCGCGCCGTCGGGGAAGTGGCCACAGAAGATCACCGCGTACGCCCACAGATTGCGCACCAGATTGGCCATCGCGTTCGCCTTCAGCGTCTGTTTGAAGGCCGGTCCGGTGAGCGCGGGGTAGATCAGGAAGTCCTTGGCAACTTGACGGGAGATCTTGCGGCCGAATTCCCGGTTCGGCTGCGACATCAGCTGCCCGCCGGGCGTGCCGGACAGCTCCTTCTCGATGCTCCAGTCGTGCAGCGCGATGCCCCACTCGAAGGTGGCGGCCAGCAGCAGGTTCGCCAGTGGCTGGATCAGGTGGATCGGACGCCACGGCTCGTCACGGGTCATCCGCAGGATGCCGAAGCCGAGATCCTCGTCCTTGCCCAGAACGTTGGTGTAGGTGTGATGGGAGTAGTTGTGCGCGCGGCGCCACTGCGAGGAGGGCCCGGTCATGTCCCACTCCCAGGAGGTGGAGTGGATCTCCGGGTCGTTCATCCAGTCCCATTGCCCGTGGCTGACGTTGTGCGCGAGCTCCATGTTCTCGATGATCTTGGCGACCGAGAGCAGCGCGGTGCCGGTCAGCCAGGCCCAGCGCTTGCGGCTGCCGAACAGCACGGCGCGGCCCGCCATTTCGAGACCGCGCTGCGCCGCGATCGCCCGCCGGATGTACTTGGCGTCGCGCTCGCCACGGGACAACTCCACCGAGCGCCGGACGGAATCCAGTTCCTGCCCCAGTGTCTCGATGTCGGTCACCGTGAGGTGGGCGAACGCCTTGATGTCGGTGATGGCCACCGGGGTCCTTTCCCTACTCGATCCAGGGTCGAGGGTACCTGCCGGGTTATACGTCCAGGGTGCAATCGCCGGCGGCGGCGGAGACGCAGGTCTGTACCTTGTCGCCCTCGCGGCGCTCGTCGCCATTGCGCAGGTCGCGCACATGGCCGGAACTGATCGTGACGACGCAGGTCTGGCAGATGCCCATCCGGCAGCCGAACGGCATCTGCACGCCGGCCGACTCGCCCGCCTCCAGCAGGCTGGTCGCGCCGTCCACCGCCACGGTGCGTCCGGTCTTGCCGAAGGTCACCGTGCCGCCCGTGCCGACCGCGGAGCGCTCGATCTCGAACCGCTCCACGTGCAACCGATCCGACCGGCCCGCGTCGCGCCAATGCTTCTCGATCTCGTCGAGCATCCCGGCGGGTCCGCACGCCCAAGTGTGCCGTTCGCGCCAGTCGGGGAATTCGGTGTCGAGATCGGCGAGTGCGAACTTGCCGCGTTCGGCGGTGAGATGCAGGCGGGTGCGGAAACCGGGATTGCGGTCGTGCAGGTCGCGCAGCTCAGCGCCGAACATCACGTCGTCGGCGGTGCGCGCGGAATGCAGGTGCACCACGTCGGTGAAGACCTCACGGCGGTCCATCGCGCGCAGCATCGACATCACCGGGGTGATACCGCTGCCCGCGGTGAGGAACAGCACCTTCTCCGGTGGCGGGGACGGCAGCACGAATCCGCCCTGCGGCGCGGCGAGCCGGACGACGGTGCCCACCGGAACGCCGCTGACCAGGTGGCTGGACAGGAAACCTTCCGGCATCGCTTTCACCGCGATGGAGATCAGCCGCTTGCCGCCGTGCCCTGGCGCGGACCAGTCGGGCGGACAGGTCAGCGAGTACGAGCGCCAATGCCAACGTCCGTCGACCAGGAGGCCGATGCCGATGTACTGGCCGGGTTGGTAGGTGAAGTCGAAGCCCCACCCCGGCTGGATCACCAGCGTCGCGGCGTCGGCGGTTTCCTTGCGGACCTCCACGATGCGCCCGCGCAGCTCGCGGGCCGACCACAGCGGGTTGGCCAGATGCAGGTAGTCGTCCGGCAGCAACGGGGTGGTCACTCGCGCCACGGCGCCACGCAGCACGTTCAGCTTGCCGCCGCGCTCGGCGACACTCGCCGCGGGCGCCTCCAGCCACGCGCGGATGCCTCGCACCGAGAAGCTGCCAATTTTCGAACCCATCGCTGCCGTCGGTCTCCCTGTTGTCGGTTGCGCGGCCGTCTCATCGCGCGAACGCGGCCTCGGCAGCAAGGTTACGGCATCGTAGGTTACCGCGGCTGGGCGAGCCCGCGAACGGCGTGGCATTCAGAGCAGTTCGAGCAGGAACGGCAACTCCTGCGCGGCATACCAGGCCAGCTGGTGATCTTCGGCGTCACCGAGGACGAACTCGGCGTCGGTGTCGCCGAGATCGGCCGCGTCGACCACGTCGACGGCTTTGGCGACCTGCGGTTCGGCATCGGCCAGGTCGACGTGCACCGACGCGATCTGCTGGTAGCTGATCGGACCGGCAAGCCGGACCACCGCGTCGTCCAGGTCGGGCCGCAGCTTCGCGCCGGTCACGTCCGCGGCGACCACCGCGCGCCGGTAGACCGGGCCACCGGTGACCGGTGCGGCGTCGTCCGGTTGCTCCGATTCGGCGATGTCCGCCGATTCGCCGATCGCCTCGCGTTCGGCGGCGAGCAGCCGCAGCGAGGCGCGGGCGGCCTCGGCCATGGCCACTTCGCCGAGTTCCTCGTCGTCGCCGGAGGCATACGCCTCGCGTAGCCTCGGCGTCACCGCGAACGCGGTCCCGCCGACGGCGGCCAGCACCCGGTCGGCGACCAGCTTGCGCAGCATCGGCACCGTCGCCGGGATATAGACCCGCAGCTTGTTCTGATCAGATGCAGGCACCGAGCATCTCCTCCATGGAATCGCGCACCGCCGCTTCCAGCACGCCGATATCGGCCATCGCGTCGCGGTCGGCGTTGAGACCGTAGAAGACACGTCCGTCGTAGGACGTGATCCCGATGCTCAATGCTTGTTTGCGCAGCAATGGCGATACCGGATACATCTCCAGCATCCGCGCGCCGCCGATGTACATCGGCGCCTGCGGACCCGGCGCGTTGGTGATCACCAAGTTGAACGTGTGTTCTGCGAACGTACTCGCCGCGCGCACGCTCATCGCATGCAGGCTGGCCGGAGCGAACCCGGCCAGGTGCACCAGGGTGCGTGCGCGGACGGCGCGCCGCTGGCGGCCGTTGGGCTCGGTGGCGTGCGCGATGTGCGACAGCCGTATCACCGGATTCGGCTCGCCGACCGGCAGGTCGATCAGGAACGACGACACCTCGCTCGCCGCCTGCGCCTGGTTTCCTTCGCCCCCGTGGACGTACACCGACATCGGCACCACCGCCCGCAACGTCGTGGACTCGGTCAGCGCCTCACCGCGCGACAGCAGCCAGTTGCGCAGCGCGCCGGTGACCACCGCGAGGATCGTGTCGTTGATCGAGCAGTCGAAGCGCCCGCGGATCGCGCGATAGTCCTCCAGTTCGGTGCGCACCACCGCGAAGCGCCGGGTCCGTGAGGTCGGGGTGTTCAGCGGGCTGTCCGGGGCGCCGGTCGCCGCGGCGCGCACCGCCGAGATCACCGACTCCACCGCCTTGCCCGCGGTACCGAGCATCGCGAACGCGCTCGCGCTCGCGTCGCGGGCCACCTCCAGCGCCCTGCGCGGCTGAGCCGCGAGATGGCCCAGCGCGCCGACCAGCAGTTCGAGGTCGCCGGGTTCGCGCGGCGCGATCCAGGCGTCGTCGGCCAGCTCGCGCGGCGCGGGTCCGGTGTCGAGGATCACGTGGCCGATCTCCAGTGCGGTCTCGCCGTCGACCAGCGCCGAGTGCGACTTGGTGAAGATCGCGCAGCGGCCGTCGGACAGTCGTTCGATCAGGTACATCTCCCACAGCGGCCGGGCCGGATCCAGCGGGTGCGAGGCGAGCCGGGAGACGAGTTCGTGCAGCTGCTCGTCCGTGCCCGGGCCGGGCAGCGCGGAGCGCCGGATGTGGTAGGTGATGTCGAACCGGCTGTCCTCCACCCAGACCGGGCGGCCGAGCGACAGCGGGATCTCCCGCACCTTGCGCCGGTATCGCGGCACCAGCGCGAGCCTGCTCTCGACCAGATCGACCAGCCGGTCGTAGTCCAGGATCGGCGTGGCACTGTCGCCGGGCTCGGCGTTCCGGACGATCGCGAGGGACCCGATATGGATCGGATTGCTGCTCGATTCGAGCCGGTAGAACGCCGTGTCCTGCGGCGTCAGTCTCGTGATCACGCTGCCCGGTACTCCTTTTCCCGATGCCGCCCCCGCCTATTGTGCTGCCGCAGCAACCGTTACCCGGGTCGTTGTGGCATATCCGGTGAATTCGTGCACTGCTTTGCCGGCCCAGGCGCTGTACCACGCTGCTGCTCCGAGCCCGGCAAACCGATTCGATCACAGCCGGAACCGGGATGCACAGTGAACGCATCCGGCCGCGCGCTACGTGTCGAAGCAGCGCCATGGGCACCGCTCGCGCGTTCGAAGCCCGCACATCCAGCGCCGCAGTCGTCGGCCTACGCAACCGCACCCGTCCGACTCCGCTTCGAGCCCAGCGAGACCCCGGCATCGGTCGCGGGCCCGGCTCGCATCTGAGCGGCCGCCGGGTAAACAAAACGCTAGAGTGGCCAGCAGCGGTCACCTATCCGGCTACGACGGGCCAGCAAACGTCGAGGCCTCGCTGTTGCCACTCTGCGTGACCACGCGGCCCGGCTCCCGCTTTCGAGCGAAGCGACCGAGCATTGCCCGTACGCGAGCCACAGATGGGCCGCGAACACGCCGCGACGAAGTCGCGGCCAAACCAGCACAGCCGCGAACACGCAGCGCCGCAGGCGCTGCATATCGGACAGAGCATTACCATGAAGCGTGCAGCGGATTCCGCGCGACCGCGTGGGCCCGCACCGGCCCGGGGGCCGACGACACGATTGACACACCGACCAGAGGACTGACGAGACCCGTGCCTGCGCTGACACTGACGAGGTTGCTTCGGATTGGTGAGGGTCGCATTGTCAAGCGGCTCTCGCATTTCGCCGACCAGATCCTCGCCTTCGAGCCGGACTACGAAGACCTCAGCGACGCCGAGCTGCGGGCCAAGACCGACGAGTTCCGTGAGCGCTACGCCGAGATGGTCGCCGACGGCGAGAGCGATCCGCTCGGCCAGCTGATGGCCGAGGCGTTCGCGGTCGCGCGTGAGGCGTCCTGGCGGGTGCTCAGCCAGAAGCACTACAAGGTGCAGGTGATGGGCGGCGCCGCGCTGCATACCGGCAATATCGCCGAGATGAAGACCGGTGAGGGCAAGACCCTCACCTGTGTGCTGCCCGCCTACCTGAACGCGATCAGCGGCGATGGCGTGCACGTCGTCACCGTGAACGACTACCTGGCCAAGCGCGACGCCGAGTGGATGGGCCGCGTGCACCGCTTCCTCGGCCTCGAGGTCGGCGTGATCCTGTCCGGTATGAGCCCGGCCCAGCGCCGGTCGGCCTACAACGCCGACATCACCTACGGCACGAACAACGAGTTCGGCTTCGACTACCTGCGCGACAACATGACCCACTCGCTGGACGACCTGGTGCAGCGCGGGCACAACTTCGCCGTCGTCGACGAGGTCGACTCCATCCTCATCGACGAGGCCCGCACCCCGCTGATCATCTCCGGCCCGGCCGATGCCTCCTCGAAGTGGTACGCCGAGTTCGCGCGCATCGCGCCGCTGCTGAAGAAGGATCTGCACTACGAGGTCGACATCAAGAAGCGCACCATCGGCGTGCACGAAGCGGGCGTCGAGTTCGTCGAGGACCAGCTCGGCATCGACAACCTGTACGAGGCCGCGAACTCGCCGCTGGTGAGCTACCTGAACAACGCGATCAAGGCCAAGGAGCTCTACGCCCGCGACAAGGACTACATCGTCCGCGACGGTGAAGTGATCATCGTCGACGAGTTCACCGGCCGCATCCTGGTCGGGCGCCGCTACAACGAAGGCATGCACCAGGCGATCGAGGCCAAGGAAGGGGTGGAGATCCAGCCGGAGAACCAGACCCTGGCCACCATCACGCTGCAGAACTACTTCCGCCTCTACGACAAGCTGTCCGGCATGACCGGCACCGCCGAGACCGAGGCCGCCGAGCTGCACCAGATCTACAACCTCGGCGTGGTCCCCATCCCGACCAACAAGCCGATGGTCCGCGCCGACCAGTCGGACCTGATCTACAAGACCGAAGAGGCCAAGTTCTCCGCCGTGGTCGACGACGTCACCGAGCGGCACGAGAATGGCCAGCCGGTGCTGATCGGCACCACCAGTGTCGAGCGCTCGGAGTACCTGTCCAAGCAGTTCACCAAGCGCGGCATCCCGCACAACGTGCTGAACGCCAAGTTCCACGAGAAGGAAGCCGAGATCATCGCCGAGGCCGGGCGGCCGGGCGCGGTGACCGTCGCGACGAACATGGCCGGTCGTGGTACCGACATCGTGCTCGGCGGCAACCCGGACATCATCGCCGACATCCTGTTGCGCAAGCAGGGCCTCGACCCGCTGGAGACGCCGGAGGAGTACGAGCGGGCCTGGCTGCCCACGCTGGATCAGGTCAAGGCCCAGACCGCCGAGGACGCCGACGCGGTGCGCGAGGCGGGCGGGCTCTACGTGCTCGGCACCGAGCGCCACGAGTCGCGCCGCATCGACAACCAGCTGCGCGGCCGCTCCGGCCGTCAGGGCGACCCGGGCGAGTCCCGCTTCTACTTGTCGCTTGGCGACGAGCTGATGCGCCGGTTCAACGGCGCCGCGCTGGAAGCGATCATGACACGGCTGAACCTGCCCGACGACGTACCGATCGAGGCGAAGATGGTCTCCAAGGCCATCAAGAGCGCACAGACCCAGGTCGAGCAGCAGAACTTCGAGATCCGCAAGAACGTCCTCAAGTACGACGAGGTGATGAACCAGCAGCGCACCGTCATCTACGGTGAGCGCAACCGGATCCTGCGCGGCGAGGACATGGAGGGCCAGGTCCAGAGCATGATCACCGACGTGATCACCGCCTATGTGGACGGCGCCACCGCGGAGGGCTACGTCGAGGACTGGGATCTGGAGAAGCTGTGGACGGCACTGAAGACGCTGTACCCGGTGCGCCTGGACTACCGCGACCTGACCGGCGAGACCGAGATCGGCGAGGCGGGCGAGCTGACCCGTGAGGAGCTGCTCGAGGCGCTGCTGGACGACGCGCACGAGGCCTACGAACGCCGCGAGGCGGAGATCGATGGTCTCGCGGGCGAGGGCAGCATGCGCAATCTCGAACGGCAGGTGCTGCTTTCGGTACTCGACCGCAAGTGGCGTGAGCACCTCTACGAGATGGACTACCTCAAGGAGGGCATCGGCCTGCGCGCGATGGCGCAGCGCGACCCGCTGGTGGAGTACCAGCGCGAGGGCTTCGACATGTTCAGCGCGATGCTAGAGGGCCTCAAGGAGGAGTCGGTCGGCTTCCTGTTCAACCTGCAGGTCGAGGTCGCGCAGCCGCAGCCGGAAGGCGTTGCGGTCGAGCCGGGCCTGCGTTCCCCGGTCGGCGCGATGGCCGCCGCCCCGCACCCGCTTCCCACCGAGGAGGCCCGCGTCGCCAACGGCCACGCCGCTCCGGCCGCCCTGCGCGCCAGGGGTATCGACGAATCCGCCCCGCGCGGCTTCAGCTACTCGGGTCCCGACGAGGGCGGCCGCGCCGCGGTGCACAGCGACGCCGAGGAATACGGCGTCGACGGTGGCCCCCAGCCCACCCGCCGCGAGCGCCGCGAGGCGGCCCGCGCGGAGGCGAAGGGCAAGCGCGGCCCGAAGTCCCGCCGTCGGCACTGAGTCACCGAATCACGAAGGCGTCCAGGTATTCCTGGGCGCCTTCGTTCATGTCGTGGAGCTTCGTGCCGGATTTTCGAGTTCGGCGAGCAAACCACCACAGTGTCTGTAGCACATCCGTAGTCGTGGCGTAGCATGACGCTATGACATCCGCGGCGCCCTTCTCCCAGCCCGAGCTTCCGGAGATCCCTCAGCGCGAGTTCCGCAACAACTCCGGCCGGGTGCTGCGCGAGGTGCGCGCCGGTCGGGCCTACACCATCACGGTGGATGGCGCCCCGGTCGCGGACCTGGTTCCGCATCGACGCGCCCACCGACGGACGGCTGTGCCCCGTGAGGAGGCTCTGGCGCTCTTCTCAGGGATCGGTTCCGGAGCGACCACACCGGACGTCGCCGATCTCATCGACGACTCGCTCTACGACCCCTACGATCGCGCGTACCGACGCGGCGAGTTCGCCCCGGAGCCTGGGCAGTGACAAAGGCGCAGGATGGTCGAGGGCTCATCGACACCAACGTCCTGATCCTTCTCGACGGGCTCGACCCCGCCGAACTCCCCGACGAGTTGGTGCTCAGCTCGGTGACGATGGCCGAACTCGCGGCAGGCCCGCATTTCGTCGCCGATCCAGTGGAGCGAGCGATGCGGATCGAACGACTCCAGGCGGCAGAGGCGGCCTTCGAACCGCTTCCCTTCGACGCTCGAGCGGCGCGCCGCTACGGCCATATCATCGCCGCCGTTCTCGATGCGGGCCGCAATCCGAAGCCGCGCCGAATCGACCTGATGATCGCAGCAATCGCGTCGGCGAACCGCCTACCGCTCTACACGGTGAGTCCTGATGACTTCAAAGGCCTTTCCGCGATGGTGACCGTTGCATCGGTCACCCATCCGGACAGTCGCTGACCGGTTGTCTCGATCGCTCGACGCAGCCACGGCCCCACCATGGTGGCTTCGAAACCTCCACTGAACGTGCGAACCGGCGTAGTTTCCCTGGAATGGACCGTGCGGCTGTGGAGACATGGGTGGCCGGGTACGAGCGAGCCTGGCGTTCGGCGGGCACGGAGCAACTCGCCGAGTTGTTCGCCACGGACGCCGTGTACGTGGTCTCGCCGTGGGCGCAGCCGATTACCGGTCTCGGCGCTCTCGCCGGATTCTGGGAACAGGGCAGGGACGGGCCCGACGAGCCGTTCACCATGCGGTCCCATATCGTCGCGGTGGACGGGGATACCGCCGTGGTGCGTGTGGAGGTGGAGTACGCGCGGGACACTCCGGCGCACTGGCAAGACCTGTGGATTCTGCGTTTCGACGATGCCGGCCGCTGCACGTGGTTCGAAGAATGGCCGTTCGCGCCCGGGCAGCCGGACGGGCACTGATCGCCGGCGGGAGTTCGGCCTACCAGAGCTCGTTGGAGGCGAGGGCGGCGAGCAGGCGGCGGATGGCTGCCACGCGGTGCTCTTTGCCGGTGAGCTCGTTCAATGCGCATTCGGGGTCGGCGGGCGGGCCCAGGTGGGTGCAGCCGCGTGGACAGTCCTCGATGGCTTCGGCGAGATCGGTGAAGGCGGCGATGACGTCGTCGGGGGTGATGTGTGCCAAGCCGAACGACCGGACGCCAGGAGTGTCGATGACCCACCCACTACCGGGCAAGGGGATCGCGACGGACTGGGTGGAGGTGTGCTTGCCCTTGCCCACGCCGGAGACCTCACCGACAGCTCGAGCCGCGTCCGGCACAAGGCGATTCACCAGAGTGGACTTGCCGACGCCGGAGTGGCCGATCAGCGCGGTGAGACGGTCGGTGAGCAGATCCAGCACCGGGTCGAGTGGATCGTCGATGCCGCCGTAGACGATGGTGAGGTCGAGATCGTCGAAGGCAGCGGCGAATTCGGAGTCGGCGGCCAGATCGTGTTTGGTCAGGCACAGAATCGGTTGCAACCCACCGGCATACGCCGCGACCATGGCGCGTTCCACGAAGCCGGTGCGCGGCGGCGGGTCGGCGAGCGCGACCACGATGAACAGTTGCTCGGCATTGCCGACCACGATCCGCTCGTACGGATCGGTGTCGTCGGCGGTGCGGCGCAACACCGTTCGGCGGTCGGCGACCCGGACGATGCGGGCGAGAGTGTCCGGCCGCCCGGACAGATCGCCCACCACGTCCACTTGGTCGCCCACCACGATCGGAGTGCGGCCCAGCTCGCGCGCCCGCATGGCGACGATCCGGCGATCCACGTCGCCGTCGAGCACACACCCCCAGCGGCCCCGGTCAACGGAGACCACCATGGCGGACTCGGCATCGCTGTGCTGCGGCCGGGTCTTGGTGCGCGGACGCGAACTACGCCCCGGACGAACCCGCACGTCGGATTCGTCGTAGCTGGCCGTGGAACGTCTCCGGCTCAGGGCGCCGCTCCTTCGTCGGACAGCGCCGGATCGAGCATCCGCTCCCACAGGGCGACGAAATTCGGCAGGGTCTTGGCCGTGGTCCCGATGTCCTCGATCTCGACGCCGGGCACCCGGAGGCCGAGAATCGCGCCCGCCGTGGCCATCCGGTGATCGGCGTAGGAATGCCACTTGCCGCCGTGCAACTCGGTGGGCACGATCTCCAGTCCGTCCTCGGTCTCGGTCACCTTGCCGCCGAGCCGGTTGATCTCGGTGGACAGCGCGGCCAGCCGGTCGGTCTCGTGGCCACGCAGATGGGCGATGCCGCGCAGCACGCTCGGGGAGTCGGCCAGCGCGGCCAGCGCGGCGACGGTCGGGGTCAGCTCGCCCACGTCGTGCAGATCGATGTCGATCCCGGCGAGCCGGTCGGGGCCGTGCACGGTGAGCACACCGTCGAAGATCCTCGCCTCGGCGCCCATCCGCACCAGGATCTCGCGGATCACGTCGCCCGGCTGGGTGGTCAGCCGCGGCCAGTGCGGGATGCTCACCGTGCCGCCCGTGATCGCGGCCGCGGCCAGGAACGGGGTGGCATTGGACAGGTCCGGCTCGACTTCCCAATCCACCGCGCGGATCGGCCCGGGTTCCACGGTCCAGGTCTGGGCTTTGAAGCTGTCCGCGGGCGCTTGCACCCGCACGTCGGCGCGGCGCAGCATCTCCACCGTCATCTCGATGTGCGGCATCGACGGCAGTGCCTTACCGTCGTGGTGCACTACCAAGCCCTCGTCGAAGCGGGCGGCCGACAGCAGCAGACCGGACACGAACTGCGACGACCCGGATGCGTCGATGGTCACCGTGCCGCCGCGCAGCGCGCCCTTGCCGTGCACGGTGAACGGCAGCGCGTCACCGGCGATGTCCGCGCCGAGCGCGCGCAGCGCGTCCAGGATGGTGCGCAGCGGTCGGATCCTGGCCTGCTCGTCACCGTCGAATGCGACGTCACCCGACGCCAGCGCCGCGAGCGGCGGCAAGAAGCGCATCACGGTGCCGGCCAGCCCGCAGTCGACCGTGCCACCGCCCAGCGGCGCCGGGGCGACGGTCAACGTGTCACGCTCGCCCTCGATGCGCGTACCCAGCGCGCGCAACGCGCCGATCATCAGGTTCGTGTCCCGGCTACGCAGCGCACCGGTGATCGTCGAGGGTCCATCGGCCAGAGCGGCGAGGATGAGCGCCCGGTTCGTGATCGATTTCGATCCGGGCAGGGTCACGGTCGCGTGCACGGGGACATCGACATGGGGCGCTGGCCAGAAGTTCACCCGTCCATCATGCACTGTGCTTGTTATGCAGCGCCTGCGGCGCTGCGTGTTCGCGGCCCCCTTGTGGCTCGCATCCGAGCGACCGACGCTTGCGACTTCGTCGCTTGCGCGTCGGCCGCTCGGACGTGCGCCGGGCCGCGAACGGGCAATGCTAGGTCTCGCTTCGCTCGGAAACGGCGGTTCGGCCGATGTGGTTGCGTGGGGGCGGAAAACCGCGGCACGGGGTGTTGCGGCTGGCTATTCGCCGTGCCTAGGGCAACCACTTCGGCCCGAACGCGAGACGTGCCAGAGCTGTGCTCGAAGACGCGCACGCCACGGCCGGGTCTTCTTACTTATGGCGGCCGTGGAGGACGGGGACGAGCTTGCGCAGCAGCTTCATCGTGGAGGCGGTCCGCGTGTAGCTCAGCAGCGCCATGCCGGGAATGGCGAAGCGCTGCACGGCGATCGAGTGCGGGCGGACGAACTCGCGCAGGCCGGGTTCGCCGTGGATGCGGCCGATGCCGGAGTCGCCGACGCCGCCGAAGGGCAGGCCGGGGATGGCGGCGAAGGCGAGCACGGAGTTCACCGAGGTGGCGCCGACGCGCAGCCGACGCGCGATCTCCAGGCCGCTCTTCTTCGAGTACACCGCGGAGGACAGGCCGTACTTGGACTTGTTGGCCAGCTCGACCGCCTCGTCCACGCCGTCGACGGTGCGGATGGTGATGGTCGGGCCGAAAGTCTCCTCGCACACCGCCTCGGAGTTCTCGTCCACGTCGACGAGCACCACCGGCTCGATGAACGGCGCCTTGACCGACTCGGGGCCGCCGAGCACGGCGGTGCCGCCGTTCTTCAGCGCGTCCTCGATGTGGCGGCGCACCACGTCGACCTGGCTCGGCATGGTCATCGGCCCGTAGGCGGCCTTGTCGTCCGAACCGGGCTTGATGTCGCCGAGGATGCGCTTGACCTCGGCGAGGAACTCCTCGCGCACCGCGCGGTCCACGTACACCCGCTCGACGCCCGCGCAAGTCTGGCCGCTGTTGGCGGTGGCGCCCCAGGCGACCGCGTCGGCGGCGGCCTTGATGTCGGCGTCGGCGGCGACGATCACCGCGTCCTTGCCGCCGCACTCCAGCAGCACCGGCGTGAGTTTCTCCGCGGCCGCGGCCATGATCCGCTTGCCGGTGGCGGTCGAGCCGGTGAAGGCGATCTTGTCGACGTCCGAGCGCACCAGCGCCGCGCCGGTGGCGCCGTAACCGTTGATCGTGATGAAGACGCCCTCGGGCAGTTCGGGGTTGGCCTCGGCGAACGCGTCGGCGAGGAAATTGCCGATGCTGGTGGAGTATTCGCTCGGCTTGAACACGACGGTGTTGCCCGCGGCCAGCGCGTAGGCGATCGAGCCGTTCGGCGTGTAGACCGGGTAATTCCAGGGGCCGATCACGCCGATGACACCGAGTGGGCGCAGTTCCAGCCGGGCGCTGAAGTTCGACATCAGCGCACCGGGGAAGACCCGCTTGGGCCCGAGCACTTTCTTGGCGTGCTTGGCCGCCCAGGAGATGTGCTCGAGCGCGAGCATCAGTTCGAGGAACGCGTCGTCGAGCGGCTTGCCGTTCTCGGCGTGGATCAGTGCGCAGAACTCCTCCGACTTCTGCACCAGCTTGCTCGACCAGCGCAGCAGATGCGTACGCCGCTCGTCGAAACTCAGTGCCCCCCAAGTGGCCGCCGCCGCGCGGGCCTTCGCGACCGCGGCGGCCACCGCGGCGTCGTCGGCGATGACGTGGGCGCCGATCACCTCGCCTGTCGCCGGATTCACCGACGTGAGGGCCGTGTCGTGGTCGGCCGGTCTGGTGTCGGTTGATGTCACAGTGGGTCTCCTCTTGCCGTCTTGCGGTGGGCGGTCGATGCGCACGCCGGAATGGACGGGCAGACCGCCTCTCCGATGAGAGAATGCTATGTCAAAACTCTCAACAGGTCATCGGTTATGGGCCAATTGTCCCCGACACTGTCGGTGGCGGGTGGGAGTATCGGGGATATGTGCGGACGATATGCGACCACCACCAACCCGGGCAGGCTCGCGGCCGAGTTGGACGCGATCGACGAGACCGAGACGACGGACCAGGGCTCCTTCACCAACTACAACGTCGCTCCCACCACCCAGGTCCTCACCGTGGTCGAACGGCACGACCAGGGGCGTAAGGACGACGATCCGAAGCGTCGTATCCGGCGTATGCGCTGGGGGCTGATCCCGGTGTGGACCAAGGCTGCCGAGCCCGGTGTGCCGGTCAAGGGCAAGCCGTTGTTCAACGCCCGCGCCGACAAGGCCGCCACCACGCCCTCCTTCCGCGACGCGGTGAAGTACCGGCGCTGTCTGGTGCCGATGGACGGTTGGTACGAGTGGGTCGTCGAACCGAACACCGAGCCGGGGACGAAAGGCAAAGTGCTCAAACATCCGTACTACATGGCCGACGCCGACGGTTCGCGGCTCTATATGGCGGGGCTGTGGTCGGTGTGGCGCGACCGTTCCCAGCCGGAGAGTGAGCCGCTGCTGTCGTGCACCATCCTCACCACCGACGCGGTCGGCGACCTCACCCGCATTCACGACCGCATGCCGCTGCCCATGCCACGGGAACACTGGGACGCGTGGCTGGACCCGGATCACCCGGCCCCGGCGACGCTGCTGGAGACCCCGAGCGAGGAGACGGTCGCCACAATCGTGCCGCGGCCGGTGCCCGCGCTGGTCAACAGCGTGCGCAACAACGGCCCGGAATTGCTTGCCCGAGTGGAGGATCAGGAGCAAACCGGGCAGATCAGCTTGCTGTGAGCTCGCTGTGCCTGCTTGGCGGCGCCTGCCGCGCTGCGTGTTCGCGGGCACCCCTTATGGCTCGCGTCCGAGCGGCCACCGCTTGCGACTTCGTCGCTTGCGTGGCGGCCGCTCGGACG